>NZ_CP041151.1:2815076-3127863 GCF_006494715.1 Shewanella sp. SNU WT4
GCCCTGAGAGGCACGCCACTACGCTCTTATCGTCATGATCCCAATGGCGAAATTAGAATTGAGCTGGCTTATGATAAAAAATGGCAACAGTCGTTAGATGCACTGCATTCTCTGCCTTTAGTGCGCCAGCAAAATCGCACTTTTAGCCTTGGTGATGTCGCTAACATCACTATAGTGCCGCGCTTTGATACCATTCGCCATTTTGATAGAAAAACGGCGCTATCCATTGGTGCCAATCTTAACGATATTACTATGGAGGAAGCGGGTGAGAAACTAACGACCTTGATGGATAGCATGACATTACCAGAAGGTTACAGTTATTCACTGCGCGGCGGCTTTGAGCGCCAGGATGAAGATCAAAACATTATGGTGGTCAATATGGTTTTGGCTATCTTAATGATTTATATCGTGATGGCCGCGCTGTTTGAATCGCTATTACTGCCAAGCGCTATTATTACCTCCATCCTATTTTCCATCACAGGAGTATTTTGGGCGCTATTTCTTACCGGCACGGCGATGTCTGTGATGGCCATGATAGGAATTTTGATTTTACTTGGGGTGGTGGTCAATAACGGTATCGTCTTAGTAGATCAAATTAATCAACAGCGGCCTGAGCTTGACGCCCTGTCCCAAGCTATTACCGATATATGTATATCCCGCTTACGCCCTGTCTTGATGACAGTATTCACTACGATATTAGGCTTAGTGCCGCTTGCCCTGGACGACACACAAATCGGCGGTGGTGGCCCGCCCTATGCTCCTATGGCCATTGCCATCATTGGTGGTTTGGTATTTTCAACCGTCACTAGCTTGTACTTAGTGCCCTTATGTTATCAGGCGCTGTTTAGATTACGTCACCGTTCGGCCATTGCTTTTGGCCGCAGTAAGCAAACGGCGATTAACTTAACTCCTTGGATTAAAGAGCGCTAAGCCATAGTTGTCGACATCAATATGGCTTGAGTTATCAACGCCAAAAACAAAAAAGCCATGAATACTCATGGCTTTTTTATTGGGATGACAACAGCTGGCTTAATCCGCTTGCAGTGGCGTGGCTCGATTCGCAAGCAATACTGGGATGCCTTCAGTGATTGGATACACTAAACGATCAGCCTTACAAATCAGCTGTTCATGCTCTTTATCAAATTCCAGTTTACCCTTACATACTGGGCAGGCCACTATATCGAGTAATTTTTTATCAAACGCCATGATAATTTCCTTTCTTGGTTGCTACGTCAGCCAAGCGACTTAGCAAACGGCTATCAAATTCGGGGGTTAGCTTGGCATTGACGGCCAAATAACACCAGTGGGGTTTTGCAAAATCGCGACATTTAACCGCATCTTTTTCTGTCATCACTAAGGGCAAGCCGCCACTTAAGTTATCGAGTTCTTGCTCCACAAAAGCAGCGTGATCGGCAAACGCTTGTTGCTTAGTCAGCTGCAAACCTTGCTGTTTGAGACTAGAAAAAAAACGTTCTGGGTTGCCGATAGCCGCCATGGCAACGACCGACTTACCCGTCAAAGGCTCGCAGATGTCACCATTTAAGTGATATAAACCGCCGCTAACTAAGCTCATTGGGTATTCTTGTGGCTGCGCTTTACCATTGGCAATAATGAATTCTGCATCAGCTAAACGCCACGGCCCTTCACGCAGGGGCCCTGCCGGCAACAATAGGCCATTACCCAAACGGCGATCGCCGTCAATCACTATTAACTCAATATCGCGCGCTAAACGGTAATGCTGCAGGCCATCGTCACATAAGATGACATCCACATCGCCCCGTTCAAGCAACAAGTGCGCAGCGGCAATTCTATCGGGCGCCACTACCATAGGTACACCAGAGCGGCGCACTAACATGGCGGGTTCATCGCCGACATCACTGGCATTGGCATCGCGACTCACCCATAGCGGCTGGGTTAATTTCACGCCGTAACCGCGCGAAATGACACCAGGCTTGTAGCCATTGGCCCGAAGCAATTCGATAAGATAAAGTACGGTCGGCGTTTTACCACTGCCACCCGCGGTAATATTACCTACCACTATGACAGGGACGGGCAAACTGACAGCTTGCTTCACCCCTAAGTTAAATAAGGTGCGACGAACACTGGAAATGACGCCAAACACCAGACTTAACGGCCATAACAGGTATTTAGCCCAATGCTGGCCATACCAAATATTGTGAACCCAAGCTTGCATGGTTAATGACCAAACTGCATTTGATACAAGTTGGCATAAATGCCTTGCTCGGCAAGTAAGCTCTGATGCGTGCCCTGCTCGACTATCTTGCCTTGGTCGATAACTAAAATCTGATCGGCGCTTTCAATGGTCGATAAACGGTGCGCAATCACTACCGAAGTACGGTTATGGCGCAGATTATCCAGACCTAACTGAATGGCTTTTTCTGATTCAGTATCAAGCGCTGAAGTTGCTTCATCCAAAATCAATACCGGAGCGTTACGCAGCATGGCGCGCGCTATCGCAATTCGTTGACGTTGCCCGCCAGACAGTAATACGCCATTTTCACCTACCTGCGTATCTAAGCCTTCTGGCAATAACTCAATAAATTCCATGGCATGGGCTAAGGTCGCGGCTTCAATAATTTGCTCACGAGTGACTTTACCCGGGTAAGCATAAGCAATGTTATTGGCAATACTGTCGTTAAACAAAGTCACTTGCTGTGACACTAATGCCACCTGATTGCGCAGCGATTTTAAGCTGTAATCATAAATACTGACATCATCGAGGCGAATATCGCCCTGCTCTAAACCAGTGTAAAAACGGGTAATTAAGCTGGCAATGGTCGATTTACCTGAACCGGAGCGGCCAACCAAGGCTAAAGTTTGCCCAGGTTTCACGCTAAATTCAATGTTATTTAACGCCAGTTTTTCTTGGCCTGGGTAGCGGAAATTCACTTGATTGAAGGTCAGCATGCCCTGAGCGCGCTCAACTTCATAGGTACCAGGGTCGGCTTCTGGCTCGGTATCTAGCAGGGCAAAGACTGTGGTACAAGCCGCAATACCGCGCTGGAATTCAGCGTTTACTCGAGTCAAACTCTTAATGGGTTGCAGCATGGCGAGCATGGCGCCCAAAATTGTCGCGAAAGTACCAGCGGTAAGTTCTGACTGCATGCTATCAAGACTTGCAGCATAAAGTACAAAGGCCAGCGCAAACGAGCCAATCACCATAATGGTCGGTTGGCTGATGGCCTGAGCCACGGCTAACTTCATATTTTGCTGACGATTGTGATTATTGATTTGCGCGAAACGCTGCGATTCAGTCTCTTGGCCACCAAAGGCTAATACGTTTTTATGGCCTTTAACCATTTGCTCAGTCGTGGCAGTCACATTGCCCATAGTCGATTGAATATGACGTGATACTTGGCGAAAGCGGCGGCTCACTATGGTCATGACTAAGCCCATTAACGGGCCAATCACTAAGATACACAGAGACAATTTCCATGAGTAATAGAACATTATGCTCACCATACCTATGACAGTCACACTGTCACGTACGATGGAAATTAATGCACTGCCAGAGGCTCTAGCGATTTGTTCAGTATCAAAGGTGACACGTGAGATAAGATTACCTGAGTTTTCTCTATCGATATAACTCACAGGTAAACGTAAATAATGCTCAAACACTTGCTGGCGCATGTTCATGATGAGCTGCGCGCTCATGTAGGAGATACTATAAGTGGAAACAAAGTTGGCTAGCCCTCTAAGGCTAAATAATCCAATGACCACTAAGGGCGCGTAGGTGAGAATATTATTACTGGCCTTAAAACCTTCGTTACGCACAAAGTCTAGACCACCACTGAGCCCGCTTGGCACAGTGCTCGCCGCCTGCTGCGCGAAGCCTTGATCAATAAAAGGTTTGATAAACGCGACAAAGGTTGCGTCAACCAAGCCATAGGTGATCAGTCCACAAACAGACAGAATAAACATTCCTTTCATTGGCGTCAGATAGCCAAGAAGGCGCTTAAATACGATACTTACTTCGTTCTTTTCCGCGTCAGTCATGAATACACAATAATAATGGCAAAGCAGGCATTCTACTGCACATCTTGGCTGTCACCAAATCCAAACACTGAGTTATACCAAAAAGGTGACATTTGTTGGCGATAACCTGTGATTGTTACCTCCCTTAATAACGTAAAAGTCAGTTGCCCTGTGTGCCCTGTCATTAATTGCATAGCCTCAATGTTAGCGTAACGACTAACGACTTTTGGATGGGGAAAACGGTAGATATTATTAAAACCTGCGGTATATACCACATAGCTTGGGTTTACTGCGGCGATAAATTGAGTGCTGGATGAGGTCAGGCTGCCATGATGCGGAGCAATTAGAATATCGCTCTCTATACTCACGCCGGCACGATACTCTAACATACTCAGCTCAGCGGCTTTATCTATATCGCCCGTTAATAATAGGCTGCGCTGCTTATCACTAATTCGCACCACGCAAGAGCCGTGATTTCCAGCCATGGGCTGTGGCGGCCATAAAAACTCTAAAACGAGTCCTTGCCAGATAATATCGGCGCCGCGACATGGCATCGCCTTGGCCCAGGGTAAATCGGTAATCAGTGTCAAATGGCTGAATGCCGCCATAATCGCAGCAGCGCCCCCGGCATGATCGTTATCTTTATGGCTAACAATAAGGTAATCAAGGCTTAGTCCTTTGGCGGCAAGTAACGGCAAGATTTCACTACTGGCATAACTAAACTCACCAAAATTAGAGCCAGTGTCATAGAGCAGAGCATGCTTCCCTTTTGCCACAATCACAGCCGTGCCTTGCCCTACATCCACCACATGAATTTGCCAGGATTCAGCCTTAGGGGGGATGCTCGGCTGTGATACCAGCTTAGACAAAGCAGGTTCAAACAACGAAGTTCCTATCAGTGGCAGTAAAGCAACTAGGCTTGCGTAACGCCAATAGCCGCGGCAGTAATAACTGCAAACTCCAGCTATGACGGCCAAGGTTAAAGGCAGATGCCAATGAAGAGGCACAGACCACCAAGTACCACTAAAGCTATCGCTTACATTTAATAACTGGCTAAAAGGCCACAAACTCGCATTGGCCAGTTGCAATAACCCAAGCCATGGCAAGTTTGAACCAGCCACAGAGAATATGGCAAAAAAGCCTAATTGCAGTAATAAGCTTACTAAGGCCAATAGCCCCAAAGGGATAACTACTAGCGAAAACCAAGGCACCATCAAGGCATTCATCACTAAGCTTGATAAGCTCACGCCATCAAACAAGAATAATTGCAGTAAAGATAAGACTAACGTCAGGCGCCATTGCACAGTCCAAAAAGCGAGCACAGCCGTTTTTATTTTATCTAAGCGACTAATATTAATGGCATTACTGGCAAGTTGCTGACCTGAAACTGTAACAAGAATGACAGCTACAGCGACGAAAGATAACCATAGCCCTATGCTGAGACTTGCCATGGGGTCAATAATCAGTACCACCACCAGCGCCCATAACCAGCGCTCCCATGCACTGGAATAGCGCCTAATCAGCGACAGCCAGATTAAGATAATCAACATGACGAGCGCCCGCTGCGTCGGTAATGCTAAGCCGCTTAGCCAGGCATAACCAAAAGTCACCACCAGTGACAGGAGTAAGCCAAGACTAATCGCCCCGCCACTCTCACTTGGCCACAGCCGCCGACAAATCAGCATAGCAAGCCAAGCTGTCCACAAGGCCACTACCGATAAATGCAATCCTGAAATGGCCACCAAATGAGCCGTGCCGGTTTGCCGAAGTTGCTGCCACTTTGCTTGAGTGATGCCTTGTGTGTCACCAATGAGTAATGCCGCTAACAAGCCATGCTCTGACACTGTAACAAAGGAGGGTAATAACGAAGCGATTAACTGCCCCCGCCACTGAGTGCTTGGCGCCAAACGCGCACCTGCGACCACATTACCTTTAGCGATAATATGCTGGCTTAGCCACAACTTTTGACGATTTTGGCCGCCTTCATTTTGAGCGGAAGTCATAGGTTTGAGCTTAATATCAAGCCGCCATATATCACCGATGCTAAGGCTTGGCGGCGCATTACGCCAATAGAGACGCAATAATTGCAGCGGGTAGCCAGCATGATTATTTATGGCCACATCAAACTTAGTGTTGGCATTGGCTTCATGAGTCACGGCAACAATAGTGACATCCATGAGTAACTGTTGCTGTTGGTGCGCAATAAGCGAAAAGCTGGTTTCTTGGGCGATAGCGCTAATTTTGCCTTGGCCTGTTAAGTCAAGCATGGCATTAGCGTAAACACTGAAGTAACATATACCTAATAACGCAGCGCTTATAAACCATAAACGCCACCAAATACAAAGGCCTGCGATGAGCAACAACCCAAGTATGACCCATACGTTTGGGAGCGTAGGCCAAAGTAAATTGGACAGGATGCCGAAACACAAGCCGGCTATAACTGAATTCATCACAGCTTAAGTAAAGACAGTAGCCGCCACTCATGCCAAAAAAATTCATCGCCAAATGGATGCCGAATCCTGAAACATTGAAAGACCACAAACACTTAAAAATGTTTGGGGAAAGGCTACATAATCAAAACTTGTGGTCGCTCAATCGTCATTCTGCTCCAGGCGCCTTTGCTGTGGGTCTCTTTGTCGCTTGGATCCCTATACCATTTCAAATGGTGCTATCTGCAGCGCTCGCCATGGTATTTAAGGTTAATATTCCTATTGCCGTTGCGCTCGTCTGGCTCACCAACCCCTTTACTATGCCTTTATTGTTTTATGTGGCGTATTTGCTGGGTTCACAGATTCTAGGCCAAGAACCCCAGGCCTTTCATTTCGAGGCGAGTCTTGCGTGGTTACAGGCCAGCCTTAATACCTATGGGCCTGCCCTCATTTTAGGCAGCGTAGTGCTCGCATTTGCTAGCGCACTGTTTGGTTACTTGACCATTAATAATCTGTGGAAATACTCGATTATGTTTAAATGGCAGCAGCGTAAAAACAGAGGCAAATCTAAGCAGACTTAAGCCATTAAATAATCGCAATATTGAATCAATAAAAAGGCCTCGTTATCGAGGCCTTTTTATTGTGTCTTACTTAGTAGTAGCGCTATGCCGCTCTAGCCATTTAAGGCCGTCGCAGGCAGTACTTTACTGGCGCGCCACGCAGGATAAAGCGTCGCAATAAAGCTCATGATTAACGCGATAGCGACCACTAAATTGACATCGCCCCACTGCAATTGTGATGGCAAACTATCAATAAAATAGATATCACTTGCCAGCAATTTAACGTTAAATAACGATTCAATTCCATTCGATATTGCGCTCAAATTCAAGGCTAGCAGCACGCCGATACTGCCACCAATCACAGTACCAATAACGCCGCTCATGAGTCCTTGCACCATAAAAATCGACATGATTTGGAAGCGCCGACAGCCCATGGTCATCAAGATGGCTATTTCGCTGGTTTTATCACGCACCGCCATGACTAAGGTGGAAACAATATTAAAGCAAGCCACAGCAATCACTAGCGCCAACACTAGATACATCAACATACGAACCAATTGAATATCTTGATATAAATGCCCTTGCGTGCGAGTCCAATCACTCAAATACAAATACTGTGTCTGCTGATAACCCAGCTCGCGAATTAACGATGGTGCGGCAAACACGTTATCAGTGCGGATCCGCACTCCAGAAACATTGTTGCCAAGCTCCATCACTTGCTGAGCATAAGCCATAGAGATATAACCTAAGCTTTGCTCGATTTCGCCGCCAAAATCAAAACTGCCCGCCACCACAAAGCGTAAGCTGCGCGCCTGCGCCAAACCTTTACCGCCTTGATTAGGAATATATAGGGACAAGCTATCGCCGAGCTTAAGCCCAAGCTTATTCAGTAAACTTTGGCCGAGCACTATATTATTGCTGTCGGTATTTAAGGCCTGCCAACTGACATCTGACATGTATTTGGCAATATCTGACACTTCAGACTCATACTTGGTATCTATGCCCGTTAAATTAATCCCTTGAAAGCCTGATCGTTTTTGAATTAAACCTTGAATTTTCACAAACGGCGCACTGGCTGTAATGCCCGCAATTTGATTAGCCTCAGTCATTATCTGTGACCAATTAGCGATAGGCGCCTCAGCACCAATGAGCTCCGCTTGGGGCACTACCGCCAGAAACTTATCTTCCAGCGCTTTTTCAAAGCCATTCATGGCCGAAAGCAGCACTATCAGCACGGCCACGCCAAGGGCAATACCGACAGTGGACGCCATTGAAATAAAGCCAATAAAGCCATTGGCTTGACGGGCTCGATAGAAACGCCAACCGATACTTAAGCCAAGCATAGCCTTCATGCTTGGGCTCCATTGACCAGTACCCCATCTTGCATCATGACTTGTCTGTCCATGCGCGCGGCCAGTTGAGCATCATGAGTGACGACCACAAAGGCAGTGCCAAGCTGCGCGGCTAATTCACGAATTAACTGATACACGGCTTCGCCGCTTTTCGCATCTAAGTTACCGGTCGGTTCATCGGCTAATACGACTTTAGGATCGTTGACTAAGGCTCTTGCAATTGCCACACGCTGGCGCTCACCGCCCGATAACTTATCGGGCGTATGTTGCAATCTGTGCTCAAGCCCTACCCGCATTAATAACGCCTGAGCTTTAGCATGCGCCTCTTTAGTTGAAAGGCCGGCAATCAGCGCTGGCATGGCGACATTTTCCAGCGCCGTAAATTCTGGCAATAAATGATGGAACTGATAGATAAAGCCCATGTCTTGATTGCGAAGCTGCGCTTGCTGCTGACTCGTTAAAGTCGCTATCGATTTACCCGCCAAAAACACTTCGCCTGAACTTGGCTGCTCAAGACTGCCCATAATATGCAATAAGGTACTTTTACCTGAACCTGAACTACCCACTATGGCTAGCTGCTCTGAGCGCGCGACAGTTAAGCTCACGCCTTTAAGTACTTGAGTTTCTACACTGCCATCGACAAATGTTTTGCTGACATTGTCAACGCGCAATACCACAGATCCCATGTCATTTTCTCTTGTTTGCTTATTCATGTCGTAACACCTGAGCTGGCTGCACCTTGGCGGCGCGCATGGCTGGATATAAGGTCGCTAATAGGGTGATGAGCAAAGTGCCCAAGGTAATAATCATGAGTTGCCACGGCGATAAAATTACCGGTAATTGCGTGCCGGCGCCTAAGATGGATAAGCCTAAAGATGACATAATCGAGTTAAGATTTAAGGTGATTAATATCCCAACCGATAAGCCTAACCCTAAGCCAACTAAGGCATTAAGCGACCCTTGCACAATAAAGATTGCCATAGATTGCATGTGACTTATGCCTTGGGTTTTAAGTACGGCAATGTCAGCGGTTTTATCGACCACCATGATGACGAGTGCTGAGACGATATTAAAGGCGGCCACTGCCACCACTAAGCTCAGCATTAAAGACATCATGGTTTTTTCCATCTTAACGGCGGCAAATAAATGGCCGTAGTCTTGACGCCAATCACTGACGCTGGCATCGATATTATCTTTCGCTAGCAATGTCTTAATCGTATCGACTAAGCTCGCCGCTTGAAACGGATCGCTCAAATATAAGCGATAACTACTAATGCCATCAGACGGTAAGCGCATTAAGCGTCTAGCATCTTGATAATTGATATAAGCCACATGAGCATCGACTTGCGAACCCATTTCAAACACGCCAGCCACAGTAAATTTACGCTGTGACGGCACAGGCCCTAACGGTGAATACACCACGCCATCGCCAGAAATAACGCGCACTACATCATTAGCTCTAACCCCAAGTTGATTCGCGAGTACTGCGCCTAACACAATGCGATATTCCCCCGCCACTAAGCTGTTTAAGGCGCGAGTATCACCAATACCTGTGAGGTTAGCTTGCTTTGGGTCAATGCCATAAATTTGAATGGCGCGAATGCCATCATTGGCTTGGATCATGGCTTGCGTAGCGGCATTAGGTGCCACATCAATCACAGCAGCTATGTTCATTAACTGCTGCGGCAAACTAGTAGGCAAATTTTGTTCGGGAGCAGCATTAATGACGAGCTGCGGCACAGCGCCTAAAATGCGTTGTTTTAATTGCCCTTCCAGACCATTCATCACAGAGCCGACTATGATAAGCGCCGCCACCCCAAGAAAAATCCCCATAACAGCAAATAAGGTTATAAACGAGGCAAAACTATTGGTTTTCTTGGCGCGCCAATAGCGCCAGCCAATCAGACAGGGGAGTCGCAAATTCATCACAGGTAACAGCAATCCATGGGCAATAAGGCAGCCAAGATAATAGGCTTTACGCTTAAAGAAATAAAGACTTAGCCAGTAATCACCGCCCTTTTTGCCAACTTGAATAAAAAAACCGCTATTTTAGTTAAAAACTTGCTTAATTTATTAACAAGCACAAATAATAACCTTAAGGTTTTCCAATAAAATGAGTTAACTATGTCTGAAGAACATCTATTTTTTAGTGTTGCCAGCCGCTTTAATGTTTATCTGTTGCCGTGGACAGAGACTCTGCCCGATGATGGCGCGCTTAAACAGATGCAATCACCCAGCGTGCAACTCATTAGCCAAGCCAAAGCCCTTGAGGCCTCATGCATGGCGCAGCTGCGACAAATGGAACTTGAGTCCAAGGCTATTATTGATTACTTAAAAGTGCAGGCGCGCAAAGTCGATTTAGTGCTGCAATATGTTCTTGAGCAACAAATCAAAGAGGGTGATTGCTTTCAAGGCAGCCATTTTGGCGGTTCGGGCTTAACTATCATCAGTCTTTACCCTATGAACGTTGGCGAGTTTTTTCGCACGACGTTCTCAGTGCAAGAAGAGCTCATTGCCATTTTATGTATCACTCATGTAGAAAGCTGCACTCCTATTGACGATTTACCTGACCACTGGCAAATCAAGCTCAGTTTTGAGCGCATATTGCATGAAGATGTCGAGCAATTAGTACAAGCCAGCTTACGTTTACAACAAAAACAACTGCAATTGCGCCGCCAGCAATTAAAACCACCTCAGATAGATACAGATAAATAGTGGCACCTTAACAATCAAGGCTCTACAATGAGCCATCTGATTAGCCAAGCAACAGATTTAGGCACATGAGCGAGTTTTCTTTGTTATCCGCGCCAGCAGCACTAGCCATGCCGGCCATTCGTTATCTTAATGTATCGACTGGCGTTGCCCGCGCCTTAACCTTAGCGCGATTAACTCAAGCCCATCAAGGCTCAAGCGTTATCATTACTCCTGATACGCCAACGGCGCTAGCCCTAGAAGCCGAGCTCAGTTATTTGCTCCCGGCCGCCAACGTGGTGCTGTTTCCCGACCGAGAAACCTTGCCTTATGACAGTTTCTCACCACATCAAGACCTAGTGTCACAACGCCTTGCCGCCTTATCCCGCTTAGCGTCAGGCGATGCCACCCTTTTGATAGTGCCTATCACCACCTTAATGGTGCGCCTGCCACCTTGCCAGTTTATGACTGCCAACGTCATGGTATTAAAACCAGGTGACAAGTACAGCCTACAAACCATGCGCCAAGCCTTAACCGACACTGGCTATCATTTGGTTGACCAAGTGTATGAACATGGCGAATTTGCTATTCGCGGCTCTATTTTAGACTTATTTCCAAGCGGCGCTCGCGAGCCCATTCGTATTGAATTGTTCGATGATGAAGTGGAATCTATTCGCTACTTTGACCCAGAAACTCAGCGCTCAAATGAGGCGCTGCCTGAGTTAAGCATGCTGCCGGCCAAAGAATTTCCAACCGATGCCAAAGGCTTAGAGCTGTTTCGCCAGCAATATCGCCGCCGTTTTGAGGTGACCAGTAAGGCGCCAGAATCTGTCTATCAAATGGTGAGCCGCGGCTTAATGCCAGCAGGCATTGAAAACTACTTGCCATTGTTCTTTGATGATACCGCGAGTTTATTTGATTACTTGCCCGCCAATAGCCGCTTAATTACCTTAGGCAATATTGATGGCGCCTGTCGTCATCATCTGCAAGAAATTAATAACCGTTTTATTGACCGCAACATAGATAGTCAAAGACCACTGTTATCTCCTGAAGAACTGTTTTTATTGCCTGAGCAAATATTTGCCCAATTTAAGCAATATCAGCGTTTTGCTTTGGAAAATGATCATCCTAAAGCCATGCAAGCCAAGGCGAGCCCAGTTCCTGATGTGGCGGTTAATCACAAACTTAAGCAGCCACTGCAAGCCTTAGACACTTTTTTAAAGCAGTACCCAGGCCGAGTACTCTTTAGCGCCGAATCCGAAGGGCGCCGTGAAGCTCTGCTGGAACTGTTCGCCAAAATCAATGTAAAACCGGGTCTTTTCCCGCACCTTGAATCTTTTATCAATAGTAAGAGCCAGATAGGTCTTATCGTTTCGCCCTTGTCTCAAGGCTGCGAGCTCAACGATAGTCACGTGACTATCATTTGTGAAACTGAGCTATTTGGCGCGCGTATTTCGCAAAAACGCCGCCGCGATAAGCAAAAGCAAGTCAGCCAAGATATGTTGGTTAAGAACTTAGCTGAGCTAAAAGTGGGCCAAGCGGTAGTGCATCTTGATCATGGTGTCGGCTTATATCAAGGACTGGTTACCTTAGATGTCGGCGGCATTAGCGCTGAATATTTACTCCTAGAATATGCCAACGCCGATAAATTGTATGTCCCAGTATCATCTCTGCATTTAATCAGCCGCTTTAACAGCACTGACCAAGACAATTTAGCCTTAAACCGCTTAGGCAATGAAACTTGGAGTAAAGCCAAGCGTAAAGCCATAGAGCGCATACGCGATGTTGCCGCGGAATTACTTGATGTCTACGCTCGGCGTGAAGCGCGCGGTGGCACCGCCTGCGACCTGGATGAACAAGAATACGCCCAGTTTTGCGATGGCTTTCCGTTTGAAGAAACTGTCGACCAAGAAAGCGCTATCAAGGCCGTGCTTGCCGATATGTGTCAGCCTAAGACCATGGATAGATTGGTGTGTGGCGATGTGGGCTTTGGTAAAACCGAAGTGGCCATGCGCGCGGCGTTCGTGGCCGTCAACTCTGGCAAACAAGTGGTAGTGTTAGTACCCACTACCTTGCTCGCGCAGCAACATTACGAAAACTTCAAAGACAGATTTGCTGATTGGCCCATTGAAATTGAAGTCATGAGCCGTTTTAAAACCGCTAAAGAGCAGCAGCAAGTACTGGAGCAATTAAGCCAAGGCAAAGTCGATATTGTGATTGGTACCCATAAACTGCTGCAAGCCGAAGCTAAGTTTGAAAATCTAGGGTTACTGGTTATCGATGAAGAGCACAGGTTTGGGGTGCGTCAAAAAGAGAAAATCAAAGCGCTGCGCGCCAATGTTGATATTTTAACCCTAACCGCAACCCCTATTCCACGCACCTTAAACATGGCCATGTCAGGCATGCGCGATTTATCCATTATCGCCACCGCCCCAGCCAAACGTTTAGCGGTAAAAACCTTTGTGCGTGAGTACGATAAAGCCACTGCCAAAGAAGCCATCATGCGTGAAATCTTGCGTGGCGGCCAAGTGTATTATTTGCATAATAACGTCGAGTCCATTGAAAAAAGTGCCCAAGAAATTCGTGATCTAGTGCCAGAAGCGCGCGTCGCAACAGCCCATGGCCAGATGCGTGAACGCGAACTTGAGCGGGTGATGAGTGATTTTTATCATCAGAAATTCAATGTGTTAGTCTGCACTACTATTATCGAAACTGGTATCGATGTGCCGAGCGCCAATACCATCATTATTGATAATGCCGACCATTTTGGCTTGGCTCAGCTGCACCAGTTACGCGGACGCGTGGGACGCTCGCACCATCAGGCCTACGCCTATTTAATGACGCCGCATCCTAAGCGCATGACCACAGATGCGAGAAAACGCCTTGAAGCCATTGATGCCCTAGAAGAATTGGGCGCAGGCTTTATGCTCGCCACCCAAGACTTAGAAATTCGCGGCGCCGGTGAATTACTGGGCGATGAGCAAAGTGGTCATATAGGTAAAATTGGCTTTAGCCTGTATATGGAGCTGCTAGAAGGCGCGGTTGAAGCCCTGAAAAAAGGCAAAGAGCCGTCACTGGCTAACTTATTAGCCCAGCAAGCTGAGATTGAACTGCGTATTCCAGCCTTACTGCCAGAAGACTATGTCGGTGATGTTAATATGCGTTTGTCGCTGTATAAGCGCATTGCCAATGCCAACACGGCAGATCTGCTGGATGAGCTCAGAGTCGAACTGATTGATAGATTTGGATTATTGCCAGAGCCGGCTAAAAACTTAATGGAGCTCACCCTCTATAAGCATCAAGCCACTGAGCTTGGGCTTAAAAAGGTTGAATGGCACGCAAACGGTGGCAGCATTGAATTTGGTGAACACCATTCCATAGATGCCGGCTTCATTATTAGCCTGTTACAAACTCAGCCACAAATATATCGAATGGATGGGCCTAATAAGCTAAAGTTCAACATACCAGCGCCAACGGCCAAAGATAGATTAGCGTTAGTCAAACAAATGCTCGAACATTTTAGTGGCCATCAAATGGTGCAGCGCTAAAGCCAGCCATTAGGCAATAAATAGCTAATGGCTGCGCCTATTCATGGCAAACTAACGCAATGCCAATAAAAAGTGTCAACTCGACTTGGCACCCATAAACCAGTGTGGAGAAGTGAAACGTGTTGCCTACCCCAGTAAAAAGCGTGGTAATGGTATTATTGACGAGCATGGCCATGGGCTTTGCTCCAGCCACTTATGCCAAAGAAGCTTGGTTTGAAGTTGAGGTGTATCTATTTAGCCGCAACGTCAATGCCAATGACATCCAAGAGGCATTGCCTGAAAAGGCCGTTGTTCCAAATACCAGTAACAGTTTGAATCTAAAAACTGAAGCCGGACAAGCGGGCGTGCACAATAGCAACAAAGCTTACTTATTAGCTGGCAACGGTCAGTTCTCCCAATACATAAATAGTATTAACCGTGAGCGCGGCACTGCGGGTTTGCTGCATCTCACCTGGCGCCAAAACATGCAATCACGCCCAAGTTCAACCCCAATTCATTTATTTGGTGGTAGAGACTTCACGAGTCAGTATGATCTTATGGGTAATAAAGTAATGGCTGGCGGCGATTTAGCCCTTGATACCCTTACTGTGCAAGATAGTGCGCAAGATGGCCCTCAAGTGCAAAGCGGCGCCGTCATCACAGCTGGCAATGGTCAGGTCATCAACCAAGCCGAAGTGCTACCCATGGGTATTGCGCCACAATTGCAGCCTAATGTGTGGCAACTTGATGGTAATTTATTGATATATTTAGATCACTTTCTTTATATCGAAACCAATTTAGTGCTGCGGGTTGAAGGCGAGAAGATTAACTTGCAAGAAGCCGTGCATAGCTTTAGTAACCAAGATGCTAGCGTAATGGAAACCAGCAGTGCTAACCCATTAGCATTTAGCGGTAGTGTGAGCGGCAATAATGCGCCAAGCGCGGTACCCTCGCCTTACCTTTATGCCGTCCCAATGAAGCAAAATCGACGCGTGCGCAGTAATGAACTGCATTACTTTGATAACCCACGCTTTGGCATGTTAATTCAAATCCGCAAGTTAAATTAACGAGTTAACATCTAATTTATTCGTAAATTGTTGTCATCATGCCCTTTCGATGCGCTTGCCAAGGTATCAGGGCTGATGACCAACTTATCCACTTGCCAGGTTATAAATGGCACTTTATAAAAAGCCACCTCAACCCCCAGCAACAGCCCCATCACAGCCAACTCAAGCCAAAGCCAACTCAGCCTAATCGACAGTGTGCGACTGGGTTTGGCGCCAATGAATACTATGGCCGACTCGCTGCGCTAATAATTGATTAAGCGTCATAAAATCAGCAACCTCTAGCGCTGCGCCACTAATGCACTGCCACACAAATTGATGACAATTATTATCAAAGACATGGTAATCGCGATAATGATAAATGGCGGCGATAGCCGCATCTATGGCAGCCGTTTCAATAATGAGCTGGCCGATATCATTAGTTGCGCAAAAGATACGTTCACCACTGCGATGAGCTAAAAATCGCGCCCGAGACACAGGTCTAATTAGGCCCGAGCCATGCAACTCAATAATGCAATCATCACCCACATAAATACCGCTATGCTCAATCACGCCAAATACGTGGCAACACACCACAGCGCCAGCCTTTAACATCACAGGCCGTTGCTCACTGGTCATTTCGCTAGGACTAAGGGCGATGGGATAGCATAGGGTCATAATTAAGTTCCCTTTCGATAAACAATCCATGAGGGGCAAAGCCGTTAGTCATGCCCAAGTTGGCGGCGGTATTGCTCTGGCGATGACTGCGCATATTTCTTAAACATCACAATAAAAGGTGATGTTTGGTTATAACCTAACATCAAGGCGACATCCTTGATAGATAGCCCTTCACGCAATAACTGTAATGAATAGATAAATTTATGGCGCTGCCTTAACTCAGTAAAACTCATGCCTAATATTTCTTGGCAGCGGCGCGCTAAGGTGCGCTCACTGGTATGAAGTAATGCGGCCCATTGCTTAATGCTATTGCTGTTGGCAGGTTCACTATCTAAGGCTGCCAGCATAGGTTGCAATAATTTATCTTGGCTTGAAGGTAAAAACTCTGGCATGACTGGGCTTTTAATCAGTTCATCGACTAACACTGCCACTAAGCGCTTATCCGCATCGGTACTGGCTAAGGTAATTTGCCGTAAGCGCAAATCATTAATAATGGCTTGGGTTATCTCTGAAATTGCCAGCAAACAAGGTTCAAGCGGTAACACATCCGTCTTAGCGGCAATAATGTTCATGGCGCAGTAATGAATGCCGCGGCGAGTATAGCTTTGATGTTCAACACCAGCGGGTACCCAAATAGCAAACTGTGACGGTGAAACTAACCTTTGCCCCTTGGCATACAGCTCCATAGTGCCAGCGCTGATAAATTGCACTTGGCCCCACTCATGCTGATGACTGGGAGTGACTGTATGGGGTAAAAAATCCTGAAAATTAAAGAAAATCTCAGCATTGGCTACAGGTGCAATTTTTAGGGGATGGTAAACTGTTTTCACTAGGCTCTAACCTCAATAGCATCTGATGCTAATTGCCAGCTTAATACTAAAAAAGTGCTGATGGCGAAACTCAAGACTCAATGCCAGTTGCGATTACGCACTAACAAGGTGATTTAGATCACACAAGTTCGATGCTGGCCGTCAAGCCATTCAATTTGGCTGATTAGCGATATTTGTATCATATCAGACCGTGGATAATAGCGCTTCTTGCAAATACCGAGGTTACACTCGCCGCATTAGGTCTCTCATGTTGTATTTATTTCCCTTGCTCGCCGTTACTATTTGGGCTGGCAACGCCATTGTTAACAAGCTATCCGTTGGCCTCATAGATCCTCAAGCCATTTCTTTTTACCGCTGGTTTTTTGCCATGGTGTGCTTAACGCCGTTTGTGATAATGAAAGTCTGGCGTAATCGTGATCAAATCAAGCCATTACTGCCAAAGTTAACCACATTGGCCCTGCTTGGCATGGTGCTTAACCAAAGCTTGGCGTATTTTGCAGCGGCGACCACCAGCGCGACGAATATGGCACTCATCACCTCATTGGTACCGATTTTCAGCTTATTTTTAGCCATCCCCCTGCTTAAGCAAAAACTGTCACCGCTCGCCGTTGTTGGCAGCTTGCTCTCATTGTTTGGCTTAGTATTTATGCTAAGTCACGGCAACATAAGTCAATTGTCCATAGGCGTGACCCAAGGTGATTTATTGCTGCTGATCAGCGCCTTAGTGTATGCGCTTTATGGTGTGCTACTTAAACGCTGGCAACTGCCATTAGCCACTTGGGAGTCGGTTTACATGCAAGGCATGATAGCCGTCGTGTTGTTAACGCCGTTATTGTTTATGAGTCCAAGTCTTGCCATCTCGCAAGAGTCGGCGCCATTAATTATGTACGCCGCTATTGGCGCATCGTTAATTGCACCTTGGGCATGGATCAATGGTATTGCTAAACTTGGCGCCGATAGCGCCAGCGTATTCTTTAACTTAATGCCGATTATCGCCGCAATATTAGCAGCCATCATTCTCAATGAAAGCTTAGGGATTTATCACTATATCGGTGGCAGCTTAGTGATTGCCGGCGTACTGCTAGTGCAAATGAAACCCAAATTGGCCGCTAACGCTAAGCTTGCTTGTGCTAAGTGATAACTCACAGCGCAATCGCTTGATATAACAGGGTTTAAGCCGAGACCAATAAGTGCTGCCATTGGGTCGGTTTGGCAGAGGCAAGCTGAGCGAGTAATAGCTCAGCGCAGGCCAATGCGTCCATAAATGCGCTATGTGCGGGATAAATAGGTAAATGATAACGGGCGCGGCAGGCCCCTAATCGTAAATCATCGCTGCCAATGGCTTGTTGCCTTAACTGGAATCTTTGCTGCTCGAACGTTAGTGTATCTATGGCATGTAAGCATAAGGGCTCGCCCCATACTTGCTTGCCATGATGGGCAAGAAACCCTAAATCTAACGGCGCGTGATGCGCCACCAGCAAGCGCCCGTGGGCGGCGGTAATTAGCTGCTCAAGGCCAGATGTTAAGCTAATGCCCTCTTGACTGACACTATCGACAATTCCATGAATACAGGCGCTTTGGCCAATATGACCATCAATCGCTAAGATGCAGCTGCCCGCTGTGGCGAGCGCAATTTTGCCCTTATCAATTCCCACCCAGCCGATACTGACGATTTGATCTTTATTGGCATCAAGTCCAGTCATTTCTAAATCAAACACGAGCAAAGGTAAATCGGCCATAGCCAGAGACGCTAAGGGCACTTGGCTGTGGTAATACTCTTTCAGTAAGCACGATGTGGTGCTCGCCGCTGCCCGCTCTAAGGTATTGGCATAGCGCCGCTGCCAAGGTGAGCCCATGGATAACCACTGGTGAAACCATGCCATGTTATAAGCTCCGTAAAAACGCTAAGCGCAGGCCAGCTTGCGCATCATCCACCACTTTAAAGGCATCTTGCAGTTGATGGCGCATTAAGCTTGAAATATCCCCAGGTTTTAGAAAATTGGAGAGACTCTGCTGCTTAGCATATTGCTGGCCTTGATTGGCTAAGCGCAAATGGGCAATAAACTCTTGGGCATCGGCTAAATCTAGGGCTAAACGGCGTGATATAACGCCTTGATTCATCAGCGCTTGCAAGCGTTTCGCCGTATTAACTTCAGTGCAGCCCACACTTAAGGCGTACACCCGAGCAATATCTGTCACGAGAGCATTGCCTCTGTGCTTTAAATCCATGCCTTTAACTTCCGAGCCATCACGCTCCAGCACAAATTTACGAAAGAAACCTAATGGCGGGCGCGTTTGTATGGCATTGCCAGCCATACCCGCTAAGAAAATATCATTGCCTTTGGTGACTGCCAGCACCTTGGTTTGCAATTCATTAAACAGCTCAGCGGGTCCATAGACTGAGCGCATATCAAAAAAGATACTGGCGTGCATTAATGCTTTAGGCTGCGGACTAATGACCCATTGCCGAAAATGGGCTTGCCAAGACTTAAGTGACATTCGCCACTTAGGGTTTTGCGCCATAATGTCGCCCGGGCAATACACAAAACCACAGGCATCTAAACTGCGGCACACATTGACGCTTAAGGTTTTGAAATACTCAGCGGCAGCAGCATCGGGTTCATCACTTAACAGCAAGGCATTGTCTTGATCAGAACACGCCACTTGGTCTTGCCGCCCTTGAGATCCAAAAGCTAACCAGCAGAATGCCATGGGCGGCGTGCCTAATAATTCACAATTAAGTTCAATTAAGCGGCGCGTCAGCGCATCTGTGACTGAGGTTAATACTCGCCCTATCTCATCGGCTCTGGCATCGGCACTGATTAATTTTTGCAATAATTCAGGAATGCGCCGACTTATCACAATCAGCTTATCTATGGCGGTTTGGCGATTAATTTCACCAATTAACAGCAAAGGCTGCGAGCCTTGCGAGCGAATAATGTCTGAACTAGTTAACATGCCAACCACTTGCCCTTGCTCCACCACAGGCAAATGATGCAAGTGCTGCTCACTCATAATACTCATAGCTTCAAACACTAAGGTATTGGGCGAGATAGTAATAGGCGCAGGCGTCATGATGTTAGCGAGCGGCACACGACCATCTAAGCCTTGAGCTAAGACCCGATTACGCAGATCACGATCAGTGACTATGCCCACCAGCGCGTCGTTATCGGTAATCACCACTGAGGATACTCGCGCCTGACTCATGGCTTTAGCGGCGTCGGTCACTTGGCTATGCAGCGCTATGGTTAATGCCGGACGCGCCATTAAGGCGCCAATGCGGCTAGTTGTACTTTGATCTTTAGCCTTGAATCTGGCCTGATTGCGTAGACGCTTGGCATAAGCGCGGGTGAAAAACTTAGCGAAATCGCGATTATCAGATTGCAGCTGATTAAAAGTATCGCCATCAAGCTCATACACTAAGCTATCTTCTAAAATCGCCACATGGTTATCACTGAGCTCCCCCGATAATAGCGCGGGGAAACCAAAGTAATCGCCCTCACCTAACCTATCAAGTAACTCGCCTTGGGCATCTTTCACTTCAAAGGCGCCGCTGCGCACTATATGTAGGTTTAAGCAATCAGGGGATAACATCACATGGCGTTGATTAACGCTGTAATAGCTAATTTGTAAGCGCCGCGCTACTTGCTCGCATAATTCACGGGATAAACCATCAAAGGGGACTAAGCCATGAAGAAACTGGACGATAGGCTGTAATTCACTGGCATTTAGCGGCATGGGCGACTCAAGTCAATAACTCGTGTGATCACTATAAGTAAGTCATTAATTCACTTATATAAGACTTAAGTGCAAATTGGCATAAAAAAAGGCGCCCGTAGGCGCCGATTGGAAACTAACACTTAAGTTGCGTGCTTAAGTTTGTGCTTAGTGATCTTGCGCTTCACCTGCACCTTTAGGGAAACGGATAGATTCAATCATCTCACCAATTTCAGTAGGAACTTTAGCTGTCATTTTCATCACCACTAATGCCACAGTAAAGTTAACTACCATACCGATAATACCTATGCCCTCTGGCGAAATACCTAGGAACCAGTGTTCAGCATTATTCAGAGTTGGGTTCATAAACTTAAAGTAAGCGATATAGCCTGAGGTAAATGTCAGACCTGTCACCATACCTGCAATTGCCCCTTCTTTGTTCATGGTCTTAGAGAAGATACCCATGATAATCGCAGGGAACAGACTCGAAGCCGCTAAACCGAAGGCGAGCGCTACGACCGCCGCGACAAATCCCGGCGGATTGACCCCAAAGTAGCCTGCCACCACAATGCCGACAGCAGAAGCAATACGGGCATAGGTAAGCTCTTGTTTATCAGACATATTCGGCGCTAAGTTTTTCTTTAACAAGTCATGGGATACTGAGGTTGAAAT
Source organism: Shewanella sp. SNU WT4 (assembly GCF_006494715.1). Taxonomy (NCBI): domain Bacteria; kingdom Pseudomonadati; phylum Pseudomonadota; class Gammaproteobacteria; order Alteromonadales; family Shewanellaceae; genus Shewanella; species Shewanella sp. SNU WT4. The sequence continues at coordinate 2,836,572 of NZ_CP041151.1, forward strand.
CACCAACAATAAACCTGCAGAAGTTGATAACGCTGCCGCCATACCACCCGCGGCGACGAGTGCAATCACCCATGCTGGCAGTGATGCAATTTCTGGCGTAGCTAATACTATGATGTCGTTATCGATTTTCATCTCATTACGTTCACCATTGGCATAGAACATCTTGCCATCAGCGTTTTTATCATCCCAAGAAATAAGACCTGTCTTTTCCCAGTTTTTAATCCAAGCTGGCGCTTCGCTATGCACAACACCCGCTTGATCTGGACCATTAATAGTCTCAATCATATTAACGCGAGAGAAAGCTGCTAATGCTGGAATGGTGGTGTACATGATAGCTATCATCAGTAACGCCCAGCCTGCTGATGAACGCGCATCTTTAACTTTAGGCACTGTGAAAAAGCGGACAATGACGTGAGGTAAACCTGCAGTACCTACCATCAAGGCCGCAGTGATAGCAATCACGTCAATCGTTGACTTAGTACCCTCAGTGTATTGGTTAAAGCCTAATTCTGCTGATAAACCATCAAGCTTATCCAGTAAATACACGCCTGTGCTATTACCTGCCGCATCGACAAGTTCAGCGCCTAAACCAACTTGTGGGAACACATGGCCAGTCATCATAATAGAGATGTAAATGGCTGGTACCATATAAGCAAAAATCATTACGCAATATTGAGCGACTTGGGTATAAGTAATGCCTTTCATGCCGCCTAATACGGCATAAAAGAACACCACCGCCATACCTATATAGACACCGGTATCAATTTCAACTTCTAAGAAGCGCGAGAACACGACCCCGACGCCGCGCATTTGGCCGGCAATATAGGTAAAGCAGATAAAGATGGCACAAACCACAGCCACAGTTCGCGCGGCTTGCGAGTAATAACGCTCACCGAGGAAATCTGGCACAGTAAATTTACCAAACTTGCGTAAATACGGCGCCATACACAAGGCCAGTAATACATAACCACCAGTCCAACCCATGAGATACACGCTGCCGTCATAACCAGCAAACGAGACGATACCCGCGAGTGAAATAAAAGACGCCGCTGACATCCAGTCAGCCGCAGTAGCGGCACCATTCATAATCGGATGCACGCCGCCACCCGCCACGTAAAACTCTTTGGTTGAGCCAGCCCGCGCCCAAATCGCAATCGCGATATACAGCGCAAACGAGCCGCCGACAATCAGATAAGTTAAGGTTTGTAAATCCATGGTGTCGTCCTCAGTCTTCTTGCACGTTATATTTTTTATCGAGGTTATTGGCCATGGCTGCGTACACAAAAATCAGCACGACAAACACGTACATGGCGCCTTGCTGTGCAAACCAGAAGCCTAACTTAAAGCCCATGAACTGCACTTGATTTAAGGTATCGACTAACATGATGCCGCACACGTAGGACACCACGAACCAAATCGCCAGCAAACTTAGCACCAGTTTGAGATTCTCATTCCAGTAGCCTTTTGCCTTATCATTATTTTCAAAAGCCATAGTGACTCCCTTGTTGTATTCAAAGTTCATCTCCAATCTAACAAGTGAGCAACATGCCACAATCAAGACCTTAGTCTATGAGTTGGTTGCGCCAAACAAGCAGCTTCAACTAACATCATGTTTTTTAACGAATAAGTGTCATTTTTAACGCAAGTTAATTCACTTACCCCTAAGCCAACTTAGACTAATGTCGAAGGCCATTAGGACTTGAAATGCTATGTCACCAGGGGTTAGGCCTATGTGTGACGCATAAACGGCGCTTTACACTTGTAAGTAGTTAATTTTAAAAATGTTAAATTACCAGAGGATTAGCCTCTAGCTGGGCTGATAGGGTTCGCGTATAATTTGGCCACTTTGGCTGCCTAGCAGCCCTGCCGTTGGCCGAGCGTGGCCATAAATGATGTAGACTTAGATGAGCCTGAAAAAATTTACCCAGTACAAGTTGCTAGTCGTACTCTTGTTGTTGCTTTGTATGTTTTTTCCGGTGATCCCAGATAAGGCTTACCACCTTCCCGCGCCTGATATTGCCAAACAAAACTTTCATGTCATTGAATTTAACGACCAAGGCCAAGCCCATGATGATAACCAGTGGCAAGGGCTAGCGGCGCGTATCGCCACCCCTAATCCGAGTGCGCCGCCTGAGTTATTGATATTTGTCCATGGCTGGCATCATAGCGCCGAGCCTAATGATGATAATTTTGTGGCCTTTGAGCAGTTTTATCAGCAAATGGTTGCCGCCGACCCTAAGCGCAACTTAATCGGTTTATACATAGGCTGGCGCGGCGATTCAGTTGACCCGTTTTGGCTGGATGGTTCCACCGATGCTACTAGCTGGATTGAGCCATTGGATTTTCCCACCATATTACAGCGCAAAAGCGTGGCCAAACTCATAGGTAAACAAGGGTTATCACAGTTATTAGATAAGCTTGATGCGTTAGTGGCCGCCAATACATTGCGCCGCTATAGCGTTATTGGCCACAGTTTAGGCGGCGCTATGGTGCTGCATGCCAGTAAAGACAGAATTAAAACGGCCATTGATAATCAGCAAGATAACCCTAATTTATTCTTACTATTAAACCCAGCCGTGGCCGCCAAAGACTATCGGCCATTAGACACCTTATTAAGCGTAGACGGCCAAAAACCTAGCATGGTGGTACTGCAATCCAAAGGCGATTTTGCCGTGAAAGAAGCCTTTAATTACATTAAAGATGGCGAGCGCGCCTTAGGTAATTCGTGGGCTATTACACATGATATTGATAAGTGTTCGGGCGGCAATTGCGATAAACCTATCTCAATGCTGGCAGCCCTACTGGCTCATGATCAAATACCAGGCTGCATGATGATTTTGCCGCAATCAGGCTGGAAGATTCGCGCGCGCCTGCAAGCGCGGCGCACAGTGCAAACCTGTCCTGATGCCAACAAACAAGCCGTATGGGTACTGGCGGTATCTGATGAGATTGTCTCGGGCCACAATGGTATTTTGACTCAAGATCACTCCAATGCCTTAGCTGAAGTCATGAATATGATTGATTTATATAAGAATGAATTGCCCGCTGATGCTATCACTACCACTGAACTGCATACCGCAGTGGATGCTGCCATAGAAGCCGTGGCCGAGCCTCTTGAAACCACAGATGATGCAGCCACTAACACGCTAACAAACAAGGCTATAGATGCCATCGAGCTAACAACCGAGGCAACAGAACTGGCGCCAACAGTAACGAAAGCGTTAACGCCAGAAACCACGCCCATTGCCGAGCCGGCGCTTGCGCTTGCGCCCACAAGCGTGGCTCAAACAGATATTGAGATTGAAGCCGTGCAAACGCCAGTCATGCAATCCCAAGCTAGCGATATAACCAACATGGCAAAAGAGGTGGCAACCCCTGCCAATACACCCATCAACAAGCAGGAAAATCTGCCACCCAGTGAACAGGCAACTCAGAAGGTTGGCGAACAACACAGTGAGCAGCTTGATAAGGCAGAAACTAAGCCTGCTACGCAATCAGACACTCAGCCCACAACCGGAACCAACGCGCAATTAGCCACCGAGCTTAAACTGCATTTACAACAAAGGTCACAATTGAAACCTGTGCCAAAAGCTGCTGTAGATATTGAAACAGAAACAGAAACAGATGCAGTGCCGAAAACTGACAGCGCCGCCGAAGTGGCGCCACCCAAGTCACCCGAGCCTAAACCAAACCATTAGATAGCGCTATTCGTAAAGGTGTTCAAAGTAAGCGCTTCAATGTGCAGCCAAAGGTACAGGCAACGCCTGAAGTTCAGTCAAAAAGTGCAAGCGTTTACCAGAGCCAATTAATCCATTCGCAGCCAACCATCAGTAATTACATACATCTAGTGACATCAGCGCCGGTTGTGAACTTAGGCTTGCTAGCGTGTTTGCATTAAGTAATTGGTGATAACCAAAACAAGCGCCAGCGCGCCATAAAGCACTATGACGCCCATTTGCACAAAGAAGGCAGTAATGCCACCTTAATCTCCGCCGAAGGCGGCAAAGTAGCAAGACATTGCCCCACCAAGAACCACAAGTATTGCGCCTCCTACTCGATACACTAGGCCCTGTCTCTTCTACACAAATTATTAGCAAAACATGGAACTTTCTTGACTGGCGATGATCAGATCATGCAAATTCACTCACTTCATCATTTTTAATGTCAATTTTTAACCCGAACAAATGGGCATATGATCACTTTCATCATGCTGAGCTAGGTGATAAACGACGAGCGGCAAGGTTAACCGTCGTCGCTGAACACATGGCGGTTGGCAGCGGTAAATCGGTTGCCAGATCTTGTAATGGTGAAGATGCCAAACTCGAAGGAGCCTATCGATTGATCCGCAATGATAATGTTAGCCCATCTATGATCAGAGCCGCCGGTTTTGCTCGCACTGCCCAAGCGATTGAAAATATAAATGAAATACTTGCTCTCGAAGACACGACAGCCCTGAGTTATAAGCACAGTGTGGCGTCTGAATTAGGGAAATTAGGCAAACCTACCGATAAGTCTCGTGGTTGGTGGGTTCATTCTGTCTTGCTACTGGATAGCCATACTTCTCGGACCTTGGGCTTGATCCACCAAGATTGGTGGTGTCGACCTGATAATCCCAACGAGGCCGATGAAAAAGAGAGCGGTAAATGGGCCGATGCATCCTATTTTACGCGGCAACGCTTGCAGGCTCACATGTCGCGAGTGATCTCAGTGTGTGATAGAGAAGCGGATATCATGCATTATTTATCGGATAAACAATCACATAGTGAACGGTTTGTGGTGCGGGCAAAACATGCAAGAAACCTAGTAGAATACGAGGCTAAGCTGTTTGAGCACATGGATAGTCATCCCGTTACCGGCGGATACACCATCGCCATCCCACAAAAAGGCATAAAGGAAGCCAGTGGGAAAAGCAAGAATCGTCCCTCGCGAACAGCCAAACTCACCCTCAAAGCCAGTGCGGTTAACATCAAACATAATCATCAGCAGCATGCGATTAATGTGGTGTACGCACAAGAGCTCAATCCTCCCCAAGGTGAAGATGGACTATCTTGGATGCTACTGACCAGTGAGCCGATTGACACGTTGGCGCAGCAACTTCATGTGATTGATATTTATACCACTAGATGGCGCATTGAGGACTTTCATAAGGCGTGGAAAACCGGCGCGGGGGTTGAAAGGTTACGCATGACATCGCCAGACAACCTTGAGCGAGCGGCCTCGATACTTTGCTTTATTGGTGTGCGGCTACTGCAACTTCGGGAAGTGATGAGCCTGCCAATTTATCTGAGAAAAAGAGGGCAAATCGAAGCAGCGCAAAGCATGGAAAATCAAAGCTGCAGCAATGTCTTAGAGAATGATGAATGGCGAGTACTGATGCAGCTCTACAAGCCAAGGGGACATAAAGGCAAAGAAGCCCCAAATATGAAGTGGGCTTATCAATCCTTGGCCAAACTAGGAGGCTTTAATGATAGCAAGCGCACGGGAATGGCCAGCTGGTCCACGATTTGGGAGGGATGGGATGATCTTCAGGCTCAGGTAAAGGGGTATCGCTTAGCCAAAGCCCTATTTGAAGCCGGAGAAACGCTATGAGATCTGATCAAGAGACAGGGTAATCAGGTAATCAGGTAATCAGGTAATCAGGTAATCAGAAATGCTACAGCATGAGTCTATATCTGTAAGCAATATTGACGTAGATGTTTATAACTATTATTGGGTAGTAACCATCGTCTATCTGCAAATTAATGACCTATTGCCTAGCATGAACATGCGGTGGTGATATTCCAGTAACGCCTAGTTACTTTAGTGACACTTATTGCCTAACTTTAGGCATTGCTCACCCTAACAAGTAAAACCATTTATTTAATTAATCTAACAAATAATTAAAGAGATAAATATAAAAACTAACGCTAGCACTCATGAGGCATAAACAAACGATAAAGCCAGAATTCAGCTAATAACTGCGCCGCTCTATGTCAGAGGCTGTTCAATATTCAGGTTAACTTAACCGCGCAATGCGGCTTAACAGCTAATGCGCCTTCGCACAACAATAACGGAACTGTCACTCACCACTTTGAAGTAGTCGCCCTAAGGCGGATTTGCTAGAATCCCCCTCATCTTTTTGGCAAGCGTATCGATTGCCACACTCAGCTCGTACTGGGTATGCAAGTTTTACTATTTAAAGGCAGGCTATGACCGTTCTTCTAATGACTCCCCCAATGACTCAGCTCAATACGCCTTATCCGGCGACTGCGTATTTGACGGGTTTTTTACGCACTCAAGGTTATGAGGCGGAGCAGCGAGATCCGGCGATTGAGCTATTTCTCGAAATGATGACAGCGCCAGCGCTGGAAATTATGCGCCAGCATGTTGAGCAAAATTTTGAGCATTTTGAAGATGATGAGTTGCCAGCGGTAATCGCCCAGTTTCTACGCGAGTTTGACCGCTATCAAGTCGCGGTAGAGCCTGCCATTCGCTTTTTACAAGGCAAAGACCCAAGCTTGGCGCTGCGGATTAATTCGCGCCGTTTTTTACCCGAAGGCCCAGCATTTGACACTATTGCGCAAATGGAAGCTGTTTCTGGTGATGTGCTGCAAGCAGCCTTTGGTAATCTTGGGGTTCAAGATAAAGCTAAGTATCTGGCCACCTTATTTATTAATGATTTATCCGCTGTGATTACTCAAGGCGTGGATCCGCACTTTGAGGTCAGCCGTTATGGTGAGCAGCTCGCCGCCGCGAATCCTAGTTTTGATAATCTCTACGATACCTTGATGGAAGAGCCAAGCTTTAGCGCTGAAATTCTAGAGCAACTGGTTGAAATGTATCTTGAAGATACCCAGCCAAGTGTCATCGCCTTAACTGTGCCCTTCCCTGGCAATATGCTAGGCGCACTTAGAATAGCGCAAACCTGCAAGGCCATTAATCCAGAGATCCCAATTGTCATGGGCGGCGGCTTTATTAATACCGAGCTTAGAGCCCTTAAAGATCCGCGCGTATTTGAATTTGTTGATTTTATTTGTCTAGATGATGGCGAGCGCCCTTTTCTAACCTTGCTTGAATACTTTGCTGGCGAGCGTGAAATTGATGATTTAGTGCGTACCTACTTCCTCGCGGCTGATGACAATGGCGAAGCGTATGTGCATTTCAATGAAAATCCAGAGCTTAGTGATATTGCGCAAACTGAAGTTGGCGCCCCGATTTACGATGGCCTGCCCCTAGGCGATTACTTATCCTTATGCGAAATGCTAAATCCCATGCACCGCATTTGGAGCGATGGCCGCTGGAATAAACTGACCATAGCCCATGGCTGCTACTGGCGTAAATGCAGCTTTTGCGATGTCAGCCTTGATTATATTGGCCGTTACGATGCCGCAGGCGCCGATATGCTGGTTGATAGAATTGAGCAATTAATTGAAGAAACTGGCGAAACCGGTTTTCATTTCGTCGATGAGGCGCTGCCACCTAAGCTATTGTTTGCCTTTGCTAAACGCCTAATTGAGCGCAAAGTTGTGATCAGTTGGTGGGGCAATATTCGCTTTGAACGCACCTTTAGCCCAGCGCGTTGTCAGTTGCTGGCAGATTCTGGCTGCATTGCCGTGAGCGGTGGCCTTGAAGTCGCGTCAGATAGATTATTAAAGCTGATGAAAAAGGGCGTGAGTGTCGAGCGTGTAGCGCAGGTCACTAAAGCCTTTAGTGATGCCGGCATCTTAGTGCATGCCTATCTCATGTATGGTTTTCCAACTCAAACCGAGCAAGAAACCGTTGATGCGCTTGAAATGGTGCGCCAAATGATGCAGCAAGGCTGTTTTCAATCGGCTTACTGGCATAGATTTGTGGCCACGGTTCACAGCCCTATTGGTAAAAATCCCGAGCAATTTGGCATTACCTTAGCGCCGCGCCCTGAGATTTTATTTGCTGAAAATGACGTGGAATTTTACGACCCCACAGGCACAGATCATGACATGCTTGGCGATGGCCTCAGAAAGGCCATTTATAACTACATGCATGGCATTGGCTTTGATCAACCTATGAGTTTTTGGTTTGATAACAAAGTCACGCGCACGCAAATGAAAAAAGATTTTATCGCCAGGGCGATTACTAATCTAATCGACAGCAATGAGCAGTAATCAATAGCCATGAGTGATTGTTAATTGCCATGAGTGCTAATAAACAGGGGTGAACAGGTGAGTTAATGCCACATCCATCAGTTGAAACCGCAAATGAATAAAGCCTTAGGTTGCACCGAGTGACAACCTAATGAGCCCTTTGAGCATTAGAGCGGTTTCAATGGTGGCATGACTGAACTGCAAGCCTCGATTACAACACAGTAATGTTCTTTGCAATGCCAAGCTTTGATGGCCGACACGTCACACGAACCAGTAACCACCGCGGTTCACTAATGCTTGGCGGTTATGGTGCCAGTGAGTTATTTTGCGCAGCGATCCCGCACGCTGTCTCTCTCGAATTTATGCTTACGGCAACAGATCACTGTGTTAGCAGATGGTTCCTTCGATTGACGCGACAAGCCATTAATATCCTCAAAACGGCTCATTGAGTCGTTTTTCTGACATCGAACGCTGCTGCCACGCTCTGATATTAAAAGTTTTTTTCATTTTAAATGAGTTAATTAAAACTATTACCGTTAGCATTTGTCCACTACGCTTAATCCATAGCAACCCATGGATGAGCAATGATGAATACAAAAACAATAATGACTGTGGTATTCGTGGCGATCGCCACAGCAGCATTGATAACTGGTGGCCTCAGTATTAATGTAAACCAAAAAATTGATGACTTTGGCAAGGTGGCTAATATCCGCTACCAATCTTATCAAATTGCCGACGAACTGCGTCAATCCTCAGATGATCTCACGCGCTTAGCGCGCACCTACGCTCTTACCGGCGATGAAAAATACGAAAAAATGTACATGGACATTCTGGCTATCCGTAATGGCGAAATGCCAAGACCGCAGCAATATCATCAAATCTATTGGGATCTTGTACTTAATCATGGCGACAAGCCTAAAGCCGATGGCAGTCCAGTGGCGATTAAACAAGAAATGAAAAAATTAGGCTTCTCGGACACTGAGTTTGCACTACTTGAACAGGCGCAAGCCAATTCTGATGCCTTAGTGGCGCTCGAGGTTAAGGCGATGAACGCGGTCAAAGGTATCTTTCAAGATCCCAGCAGCCAAACCTATAGCATTCAAGGTGCACCTGATTTAGTGATGGCCAAAGACCTATTACACAGCAATCAATACCATGTTGAAAAAGCGAAAATCATGACCCCCATAGATGATTTTTTTACCGCGTTGGATAACCGAACTTCCGAACAATTTACTAATAATTTTAGTGGGTTACAAGGGGCGTTATACTTGGCTCAATCGGTGTTAGCTATGATGTTCGTCATTGCCATTATGGGCTACCTATTGATCAATCGACGCGTGGTTGCGCCACTAGTCGCCACCAGCAAGCAACTGCATGATATTCAAGAATCTAAAAATTTAAACCAACGGATCACAGTCGCTACCGAAGGGGAAGTCGGAGAGATTATTACCCAAATCAATATCTTCATTAGTTCACTGGCTAATTCATTATCGACAACAGAGCTGGCAGCCAAATCAATTGCTTTGTTGGCCAAAGAAACTAAGCAATCCATTGTAGAGTCGCAGCGGAGTTCCTCACTGGTGGCCAAAGAAGTGGACACGAGTCGGATAGCCGTAGGCGACATGACGCAAACCATGGATGGCATCAATCACTTCACACTCAATGCCAAGCAACGTGCGACCGAAAATCAACACAAGGTTGTCGAGGGTCAATCCACCTTAAAGCATGCCATTGACGCCATGTTGGTATTAGATAAAGAGTTCTCGCAAACCGAACAGGCTATGGAGCACTTGGTCGATGAAAGCAGCCAAGTGACTAAGGTGTTAGGGGTGATTAAATCCATTGCTCAGCAGACAAATCTGTTGGCGTTAAATGCGGCAATTGAAGCGGCGCGGGCTGGTGAGCAAGGACGCGGTTTTGCGGTCGTGGCCGATGAAGTGCGCTCGTTAGCACAAAGAACCCAAGACTCAACGTTAGAGATTGATGGCATTGTCGACAGTTTACTTAATCGCACGAATCAAGTGTCTTGCTCTGTTTCCCAAGCCGCGGGCATGATGCAAAATGCTGGTGCTGAAATGAAACGTATTTCAGCGGTATTTGATGACATTAATGACTCCACCAATGCTATTCATAACTTAAACAGTGAAATTGCGGTATCCATTGAGGCGCAAACCCAAGTATCTAAAGAGATCAGTGCGAGCATGAAGGTGGTGGGAAATCATTCTCAACAAGTGTCAGCCATCATCGACAAGATTGATGCGGCCTTCAATGAATTGGAAAGCCAAGCCAATAGCTTAAGTCGAAACGCCAGTCAATATTAGCGCTAGCGAGATGGTTTAGCTGACATCTCCCTACTGGCGGTGAGATAAGTGATGAATGCTTAATGGCAGCAAGCGATTCAAGAGCGCATATTGTTATTGTTTTATCGTGAATGGCTGGGTTGTCACTTTGTTGTCAAAAAGACGGGCGTTAATGATAGGGGCTTACCCAAGTTGCTTTACTAGTGAGTAGCCGAAAAGTGACCGATAAGCTCGTTATCACCATTGATTATTTGACCTTGGCAGGTTTCATCACAATAGATAAAGTCTATATCTCTGTCTTCGACATTACCCTTCACTAGCACATGACGCAAAAGTACATCACCATTGAGTTGATGGATTAGTGCATCCCAAGAGATGTTATTTTTAAAAATATTAAAACTTACTCGCATTTATTACCTTTTGTTTTTTAGTTTATACAGTTTTGATGGTTGAAACGTCAGTCGTTTTAAACCAGAGAGATGAGACATCATTAATGATGCAGAATAATAATTAATACTTAACATCAGTCATAAACTTATTTTAAGTGTTAATTATCAAAATATAGCGAACGCTTAGAAAGCGTATTGATATATACAACAGGCAGATAAGAGAACGTTATTATTTTCGCAGATAAAATATAAATGTGGAGTAACGTTTTATTGTTGCAGTTGATTGTTAAGGTAGATGAGTTATCGATTACTTGATTAACTCTGGTCTTAAACGTTAGTGTTTTGCAGGCTTTTTGAGTGACGTAAATGGCATACACCATTTACGTCGACTTACGAAATTACAGCGCGATTACGTTAGCTGCTTGCAGGCCTTTTTGACCTTGCTCTACTTCGAAAGATACTTTCTGGCCTTCAGCCAAAGTTTTGAAGCCGTCAGAAGTGATTGCACGGAAGTGAACGAATACGTCAGCACCGCCATTGTCTTGAGTAATAAAACCAAAACCTTTCTCTTCGTTAAACCACTTTACGATACCAGTTGTATTAGACATTATGTGTCCCTTATATTTAATTAAAAAATTTCGCAAAATGCGATGCACTGAAAAATTGAATTATTTAATGTGATGATGAAGATAAGGGAAAACTGAGGATAACAACAATAACGAAGGAATTCTGAGGTTTTACTTTTTACTTATGTTTCATTAATCACTCTCAATAGCAGAGCGAGGCAAATATTACTCTATAATTTATTTTTGTCCACATATATTTTCAGTGTTAAGCATAATCGTGGCCGAGTGACTGCTCTGCGACAACCCCAAAACACAAGTTCTGACATAGGGTTGTCATCGCCAGATGACTATTACTGGCTACTGGGTACTGAGGCTATAGACAGTGCAATTGTCTAAATTGGCGTTACAAAAGTTATCGTGCCTATTATGCTTCGTACTCTTGTATGCTTCATACCAAGGCATGCGTTACCAGACTCCCAATGGTGAAAAGGCGTTCTAATCCCATATGCACCGTCCCAATTCGGTACTTTTATTACAAATTGGGATAAAAAGTGACTTTGCTCCACTTTTTTAAAATCGGCCATATTCCAGTAACGGTTTTTTACGTACCCGTTCTCTTTTAATAGAGCTTTACAATTAGCTTCAACTGGCTAGCGGGCTATTTTGATAGGAAACAGTGACATTGATCACGCATTAAGTCACCATGATCGAATTTTACATCCACTTGAGGTTTAATTAGCTAAGATCCACTGGCTTATTGCCGGTGGTTTTTTTTTTAAACCGAGCTAACCCTTCATGCAACTTCCGCAAAGTTCCTCCGTTAAGAACGCACCAGACGTAAATTACCAACCTACGTCTAGATTTGGCCAATTACTGAACCGTATATTCGCCTTGAGCGCAAATCGCACCTCGCCATCAACCGAAGTGGTCGCCGGTTTCACAACCTTTATGACCATGGTGTACATAGTATTCGTTAACCCGCAAATTCTAGGGGCCGCGGGCATGGACACCAAAGCTGTGTTTGTGATCACCTGTTTAGCGGCAGCGCTGGGCAGTATCTCTATGGGTCTGATGGCTAATTTGCCGATTGCCTTGGCACCAGCCATGGGTCTGAATGCCTTCTTTGCGTTCTCAGTCACCCTCGGCATGGGCGTCAGCTGGCAGGTTGCTATGGGCTCGGTATTCTGGGGCGCCGTAATTTTTGCCCTAGTGTCAGTTGTTGGCTTACGTCAATGGCTACTGGAGAATATTCCTGCGGGTCTAAGAACCGGGATCCCAGCCGGTATTGGCTTGCTGATTGCGCTGCTCGGCTTTAAGAACAGTGGGTTGGTGGTGGCCGATCCTAATACTTTGGTAAAAGTGGGTGAATTGACCTCATTGCCTGTGGTGCTGGGCTCTTTAGGCTTCTTTATCATCATTATCCTGGCCTACCGTGGCGTCAATTCGGCTGTGCTTATTTCAACCTTAGTGGTTACCCTGTTGGCGGCTTTGTGCGGTGATGTACAGTTTAGCGGTATCGTCTCTATGCCACCGGCCATCGGTCATGTCTTTGGTCAACTGGATCTGAGTGCCATTTTGGATATTGGCCTAGCTGGGGTGATCTTCTCCTTCGCACTCGTGAGCATGTTTGATAGCTCAGGCACCATGATTGCTGTGACCGAGCGCTGCGGCATCAATGATGACAAGGGCCGCTTCCCGAATATGGGCAAAGCGCTGAAAGTAGACTCACTCACCAGTGTGGCCGGCGCCTATATGGGCACCTCCAGTGTCACTGCCTATATTGAAAGTTCCTCTGGTGTTGCCGTGGGCGGCCGTACAGGCTTAACCTCAGTCGTGGTGGGTTTACTGTTCCTTGGGGTGATCTTCTTGTCGCCACTGGCAGCTATGGTACCTGCCTATGCCGTAGCCGGAGCACTTATCTACGTTGGCGTGATGATGACCGCCGGCCTGACCAAGGTAAAATGGAACGATCTGAGCGAAGCGGCTCCCGCTTTTATCACTGCAGTGATGATGCCATTTACCTTCTCGATTACCGAAGGTATTGCTGCCGGCTTTATCAGCTACTGCGTCATCAAAGCCGGCTGCGGAAGATGGCGTGACATTCACCCTTGTGTCGTCGTGGTTGCAATACTGTTCTTGATTAAGTTCATCTTTATCGATGGCCATTAACAGCTTGCTTTAAACGCATACAACCACGCCGCAGGCCTTAATGCCAGCGGCGTGGTTGTATTTGTAGGTAAATGTAAGGCTTACTTGGTTGGTAAGCCTAAGGGTCCAACTCTTGGACTCGGTCGCGACTACACGCAGCCTATCCTTATTTAGTTTTAAGCAATTATTTACCGACTTTATCTACAGCTTTCTTTGCTAAATCTAGTAGTTCAGATGCTGGTAAGTCTTTCTTTGGATTTGACTTTTCCAATGTTGAGCTTGGATTGAATTCGATTGTGTTGATCGTAGTTATTGCTAATTGCACAAGAAGTGAGTCTTTTGCATCACTTTCAGCAAGTTTTTCTATTTGTCGCTGATGACCAACAAAGGTTTTAGTTACAGCTTCTTTATGTGCGTATTCTTGTTCAAGACGCTTATTTTGCGCTTGTTGCTTGCTAGCAAAAAGGGCAAGCCATATCAATGGACCAAAGACCATTAACCGTTTGCCTAAATCATACAAATACTGTGAGCCTTGGGTTGAAATTGAAACTGCATCCAAGCCAAGATAAATCATAAACCCAATAGTCAAAATGAATAAAAAAGCCCAACAATTTTTAATACCACTACGAATCCAATATTTCGTTGCCAATAAGAAATCAAAAACCAAAAACTTTTCACTCGCTCACACAATCAAGATTAATGCGCGCTTGCTCTCGCCTTGATGATTATTTGCGCCTACACTGGCCGACTTTTCTCTACTGGATGAATGGCTTAATGAAACAAGGTTTCAGCGCGTGGGCGCCGATCATTTTACTGGCACTGACCGCTTTTGTGTTTGTCTCGACTGAATTTGTGCCTGTGGGCATTTTAGCGGCCTTGGGGCAGAGTTTTGGCATGAGTGCGGTGGATGTCGGCCCAATGCTAACGGTTTACGCAAGCGTAGTCGCCCTCGCCTCCTTGCCGGCTGTGCTGCTGTTTGCCCGTTTCGAGCGTAAAAAGTTATTGCTGGGATTAATGGCCATCTTTGTAGTTAGCCACGCCATTTGCGTGTTTGCGCCAAGTTATGACGTCTTATTATCAGGCCGTATCGGCATAGCCTTTACCCATGCGTTATTTTGGGCCATAGCGCCAGCGCTTGTGGTGCGTCTCGCCCCTAATAATCAAGGCGCTAAAGCCTTAAGTATTTTTGCTACTGGCGGCGTATTGGCGCTAGTGCTAGGTATTCCACTCGGGCGCGTGATAGGTCAGTTGATTGGCTGGCGCAGCATCTTTGCCTTAATCGGTCTATTTACCTTTATCATGATGTTACTGCTGTGGCGCGGTCTACCTAAATTGCCTGCTACCCATGGCGGCAACTGGCGCAGTTTACCGAGCTTAATCAAAAATAAAGCACTGATAAGCTTGTTTGTATTAACCGTGTGTTTAGTGACGGCTCACTACAGCGTTTACACCTATTTAGAGCCGCTCTTGCAAGAACATTTTGGCTATTCTGCTGGCATTACTACCTTAGTGTTGCTGATATTTGGCGCGGCGGGCTTAATCGCTAGCGTGCTATTTAGCCATTTCTATGGCAATCACGGCCAGTCATTAATCATAGGGGCCATAGCCGCCATAGGTTCGTGCATGGCTATGCTTCCGACAGCGGCGCAAAGTCTCACGCTACTTGTGCCCTTGTGCATTATTTGGGGCACGGCCTTAATGTTATTGTGTTTATCATTACAAGCTAAGGCATTGAAATTAGCCCCAGAAGCCACCGATGTCGCAATGGCAATCTATTCTGGCTTATTTAATGTCGGTATTGGTAGCGGCGCGCTAATTGGCAGCCTAGTGGCGATTAACTATGGGGTGCAAAACAATGGTTATTGGGCAAGCGGCTTAATCCTTATCGCTATTATTCCATTGAGTTATTTTATCAAATTAAGACGCCAGCAAGTCGCTCATGCCATGTGATGCAATCTAGTGTGTAATGCTATGTGAAGAGATGCGGCTTAAATGAATAGAGGCTGCGGCAAGTATTAAAAAATACTTGCCGCAGCCTCATTAATAGCTTAAATCAGCCCTAGCTCGCGCAGGCGCTCCATTAAGTAAGAGTCCGCCGTATAGCGCTCAGATAGCACTACCTCAGGCTTAGGGTGTAAAAATAGCGGCAAAGATAAACGTGAATGCTGACTACGCTCACCACTTGGATTAATCACTCGGTGTGTTGTCGATGGAAAGTATCCACCCGAGGCTTCTTGCAGCATGTCGCCGATATTAATGATCAAGTTACCAAAATCACACGGCACATCTAACCATTCCCCATTTTTAGCCAGCACCTGCAAACCAGGCTCATTGGCCGCCGGTAAAATAGTTAATAGATTAATGTCTTCATGGGCAGCAGCGCGAATAGCGCCAGGCTCTTCCACACCTGTCATTGGCGGGTAATGCAAAATACGCAGTAAGGTTTTGTGGCTATCTTTAATCATCTCAGATAACGCCATGGATAAATTGGCCTGCACTGCTGCTGGCGCATAGGCCTCAACCCAAGCTAATAACTCGGCGGCAAAGGCGTTGGTGCGCTGATAATAATCAAGAATTTGCTCAGACAATTCAGGCGGGACCTTGCCCCACGGATAAACATGAAAGTACTCTTTAATGTCTTTAACGCTATGGCCTTTAGCGGTTTCTGACACGCTAGCAGGAAAGTAACCATCTTGAGTTGCTGGTGAAAACTCAAATTGATATTTGCGTTCTGAATTAAAAAACTCTTGCCATTGTTGATAAATAGATTCAACTAATTCTTGCGGAATAGGATGGTTTTTAAGAACCCCAAAGCCAGTTTCATGTAAGGATTTCACGAATAGCTCAGCGGCATTGTCAGCTTGATAATCGACTGTTTCCAATGTCATAAATGCTCTTTGATATTATTAAAATGAGGGCGATTGTAAAGCTAAACCCTAACAAGGCAAGCGCAATTAGGCGCTTGCGGTTAAGTGCTTACTATCAATATGAGCTAAGCCAATGAAGTTGCTAAGTAATTACTAATATTGCTAGGCCATGGATTGCGTGGCCAGCGTGATTACGCACAGCAGTAATAGCGCTATGTTGGCCAGCATTGCCAGTAAGTAGAAGTAACTGCGCGGGCTGGGGTTTTTCTCTGTGGCTATCACGTAATACAGCCACATATGCACAAGGCGCGCTAACGCCATGACCCAAATCAGCGCGGCCGTCGCGGCCGCATTGGTGCCGACTAAGATCGCTAACAAGGCGCAGCCCAGCATAGGCGTGATATTTTCCAGTGAATTAGCAAAGGTGCGGTTTGAGCGAAACACAAATGATGCGTGACTTAAAGAGGCATCGATTTTACCTGGGATGGCACCAGGTTGTGATGCCTTACTAAAGGCGGCAACTAAGGCTTGCACCAATAAGGTGGCTATCAATACAACTATGCCCCAAAAGGCCCAAGTGTAAGCACTAAACATACGATTTCCTGAAATAAAAGAGGATGGCATTAACGGCAATAAGCACATAAAACTTAAGCATATAAAACTTTAGTGCAGCCGTAGTTCATAACCTAAATTAGAGCCAAGATATCAATGCATTAGGTTAAGAGCAATCAGAGTGTTTCAGCTAATGCCATTGTGATGGCAAGAAACGGCGAATATCATTACAATACGCGTTTTTTGTCGCCAAAGGCTTGCCATTGAAACTTAGTAAACGCTTACATCAACTCGATGCTATGGTCGCCAATGATTATCAGCATGTGTGGGATTGCTGCTGCGATCATGGATTTTTAGGCGCCGCGCTATTAACGCGCCAAGCCGCGCCCCACATTCATTTCGTTGATATAGTGCCAAGCTTAATGGCGCAACTGGATGAGAAACTGCAGCGCTTTTACCCAGACAACCGCGCTTACCAAACCCATTGTTTAGATGTGAGTCAATTACCGCTTGAAAGCTTCCCAGGTAACACCTTAGTGATCATTGCCGGCGTTGGCGGCGAGTTAATGTCGCGCTTTATTGCTGATATTCATGGGCGCCATCCAGAGATTACTATTGACTGGCTGTTATGCCCGACCAATCAGACCTTTCATTTGCGTAGCCACTTAATTGATTTTGGTTTTAGCCTTAATGATGAAGTGCTGCTTGAAGAAAATCAGCGTTATTATGAAATCTTGTCAGTAACATCTACAGGGGCATTAGCGCCCGCGCGCGACAATCAGGCTATAACCGCCATTAGCCCTGTGGGTGCTAAGTTGTGGCAAACTATCGAACTTACCTCTAAGCACCAAACTCGGTTAGCTGAGCGCTATCGCGATAATTTGCTCAAGCATTATCAGCGCGTTAACCAAGCCAGCGATACTGATGTTGGTCATATTATTGCTGCCTATAAAAATGCGCCGCTAGCGCAATGCTAATGGCGCGCGTTTGTTTGCTCTTTTGTTTTAGAAACTGCTGCCTTAGATGCGTTTAGCAAAAATCTAGCATGGCCCGTAACTCAGGATGCTGATAGCGAAAGCCTAACTGCTGACAGATTTTATCGCCGCTAACACGTTTACTCTTGATGCTTGCCGCGCTAAACGTAGAAAACTCAGGCGGCGTTAAGCCTAAATGCTTAGCCGCATACTGATAAAAGGTTTGTTTATTAAGATGCTCTGGCGCGCACAGATTATAAATGCCACTGCAATGAGGCGTCTTAAGTAAACAGATAACCCCAGCAATGCAATCATCAAGATGCACTAGATTGACGGCCAAGTGACCATCGGCAACTGCGGTTTTACCCGCAAAAAATCGCCCAGGGTGGCGCTTAGGGCCAACGAGCCCAGCAAAGCGCACTGTGCAGGCATTGGGGAAATCACTAAATAATTGCTCTGCGGCAACAAACACTTGCGCCCTCGCCTCAATCGATGGCGCGCTGGTTTCATCCACGTCGGCATCTGGGTACACACCTGTGGTACTAATAAAAATTACCCGCTTATTACCACTATGGATAATGGCTTGGCGCAAACTGCGTAACTGCGCTAAGTAATCCTCACTACTTTGACCACCACGAAGCCCTGGCGGAATATTAATTATTATGGTGTCAGCATCAAGTAGACCTTGCTTATTGGCTACCACCAATGACTCAGTCTGAGCTAAATCCAACACAAAACCTGCAATGCCTAGCTCTTGTAACTGCGCCGCGCCTTGCTCGCTTCGGCGCGTGCCCGACACTTGCCAGCCTTGCTGAGTTAATGCTTGAGCTAATGGCAAACCAAACCAGCCACAGGCAATAATTGCCACTTTGTTATTACTCATAGTTATTATCGCCTCGAGAATTGCCACTAAAAATAATGATTATCAGTAAGATAGTATCAAGTCGCTAATGATGACGACACTAGATTAAATCATTAGCAAGCATTTATTAAATATGAGGGATGAGGGATTAACTGACATTAGCAATGAAGTTAAGTTTTGCATTCAAACATTCACTTAACGGCAGCGGTGAAGTAATAACTGATGGCCGCATCGGCCTTCAGCGCTTTTATGGCATTTTCAGTGAGGGATTCAAGCTTAATGACTTCTTCAATGCGTAAATTGGCGCTCGCCAGAAATTTAAGCCCAGCGTCTGTACCATCAATCTCGCAGCCCCAAACAGCGGGTGTTTCCACGTTCGCTGACGTCATCAATACCTTACCTATGGAACCATCAGATAAACGCACTAAAGTACCAGGCGGATATTGACCAAGCACACTCTCTAAGGTTTGCATAAGCTCATTAGCATGCTTGCCGGCGCTATGGTTAGATAAATGCCCAAGTGCGTCTTGGGGGGAGCCCATATTATCGCCACCTATTTGATGATCATACTCATCAGCCAAGGCCACTATTTGGGTGAGTAACGGAATATCATTACCCTGTAAGCCATCAGGATAACCACTGCCGTCAATACACTCATGATGGTGGCGCGCAATATCGCACACTCGCTCATCAAAGCGCGCAGGGCTATCGACTAGCTCGTGGCTAAAACGAGTATGCAGTTTCATCAGCTTGCGCTCGTCATCACTCAAACTAAATAGACTGGCGCGCAGGGAGTCAGGCAGAGTTAACAGGCCAATATCATGAAATAAACTTCCAAGTGCCAAGCACTTAAGATCATCAATGGGTAAATTTAGGGCGCGGCCAATGCTTAAGGCTAATACCGCCACAGAGCTTGAATGCTGAGTCACACTAATTTGACTGTCACCTAAGTCCACTAAGGCTAACTTTGCCGTGGGGTGCTCTTGTAAATGATCAATCATTTCAAGGGCTAATTGCTCGGCTAATTTAATGGCACCTTGAGGATCATGACCTAATAGACTGTAGGTCATACGAGTATCATTAACCGCATGCAAGAAACGCTGCTGACTAAGGCGAATGGCTTTACGTGTTTGAAATTGCTGACTATGGGAATGAGGCACAAGTAAGTGATGATTATCGCGGTTCGAGTCTTCAGTAAAATCTGGTTCAGCCAGCGGCTCGCCGGCAATCAAATACACAAATTGGCAGCCTAAGCCGCGGATCATTTCTATCTGCAGCGCAGAGCTCAGAGTAATGCGATTTATCCAGAATGGATTATCTTGCCAAGATAAGGGCAATTTGACGGTTAAGCCAACTTGTAACCTATTCAGGGGGATTTGTGGCAAGTGCTCTTTGGCCAATCTAAGACACTCCTTTGTCACCTCAGACTGAATCACGTGAGTCTGAGATCTTTCTACTTCACAGCTATCTAATTCACTATAGTTAAGCCTGATTGAAATCGCGCAGGCATTATGTGTGTAACTTGGCAATAGTCGCGCTAAAAGCAATCAAGCCATGCCGCCCTAGTTGATAAAAACAGCCAGCATATAAGCTGGCTGTTTTATGGAAATACGATTTAAGTCGTTAGCGACTCTGAAGGCCACTCGTCTAAATAAGCTTGTAAATGCTTAGACTTAGCTAAGTAAATTGAGCCCCAGAATAAGGCTAAGCCATCTAATGCCGTCATCCAATGGAACACCATAAAGGTATGATCAATGCGAGTGGCTAATTGCCATGCTTCTAGCACTAGCATCATCATCAATAACCATTTAAATAAGGAAAACGGCGTTTTGAGCCAAGTGGGCTTACGGCGACGTTCTGCCAACACCAGCACAAACAACAACACAGCGCCAAGACCAGTCACCAGTGACTGAATAAAATCCATTTGTAATGGATAGAATATTCTCACTAACCCTGCGCGATCCGCCGCTTGTGTCAAAGACATGACCCAAATAACATAACCACGACCTAGAAAGGCCAGTAATAAATAAAGTAAGAATGGCGGCGCCACTCGGCCATGGTCATCACGCCAGGCGATTGTTTGTAAATCCAATTCAGTCTCCTCTGTTCATGACATAAGATATGGCGATAGGACCTACATACACAAGGGCTATTAAATAAGATTCACCTAATGAAATAACTCAATTGCAAAAAAGCCTGCTATTGCAGGCTTTTTTTAAGATGATTAATTAACATAGTTCATCTTTCAAGCTCGGCAAAGAATGCCAAGAGCTGTGTTTCGTCCCAAACTTCAACCCCAAGCTCTTGAGCTTTCGCAAGTTTTGAGCCTGCCGCTTCACCTGCTACCACGCAATGCGTGTTTTTAGACACACTGCCAGCTACTTTAGCGCCTAAGGCCTGCAACCTAGCTTTAGCATCATTGCGGTTGAGTTCAGTTAAAGTGCCGGTTAATACCCAAGTCTGGCCTTCAAGTGGCAAGGCACCAGCTTCAACCTCAGCAATTTCTGGCCACTGCACGCCAACAGCAATGAGCTTATCAATCACTTCTATATTATGCGGCTGCGCAAAGAAATGATGAATGTGCTGAGCTACTACCGCGCCCACATCTGAGACGGCGAGCAGTTGCTCTATATTGGCGTGCTGCACTGAGGACAACTGACGAAAGTGCTGCGCTAAATTAGCCGCTGTGGCTTCACCCACTTCGCGAATACCTAAGGCATACAGGAATTTGGCTAAGGTGGTATTTTTAGCTGTATTAATGGCGGCCACTAAGTTAGTCGCAGACTTCATGCCCATCCGATCAAGCATGGTGATCATAGAGGCATTAAGGTGAAATAAATCCGCTGGACTATGCACTAACTCTTTATCAATTAGCTGCTCGACCACTTTATCGCCCATGCCATCGATATCAAGGGCTTTACGAGAGGCAAAATGTTTAATGGCTTCTTTACGTTGGGCTTCACAGAATAAACCGCCACTGCAGCGCGCTACGGCTTCGCCTTCTACACGCTCCACCAGCGAACCACAAACAGGACAAGCCTCGGGGAATTCAATGGCGCAAGCATTAGCTGGACGCTTGTCAGCCACCACGGCCACAATTTGCGGGATAACATCGCCAGCACGGCGAATAATCACAGTATCGCCCACCATGACGCCTAAACGGGCAATTTCATCCATATTATGCAAGGTGGCGTTCGATACTGTAACACCGCCGACAAACACAGGTTGCAAGCGGGCTACCGGCGTTACCGCGCCAGTACGACCGACTTGGAAATCAACGCCTTCCAGTAAGGTCATTTCTTCTTGTGCGGGAAATTTATAAGCAATGGCCCAGCGCGGCGCCTTAGCCACAAAGCCTAAGGTTAATTGCTGCTCTATATCATCAACCTTAAATACTACGCCATCGATATCAAAGGCTAAGCTTGCACGGCGCTGCATTACATCTTGATAATAAGCAAAGACTTGCTCAAGGTTATCCGCCAGTTTCACTTCATGGCTTACAGGGAGTCCCCACGTTTTTAACTGCTGCAACTGCTGATAATGCGTCATGGCCAGAGGCTCAACGGCATCTTCTACCACGCCAAGGGCATAGGCATAAAAATCCAGAGCGCGGGACGCAGCAATTTTACTATCAAGCTGACGTAAACTGCCGGCAGCGGCATTACGTGGATTAACAAAGGTCTTATCACCTTTCGCTGCCGCCCGTGCATTTAAGCTCTCAAAGGCAGCTTTTGGCATAAACACTTCGCCGCGCACTTCCATTAACTGCGGATAGTTTTCACCGCGAAGGCGCAGCGGAATAGAGCGAATGGTGCGCACATTTTCAGTGATGTCTTCACCAACGCTACCATCGCCGCGAGTAGCTGCGCGCTCTAACACGCCATCGCGATACAATAAGCTTACCGCTAAACCATCAAGCTTAGGCTCACAGCAAAAACGCACATTACCGACTCTATCGGTCAAGCGTTTATAAAAGCCAGTAAAGTCCGCTTCATCAAAGGCATTATCTAGGCTGAGCATGGGCTTAAGGTGAGTCACTTGGGTGAACTTAGCAAGCGCGGCGCCACCTACTCGTTGGCTCGGGGAATCTGGCAGTACTAACTCAGGATGGGCTTGCTCTAAGGTTTTTAACGCTTGCATTAAGCGATCATATTCAGCATCTGGGATTGATGGCGCATCATCCACATAATAGCGAATGTTGTGTTGGTTTAGCTCGGCGGTCAAAGCCGCAATTTGTTGTTTAATCGCTTGCATTGTCGTATCCATAAAACAAGAAGGCCGCGCGAGCGGCCTTTGTTAACTGAGTGTGCTCAACTTACATTTGGCGGCGGATGCGTTGAATATAAGCTTGCTTAGTATAATCATCCCATGGCTGACGGCTACCATCGAGCACTTGAGCATCCAAATCATCAGCCATTTGCTCTGCGGAATTGAGCATGATCTGGAAGTTAATTAAGGCATCACCGTGACAAGGCAGGGTCATAAACAATACCACGCCATGAGTGCTAAATTGCTCCATGGTATCTGGGTCAAATATGCCAGGCTTAAGCATGTTCGCCATAGAAAATAACACCTTGCCATTGCCGGCATTATCTTGATGACGATGGAAAATGTTCATATCACCATATTTAAAATTCAGAGCCAGCAAGCAAGGTAATAATTCGGCGCCGTGGATTACTTGGCCTTCTTTAGCTACTAAGTGCAATACCAATACATCAACCGGATCGCCTAGCGGCGCATCATCTTCAATAATTTCATCATCAAAATCATCAAAGCTGATGTCAAAATCATCTTGATAAGAATTGTTTTGATAAGCATCGGCAAGCTCAGCGGCACTTGGCGCAGCACTGAGCGGCTTAGATGGCGGCGTACTGTGACTTGATTGCGAGGCTGATCCAGCAGATTGGTGCGATTGAGGTTTATCTTGCCCCATGCTAGGTTCGCGGCGCTCACGACTGACTTTGATGCTTGGCTCAGACGCTAGGTTGACATCATCGCTTGAAGCTGTAGCAGGTCGGACACGTTGCACTGGGGTATGACCCTGTGTTTTCGCTGGGCGAGCTGGAGTAGATTCTGCATCACTGTCATCAGCGTGCACTTTACGCACGCGCACCTCACCAATGCCATCGGCATCAAAACCATCACGATCAAGGCTTTTACTATTAGATTTATCTTTATAAACCTTTGCCGTCGGGCTGTCACGCAGTGGCCTTGGCCGCTGCTTACGAATCGACCATAAACCATGCACTAGCACCGCGATGATGGCTATCGCGCCCAGTATTGCCACGACTAGTTGAAAGTTTTCCATGTATTACCCTATTGTTTTTATCCGGCGTCGGCCATCGCCACCGCTTCTTCAATATCAACCGCCACTATGCGCGACACTCCAGGCTCATGCATAGTCACCCCTGTAAGTTGATCAGCCATTTCCATCGTAATTTTGTTATGGCTAATATAAATAAATTGCACTGTTTGCGACATTTCTTTCAATAAACGGCAAAAACGTTCGACGTTTGCATCATCTAATGGCGCATCTACCTCATCTAGCATACAAAAAGGTGCTGGATTGAGCCTGAAAATTGCAAAAACCAATGATAAAGCGGTTAGCGCCTTTTCACCACCCGAAAGCAGGTGAATTGTACTGTTTTTCTTGCCAGGTGGTTGCGCCATAATCGACACCCCAGTTTCCAGCAGGTCATCATCAGTTAATGCCAAGTAAGCACTGCCGCCGCCAAACACTTTCGGGAACAAGCGTGAGAAGTCACCATTAATCTGATCAAAGGTCTCTTTAAAGCGACTCTTGGTCTCTTTATCAATTTTGCGAATGGCTTCTTCTAAGCTTGCCATGGCAGTACGTAAATCATTATCTTGCTCGTCCAGATACTGCTTACGTTTGGCTTGTTGGTCATATTCTTCAATGGCGGCTAAGTTAATGGCCCCAAGTAACCCAATCTGCTGACGAATATCATCGAGTTGCTGCTGCCGTTTCGGGATGCTGATGTCCGATGTTATCTCACTATCAAGCGCAATCTCGGCTTCTTGCAATCGGCTTAACTGCCCTTGCAATTGCCCTTGAATACCTTCGCGCTTTAATTGCTGTTGATTTAAACGTGCGCTTAATTGCTCTATCTTGCCAATGACTTGTTTTTGCTGCAATAGTTTTGTATCAATCTCGGCCTGTAAACTGGCTAATTGCGCCCTAACTACCACAATTTCACTCTGTAATTGTGATTGTTGTTGCAAACATGCCTGATGCTGCTGCTCTAATTCCGGTAAATGACTTAATGCCGAGTCTTGATTAGCCGATTTTGCATAAAGCGCGGCTATCTCAGCGCTGACTTCATTTAAGCGCTCAGTTAAGGCCTGCTGACTTTGCTCAGACAAGGCCACTGCGGTTTGATGCTGCAAACTTTGACTATGGGCTTGCTGCGAACTGTGCTGCTCTTGTTGCCATACCAGTTTACTTTGCTGCCACAAATGCTGGTGTTGCTCTAACGCGCGCTGCGCTTGCATAAGTTGCTGCTCTTGATAAATAAGCTGCTCACTGAGTGCATTGCCATCAAGATCAAAGCGCGCCAACTCGTCATCTAATTCCGCTAATTCCTGCTGCAATGACATCTGCAAGCCTTGCTGCTGCGTCCATTGATCTTGCTCTTTATCAAATTGACTCCGAGCATGCAGACAATCTTGCGCCAACTTTTGTTCTACTAATTGTTGCTGCTGCACTTGTGCTTGCAAATGCGCCACTTGCGCATCCTGCAAGCGCTTAGCATCATCAAAATGCTGTTGCTGCTGTTTAAGGACGATTAACTGCTGCTCGCACTGCGCAATGCACTCATCTAACTCATGGGCTTGCGCCATTAACTGCATAGGTTGGCTGTGAGTTTTGGCATTAAGACAAAAACCTTGGCCGATTAACTCGCCCGCTTGCGTCACGTAGCGCTGGCGCTGTTGCTCGCTGGCAGAAAGAGTGGCTAAGCGCGCTAAGGCATCCGCTTTATTGAGGACAAATTCAAGGTTAGTGAGCCAAGGCGCTAAATTGACCTGACTACTTAGCATGCCAAAGTCTTGGTTTTTAGATAACTGAAAACCTATACCATCAGTGTTAGGCGCGACATCGTCGGACGAGATATCTAGCCCATTAAGCACACCTTGCTGCAACACCGGCTCCAACACTAATTCGGCGGCCTTCTCCCAACCACTATCAACCTGTGTCACCTGCCAGACGCTGACATCATTACCCGCAGGTTTGGCCTTAGCCAGCAACTGCGCGATTAAATCGCTACGGCTTTGCAGGGCCGCAAGTTTTTGCTGCTCACTGCTTACCTTGCCGTTAACAGTGACTAACTGCTGTAACGCCGCGCCTTGCTTGTACTCAGCATCTTCAAGTTGCTGAGCAAGTTCAGTGCGTAATTCCTGCTGCAACGTGAGACCTGCGCTCAAGCTCTCAATACTGCTCGCTAGCGTTTGGCTTTGGCTTGTGCCTAATTGCTCTATTACGGCCGTTAATGCGCGCTGCTTTTCAAGGCGATGCTGCTCTTGATAACTGCGTTTATTGGCCGCTAATTGTTGCTTTAACTGCAATTCGCTCAGTGAATGCTGCCATTGCTGCTGAGTGTGAGTGGCGCCTGCCAAGGCTTTTTCGGCAAGGCTAACGTCTTTTTCTAGACTCAGCAGTTGGGTTTGCTGTTGTTCACTTAACTGATGCAGGCTTTGCTGCTCAGCCATTAATACTTGATGACTCGTTTGCGCGGCTTTTGACTGCTGCAGCCATAAATCGCGATTAGCGTTAAGCTCAGCTAAACGCTGTTTATCTTGGGAATGTTGACGCTGCTGGAATTCAAGTTGAGAGCCTAAGCGCGCAAGTTCGGTCGCAATCCGAAAATTGTCCGCCACTAGTTGCTGCTCTTGACGCTCAACCTGCCCTTTAGTGATATTAAGTTCCGTCAGGCTCAATTCAAGCGCTTGCCATTGAGTCTTAGCCGCGGCGACCTCAGTTTGGCTTTCAAGTAACAACTGTTGGTATTGCTCGGCTTGCTCAAGTAGTCCTTGGTATTGAATTAACAATAACTCAGCTAAGCCTTGCCGTTCTTGACGTTTAAGTTCGCGATAACTAAGTGCGGCCTCTGACTGCGCGGCCAACTTTTCTAACTGACTACCTAGCTCATGGCGGATATCGGCAAGACGGTCTAAATTCTCGCGGGTGTGACGGATACGGGTTTCGGTATCGCGCCGGCGTTCTTTATAGCGCGAAATACCGGCAGCTTCTTCAATAAACACCCGTAATTCTTGCGGCTTAGATTCAATCAGCCGTGAAATGGTGCCCTGCTCAATAATGGCGTAACTACGCGCCCCTAGACCTGTGCCTAAAAACAGCTCAGTAATGTCTTTACGGCGACATTTTTGACCATTAAGAAAATAGCTAGATTCGCCTTGTCTATCGACTTGACGCTTAACGGCAATAGATTGATAGCTGGCGTATTGTCCGCCTAAACGTCCATCGGGGTTATCAAACACTAGCTCAACCGATGCCACAGATACTGGCCGGCGACCACTTGAGCCATTAAAAATCACATCTGTCATGGATTCGCCGCGCAAATGTTTAGCCGAACTTTCACCTAGCACCCAGCGCACCGCATCAATCACATTGGATTTGCCGCAGCCGTTCGGGCCAACAATGGCCGTGAGTGGTTTTAAAAAAGGGATCTTGGTGGCATCAACAAATGACTTGAATCCAGCCAGTTTAATTGTATTCAGTCTCATGATTTAGGTCATTTCGCTGGCAGAACAGACAATAAGCTTCAAAAAGAAGAGGCGACCTATCACTTTACCAAACAGCGCAGCATTTTGTAACGCTTTTTATTGGTGGAAATGACAAACAAACTTGCGTCACAGCGGCGTTAACCGTCACAATCAAGCAAGTGTTATCAATGGAGATTTCCCTGTGCGTGTGCAAACGGCTAAAAGTGGCGTTAATTATTTTATGCAAGGATTCGAGTTAATCCGCCAACCTGGATTGCGAACCTTTGTCATTATTCCTTTGCTCATCAATATTCTACTGTTTGCGGTCGGTTTTTATTTTGGCCTTGGGCATTTAAAGGTGGTGTTTGCCGATTTAGCGGCCTGGTTACCTGAGTCTCTCAGCTGGCTTAATGTGATTTTATGGCCGCTGGCGGTGTTATCTCTGGTGGTCGTCATGGCGTTTACCTTTAGTGCCGTGATGAACTGGCTGGCGGCGCCGTTTAACGGTTTGTTAGCTGAGAAAACCGAAGCCTTACTCACAGGTAAACCGCTCAATACGGGGGGAGCCATCGATACCGTCAAAGATGTGCCTCGGATGCTAGGACGCGAATGGATAAAACTGAAATACTATTTACCGCGGGCCCTGGTATTGTTGCTGCTCTTCTTAGTGCCCTTGATTGGCCAAACCTTAGCCCCGGTAATGTGGTTTTTATTTAGTGCATGGATGATGGCGGTGCAATATTGCGATTATCCGTTTGATAACCACAAGGTATCGTTTCAAGACATGCGTTTTGCCCTGCGTCAAACCAAAGGTAGCAGTATGAGTTTTGGTGCTACTGCTACCCTGTTTTCCATGATACCTATTGTTAACTTTATTGTGATGCCGGTAGCCATCTGCGGTGCCACGGCGATGTGGGTGGATAAATACCGTCCTGCTTATTGCAATTTAAGTATCAGTGAAGACTAGCTTACGGTTCCAAGCCTTAGTGAAACCTTGCTTCGGCTTCGGCTTCGGCTTCGGCTTGGGCCGCCATAGATTGTTAACCGATTGTTGCCGTGCTAAATTAAAAATCATCACCTCTAAAGTACGTCACATGACATTTAAATACTGGGTCACATTTCTCACGATGGCAATTATCACCGGCTGTCAACATCCGACCGGCCAAACGAGCACAGTTTCAGCGGCGCAAACATGCCAACAGGATCTGAAATTTTTACCGGATTTTTTACTCACCAATGATACTGGCGCACCCAACCACTTTGCCCAAAAGGGGCACGAGCACTTTGACAAAGCATTGCAACACGCACTCACCCAAGCCAACACAATTACTCAGCTACCTCAATGTCAGGGGATTATTGCCGATTACTTACGACAATGGCGCCCAGGTCATTTAGGCATTGTTTCCTTATTACCAGAAGACGCCAATACCACAATCCCTGTCAGTGGTAACAACCAGCTAATCGTAAGCGATGCACCGCAATTGACCATACTATCTTCGCAAACCTTGTTGTTGACTTTACCGAGCTTTGCTTGGGAATATCAAGCGCCAATTGAAGCCTTACTCAATGACAATCGTACCACTTTTGATAGCCATCCCTATTGGATCCTTGATGTCCGAAGTAATGGTGGTGGCAGTGATAGCAGTTATCGTCAGTTGTTATCCAGGGTCCTCCACAATCAATCCGTGAGTCATGGCGCCGAGTTTTTGGTCACCCGCGCCAATATCAAGGCACAAACTGATATATGTGTGGCCCAAGCCGATAACCTGGGGTGCCAGCAATTTATTGAGCCCGTGGTCAGTGCCATGAACCAAGCGTCCAATGGTGACTATGTGCTTCCAATAGGCCGTCACGCGCTAAGGTATCATCTATCTCAAGCCAATAACGTCGCGCCACAACGGGTAGCCGTGCTAATTGACCGCCAATGTGCTAGTTCATGTGAAGAGTTTTTATTAGACATCCGCCAAGGTTTTAATGTGAAGTTAGTTGGCAGGCGAAGCTACGGCGCCCTTGATTACTCTAATATGCGGCCGACGATCCTTCCTTCGCAGGCCTTTGAGTTATATTACGCCACCAGCCGCTCTACCCGTTTGCCCTATTTGCCGGTCGATGTCGCTGGGATTCCCCCGGATATTTATTTACCGCTAGCCTCTGTTCAAGGCTTTGAACAAGAAGTAAAAGCCACTCAGCACTGGCTCGAAACCGGGAAATTTCAACCAACCGATGAATAGAAACATGGTACGTAATCGCTACATCCCATTACACGGCGCGCAAAATGACACTGCCAATTGAGTAGCCAGCACCAAACGAGCATAACAAACCCAAATCATCGGCCTGTAAATCATCACGATATAAGTGCAGCGCAATAATCGATCCTGCCGAAGCCGTATTGGCATATGTGTCTAGCACCACAGGGCAGCGTTCGTGAGTGACGTTATCGCCCAGCAGTTTTTTCGCCACAAATTGATTCATATTGATATTGGCTTGATGCAACCAAAAGCGCTTAAAATCTTCGGGTTCCAGCTGCAGTTGTTGTAACTGTTGCTCAAGATGTTGATAAATCATGGGCAATAATTCTTTAAATACCTTACGCCCTTGCTGACTAAATAAATTACTGGCGCTGTGCTCTGTCTCAGGGCTGCAGCGATTCATCAAACCAAAGTTACTGCGGATATTGCTTGAGTATTGAGTGGCAAGTTTAATGGATTCAATCAGTAAGGGCCGCGCTCGCTTGATATGCGAAGGCGCTGGCTTATTCACACTGTCAGTTCCATGCCAAACCTCAAGGACTAATGCGGTCGCAACATCACCAAAGATAAAGTGACTATCACGATCGCGCAGATTGATTTGCGGAGTACAAATCTCAGGGTTAATCACTAGCACCTTAGTGGCTTGGCCGGAGATAATAGCCGCTTGGGCATTGGCGATAGCAAACGTCGCCGACGAACATGCCACCTGCATATCGTAAGCCATGCCTTGGCACCCAAGATGGTGCTGAATTTCAATGGCAATAGCTGGATAGGCGCGCTGCGCATACGCACACGCCACTATCACTAAATCTATGTCACTGGCATCACAATCTGCATTAGCAAGTGCCTCTTGCGCGGCAATAGCCCCCATCTGCGCTTGCAGGCTGAGTTCATCATCAAGGCGCGGCGCAATGAGCGGCATCAGTACATTGATATCTAGCATGCCCTGTTTTTGAATGACATGGCGCTGCTTAATACCTGAGGCTTTTTCAATAAATTCACTCGACGACATGGCTAATTCAAGCTCAGTGCCGGCGGCAATAGCCTCCTTATGCTCTTCATTGAAGGCTTGGGCATACTGATTAAAACTTGCGACTAACTCATCATTGGTGATCACATCGCTTGGAGTGTACAAACCCGTACCACTAATCACTATTTGCATTGGTTTTTCCTTGTCAGAAGTTTGAATTACGATAGCAAGACGGCGCAAAAGAAGACACAGAAATCATCAAGCAGCTCTTAGTGCTAGTGGTGACAGCGTTTTATCAATAACAGCAATTCATTTTATAACTAAAAGAAATATACAAGAGCAAACAGTCACTTCACTTTAGCGCCAGCCTAGCTATGCTGAACTCAATCAAATCGAAGGAGTCAGTTACATGAGTAAAATTTTTGAAGACAATTCACTGACCATAGGCCATACACCTTTGGTACGCTTGAATCGAGTGAGCAATGGTCGCGTACTGGCTAAGATTGAGGCAAGAAATCCAAGTTTTAGCGTTAAATGTCGTATTGGTGCCAATATGATTTGGGACGCTGAGCAAAAAGGTTTATTAACGCCAGGCAAAGAACTGGTTGAACCAACCTCAGGTAACACAGGTATTGCATTAGCCTATGTGGCGGCAGCGCGTGGTTATGCCCTGACGTTAACTATGCCAAGTACTATGAGTCTTGAGCGCCGTAAATTATTAAAAGCCTTAGGTGCTAATTTAGTGTTAACCGAAGGCCCTAAAGGCATGAAAGGCGCGATTGATAAAGCTGAGGAAATTCGCGCTGTTAATCCAGAAAAATATGTACTGCTAGGCCAATTTGATAACCCAGCCAACCCAGAAATTCATGAGAAAACCACTGGGCCTGAAATTTGGCACGATACTGATGGCGCCATAGATGTGTTTGTTGCTGGAGTGGGTACAGGCGGCACAATTACAGGTGTAAGCCGCTATATTAAACAGACTCAAGGCAAAGCGATTGTTAGTGTGGCGGTAGAACCTATCGACTCACCTGTGATCTCTCAAGCCTTAGCTGGGGAGCCGCTAAAGCCTGGCCCACATAAAATTCAAGGCATAGGCGCAGGTTTTATCCCTGGTAACCTCGACCTATCGTTAATTGATAGAGTCGAAGGCGTCAGTAATGATGATGCCATCGCCATGGCACTGCGCTTAATGAAAGAAGAAGGCATTTTAGTGGGTATTTCTTCTGGCGCCGCGGTAGTTGCTGCCAATCGCATTGCTGCCCTGCCAGAATTTGAAGGTAAAAACATAGTAGTGATTTTACCGTCTGCGGCCGAGCGTTACTTAAGTTCAGCCTTATTCCAAGGCCAGTTTAGTGAATTAGAAACTGAGCAATAATCTAGCCACAAAATTGCTAATAATAAGGGGCCTAGTGCCCCTTATTTTATTATCTCATTGAAAAATAATTGTAGATTTTTACTCGCATCGTCAGCTTTATCTTGCTCATCAATAAGCAGGTAATATTCAAAATGGCGAATGAGCGCCACTAATCCGTGAGCCCGTAACCGCCCTTGCTCTACCCCTATGTCGTCAAAAAATCCACCTACGCTATCGAGTATCATGTTTTCCAACATAACAATCGCCTTGGCCAGCAAGGGCTTTTTGATGGCCTCTTCATAGAAAATTCGCTCAATTCTGCGGGCATTAACGTCAGCGGCCTTATCATAAATATGGTTGAGCACTAATAAAGAGAAGTGATCGACTAATGATTTAGCCTCAACAGGCTTAGGCTCGCAAGTTTGGTGAGCGCTTGCAAATAATTGGTAAGCAGCAAGTTTCACTTTTTCACTACGCGCCATGGCAAGCTCGGCAAAGTGCATTAGCGAGTCATGAATAAGCATTTGAATGTCTTCAAAATAATAGGTTGTTGCTGCGAGTGACACTTGCGCCACTTCAGCCACGGCGCGGTGGCGCACACCACGAATACCTTCATTGGCTACTATGGTTAAACAAGCATCAAGAATCGCCATACGAGTGGCAATGCCATCTTTACGCCGCGTCTGACGCCCCAGATAGGTAAATTGGTAGTCACTATTGCGTGCGGCTGATGTGGCTAATGAGTCATTGTCCATGCGTGCATCTCCCTGCCCCAAACAAAAACAAAAACAAAAACAAAAACAAAAACAAAAACAAAAACAATCCTGTAACAATCAATAAGACTACACAAGCTAAACTAGTGATAAATCACGCTTTCAGTCACTCATTCAATTTTATTTAATCTTTAAGTTTGGTTAATCAAATATTATGACGAGCTCAATTCCCTTATAATAGCGTCAGCTTCTCTTATCAGACCTTGAGGTCCTTTCATGCAACACAGTTGGCATCAAAAATTAGCATCGTTACCTAGCCCTATGGCCGGACTTGCCCTTGGGATTGCCAGTCTTGGCTGGTGCTGGGAATCCATGTCATCACAATTAAATAGCCAAGCACAAATTGTGAGTGCGGGCATTGCTGCTGTCATGTTGCTGTTATTAACTGCAAAATTCCTGTTGCACCCTAAAGTGTTAAAAAACGAATTATCTCATCCTGTCGTAGGTAGCGTTATTCCTACCTTCGCTATGGCATTAATGGTGATTTCAAAAGCGGTGGGAATATTCTCTGTCACCATTGGCTTAGGCTTATGGCTGTTTGCTATTGCGATTCATTTAGTCTTTTTAGCGGCATTTGCTTACTATCGCGCCATCGATTTTAAACTAGATCATATGGTGCCTAGCTGGTTCGTACCGCCTATTGGCATCATAGTAGCTGCGGTGTCTTTTCCTGGACAAGGCTATGGTACCTTAGCCGAAATCATAGTGATTTTTGGTATGCTGTGTTACTTAGTGATGCTGCCTATCATGCTGTATCGCTTGATTTTTGGTACTCCTATTGCCGATGCGGCCAAGCCTACTATCGCGATTTTAGCCGCGCCAGCCAGTCTGTCGTTAGCCGGTTACTTAACTATTACTAGTCAGCCATCGATTGCCATTGTCGGCCTACTGCTTAGTATTGCCTTGCTGATGACTGGCGTTATTTATCTGGCCTTTTTCCACTTAATGAAATTGCCTTTTAGCCCAGGTTACGCAGCTTTTACTTTCCCTATGGTGATTGGCGCCACGGCTTTATTTAAGACCTCAGCTTGGTTAACCCACTTTGATGCTATGTTACCTCTTAGCCATACAGTGCATCTCTTGGCTGTGATTGAGCTAGTGATAGCGACCGCTGTGGTAAGTTATGTCGCCCTGAGATACGTCATGCATTATTTCCCTAAGAATGATCATGCGTTTTAAATAAATGACATTCCTTAATTTCCCATAAAAAAACAGCGCATGATGCGCTGTTTTTTTATTTATTGATTTTGCCGCTAGTTAAGCAAAACCAATATAGTGACCAAATAATACTGTCACGCTTGAAAGCACTAATAAGGCCAACATAAAGCGCCAAATGAACTTAAGCCAATCACCCCAATCAACACGGCACACACCTAACGTTGCCATTAAGGATGCTGAGGTTGGAACTAAAATATTGGTAAAACCATCACCCAATTGAAATGCTAATACTGACACTTGACGGCTAACGCCCACAAGATCGGCAAGTGGCGCCATCAAAGGCATAGTGAGTGCCGCTTGACCTGAACCTGAAGTCACAAAGAAGTTAAAGGCCGATTGGAATAACAACATAAACCAAGCCGATAACGCATCAGGTAACTGGCCAATGGCTGAACCAGCTGCAGACAATATGCTATTAAGTACACTGGGTTCGGTGGCTTTACCGCCGCCTAACAAGAGCAAGATACCCGAAGCACAGCCCACTAAAATGGCAGGTTCTATCATGGTGGCGGCGCCTTGCTTAAAGCTTCTAGCCATTTGATTGATGGTCATGCCGTTAAGTCCAAAGAGCACGCCCACTAACCCCACGGCTAAGCCCATAGTAAAGAATTGGCTCGCAATCTCAGGAATAAACCAAGCATGGGCAACCACGCCCCAAACCACCCAAGCTACGGTGGCGATAATAACGCCTATCACTAACCAGTCGCCTAAACCAAAGCGGCTATCGAGCGAACAGTGACTTTGCTGCTCCCGGAAGAAAGCATCTGAGTGATAGCTGTAAGATGAAGTGGGTGACTTTTGAATACGACTCGCATAGCGCATGGTAAATATGATACCAAACAAGGTGAATAGCACCCACATAGGGACGCGGAACTCACTGCCAGATAATACCGGCACGCCGGCAATACCTTGGGCAATCGCCACGCCAAACGGGTTCATCCACGATGAGGCAAAACCGACTTGAGTGGCCACATAAGTCACCATAACCGTAGTAATGCCATCGTATCCCAAGCGGATCATCAATGGACAAATAATGATGGCAAAGGCAATAGCTTCTTCACCCATGCCAAATACGGCGCCGCCTAAAGAAAATAAAGTAAATAAGGCGGGAATAAATAACTTTTCATTGCCACGAGTCTTATCGATAAGGCGTAAAATACCGTTATCTATGGTACCTGTCGCCATGACTATGCCAAATGAACCGCCTATCACCAACATAAACATGATGACGCCAATAGCGCTGCCCCATTTAGAGCCAGAAGTCAGTCCTTCAAATGCAAAATTGAAAAAACCAACATCACCACCACCGGCAAACAAAGACACAGGGGCTAATTTAGGCTCGCCATTGTCATCGAGGGCATAACGGAATGAATCGGGATCAACGACTTGTCGAGTTTTCTCAACGCCATCCATCACATAGTGGGCTTCTTGTGTTTCAAAAGAACCGATAGGGATGAGGTAAGTCATTATGGCTGCGACGATTGCCACAAAAAAGATGATGACCAAGGTATCTGGCATTTGCCAGCGACGAGTGCTGCTGGTGCTTGCGCTCGCCTCAATGGATTGTGTCAAAGACATGGGGGGCACCCTTTATTATTCGAAGAGGATGCAATATAAACTAATTTTTACGTAGAACCCAGACCACAAAGGTTATCTGGGTCACAACAGATGCATATTTATGCAAACACTTGCCATTAATTATGACTATTAGCGCTAGTTAATGACGATGATTGCTTAAACTATGGCTTGGCGGCGACAGTACCCCTGATAGGCAACCACGGTCAACATAGCCACTAAAGACAAGAGTAATGCGGGCACAATCGCGTGCACATTATATGGCAATGGCCCAAACTGAAATGCCAGCAAGTAACTAATGAGTCCTGTCGCCATAGCTGCTAACGCAGCTTCACCACTAATGCTTGGCCAGCATATACCCGCGACAATCGGCCATAAGAACACAGATTGCAGCGCGCCAAAGGCGGCTAAATTCAGCCAAACAATCATATCAGGCGGCTTTAATGCCCACCACGCGGCAAGCAAGGTAATGACTACCATAGCCACGCGCGTCAAGGTTAATTGGCGCTCACTTGACATAGTCGGGCGAGTTTTAACGACGGCATCACGCACTAAGGTCACTGCAGACTGCAGCAACATAGAGTCTACCGATGACATCACCGCCGCAATGGGAGCGGCTAATAACAAACCCGCGACCCAAGGCGAAAATAACCCTGCGATTAACTTAGGCATAATTTCATCGGGAATGGTCAAATCTGGATAAATAGCGCGGCCAAAGAAGCCACATAAGTGCGGTAATAAAGTCATTAATAAACTAATGGCCGTGCCGTACACCATGCCTTTACGCAGCGCCTGTTTATCTTTTACCGCTAATAAACGCACCACGGTATGGGGTAAACCTAAGGTGCCAAAACACACCAACACCCAAAAAGATAACATCATAGGCCAACCTAGTTGTTGCTCGCTGCCCCAAGGTGACAATAATGGGCTCTGCTGTTGATTTAAGTTAGCGAGCATAGCCGGTACATCGCCTTTAATCAGTAGCGTTACCAGCAATACCACTATGCCAAGCGTCATGACTATGCCTTGCACCGCATCGGTTGCCGCCACAGCGCGAAAGCCACCCGTTAAGGTGTAAGCTAACACTGTCACCACAAAAATGGCTAAACCTAGCTCATAACTGATACCGCTCACGCCAGCAAACATGCGCGCACCACCAATAAATTGCACTGTGATCATGGCGATAAAACCCGCCACTAAGCTCACAATCGCAATGCGGCTTAACCACGGACTATTAAATCTATGATCTAACCATTCAAGTAAGGTGGAGTGACGATCTTTTAAGGCTAAAAATTTTGGCCCAAGCACGCCTAAGGTCAACATGGCGACAGGCACTTGAATGAGTGCTAACCACACCCAACCTAAACCAATTTTATAGGCAGCGCCGGGGCCGCCAATGAAAGAGCTCGCGCTGGTATAAGTAGCCACTAAGGTCAAAGCGACTAGCGGGCCATTAAGAATACGGCCACCAATAAAGAAGCGATTGGCTTTATCGGCCACTAACCCTGTTTTCATCTTACTGGCAATAATGCGGCTGATATAAAGACTAAAAATGAGATAGATAACTACTGCTATTAAGGCTGTCACAGTTCATTTCCCCCATGGTTAGTATCAGCAGATTGATGATTAATGGCCGCTAATGCCGCCAATAATAACAACGGCGCCGCGACACAAGAACACCAAAACCACAGCGGCATACCGAGCCAACTGCCACGTTCACTGAGAAATAAAGGTCCAAAGGCCCACACCAGGAAATACCCTAGGGCCAAGCATAAAATAATGACGGCCGGTGTGACTCGTTTCGCTAAGGAAGAGGAAAACATACACTCGCACTTTTGTAGAATGCTTGAAAACGCGCGATTCTAGACCATTTGGCATCATTTGTCATGATTGCGCGTTAGACAAAAGCCCATGGCAAACAAGTATCATTCCACTTTGATGATCTTCTCGATACAATGGCCGCAATTGTGACGTGGTACACGTCACCCTATGCCAATGAGGAAGTCATGAATCACACTTATATCCCTGGTAAAGATGAAGCCTTAGAAGTTTCAATTGCCACTATGCAACAGCGCTTAGTCGAACTTGGATTCGATATCGAAGAGGCCTCTTGGCTTAATCCAGTGTCATACGTTTGGTCTGTGCATATTCGCGACCGTAACTGCCCAGCATGCTTTACCAATGGTAAAGGCGCGAGTAAAGATGCGGCCTTGGCCAGTGCATTAGGGGAATATTTTGAGCGTTTAGCCTGTAACTATTTTTTTGCCGACTTCTATTTAGGCGAAGAGATAGCCAATAGTGAGTTTGTGCACTATCCCAATGAAAAATGGTTTGCCGTGACTGATGATACCCGTCCTGCAGGTCTGATGAATGAGGCCTTGTGGCAGCATTACGATCCAGAAGATGAAGTCACTATGGCAGGCTTAGTGGATTTACAATCAGGTAATATGGAACGCGGTGTATGCGCCCTGCCATTTACTCGCCAATCGGATAACCAAGTGACTTACATACCGATGAACATTATCGGCAATATGTTTGTGTCTAACGGTATGGCGGCAGGTAATACCGCAACGGAAGCGCGCACTCAAGCCTTAAGCGAGTGTTTTGAGCGTTATATTAAAAACCGCATCATAGCCGAATCTATCAGCCTGCCTGAAATTCCCGCTGATGTAGTTAACCGTTTCCCGAAAGTGGTAGCGGCTATCAATGAATTAGAACAGCAAGGTTTCCCTATCACCTGTTTTGACGCTTCATTAGGCGGCGAATACCCTGTGATTTGTGTGACCTTATTCAACCCAGACAATGGCGGTTGTTTTGCCTCTTTTGGCGCCCATCCACGCTTTGAAATTGCGCTGGAACGCACTGTGACTGAGTTACTCCAAGGTCGCAGCTTAAAAGATTTGGATATCTTCCCATCACCATCATTTGATAATGATGAAGTATCTGATCACACTAACCTTGAGACTCACTTTATTGATTCATCAGGCTTAGTGTCTTGGGATTTATTCCGAG
The DNA here is from genome assembly GCF_006494715.1 of Shewanella sp. SNU WT4. Taxonomy (NCBI): domain Bacteria; kingdom Pseudomonadati; phylum Pseudomonadota; class Gammaproteobacteria; order Alteromonadales; family Shewanellaceae; genus Shewanella; species Shewanella sp. SNU WT4. The sequence continues at coordinate 2,875,228 of NZ_CP041151.1, forward strand.
CAGATAGCGATTTTGACTTTGTTGATTGGAACTTTGAAGGCAACACTGATGAGGAATTCCATCAGTTATTGAATAAATTCCATGACTTAGGCGCTGAAGTCTATATTGCGGATTACAGCCACTTACAAACCTATGCGTGCCGCGTATTAGTGCCTGGTTATTCAGAAATTTACCCTGTGTACGAGTTAACTTGGGTCAATAACAACCGCGCTATGGCACTGCGTCAGCAAATCCAGCAATGGCTTGATGTTAAGCAAGATGCCGCCTTAGCTGCTGAAATTATCGATAGCTTAGATGCCTTAGATGTTGATGAATTCCAGCCGCTCGATCAGCTGTTAGGCTTAGGTGTTGATGCTTCATCGCCATGGAGCACTCTGCGCGTTGGTGAATTACGCTGTTTGTTATCCTTAGCCGCCGGTGATTTAGAATCGGCACTGGAATGGGCTGAATGGACCACAGGCTTTAATGCCGGCGGTATTAGCAGTGATCTGCAACGCCGTTTGCGTTTTTATCATGCCGTACAAGCCATTTTGAACATTCAATTGGCCGATGGCGATGTTAATCAATACCAAGCAGCCTTTAAGCGCATGTTTGGTGAACAAGACTACGCTGCGGCATTTGCTCATGTTAGCAATACTGCCCAAGGCTATGATTTGATGCATATTCGTCAGTTAACTGAATTCACTAAGCATCAAAAACTGCTACAAGCCTATCAAAAGTTACAAGCGGCTAAAGCCAACTGGGCTTAAGCACACTGGCTAGGCACGTAATTGCCTAGCTTTGAGTCACTAATGGCTTAATCGCTCATCAACACACCAACCATGACGGTTGGTGTGTTGTTATAAAACCTATCTTATTCTCCCCTCTTTATCAGTAATGTGTCATCCACTCATCTCGGTTCATGGCGAAATATAGCCCGCAGTAAACTAACCAAGCGTGTCACAGTGAGAACTTAGCCTTTAGGTAACTCAGGGATAACTCACAAAATACGTTTTTGATACGTGAGGCCACTCGTAAAAGCTAACACTGCTGCCTTTGACCTATTGAGTCCAACCCCTAGCATGACTACCATGGGGTAATCCCTAACAGCATGAGATCTAAAGTGAAATACTCGCTAAAACAAATTGAAGTTTTTGATGCCATTGCCAGTCAAGAAAGTGTAAGCGCCGCCGCACGTAAATTGATGATGACGCAATCTGCGGTGAGTATGTCGCTATCTCAATTAGAAAACCAACTCGGCCGCCCGCTATTCAGTCGCCAAGGTAACCGCTTAGTGCTCAGTCACTGGGGTCATTGGCTGCGGCCTAAGGCGCGCAGTTTACTCAATGATGCCCGTCAAATTGAAAGCGGCTTGCATGATCAACAAGTGATTAGTGGTGACTTGTCCATTTGCGCCAGTCAAACGGCGGCAGAGCACTTAATTCCTGAGCTTATCAGTAAAATTGATAGTGACTTTCCACAATTACATATCCGAATAGACGTAGAAAATACGGAAACTGTGATCCAACGTTTGCTCAACTATGATTTTGATTTAGGTGTGATTGAAGGACGCAGTGATGATACCCGCATTACGTCAGTACCCTGGATAGATGACCACTTAGTGGTCGTTGGCGCCCCTGAACATGCGTTTGCTCATCAGGCTCAAGTATCACTCGAACAGTTAGCCGTCGCTAAATGGGTGTTGAGGGAACATGGCGCTGGCACGCGCCGCATCTTTGATGGCGCAGTACATGGCAAGATAGATAAGCTCAATGTGTGCCGTGAATACGAACAGGTCAGTATTTTAAAGGCTTTAGTCAAAGGAGGAAGTTACTTAAGTGCACTGCCTTGGCTTGATGTCATGCAAGATATTCAACGCGGTCAATTAGCCTTACTCCCAACGCCAAGCTTAGATATGCACCGCAGCTTAAGCTTTGTGTGGCGCAGTGATAGTACTAACAACCCACTGCGAGATTGTGTCCTCGCCCAAGCTAAGCGCCTTGCCAAACAAAAGGCTCAATCTACGCCTTAACCCTGTCCTATGAGCTCAGAGATAGCCTCTGACGACAATAGCAGACACAAAAAAGCCGCGATCATCGCGGCTTGTTTCATTGGGTGTAAATATTGCTAGCTACATAGCTTAGCTTGCACGCTTAGCCAGTAATAAATCGGCTAAAGCGGCGCGGCTCACCACCCCTTTAAGACTTGAGCCTTCAATCACAGGCAATACTTCAGCGTGCTGGCTACTGGCTTTACGTAAACGCTGCTCAAAGGTTAAATACGGACTAATCAACATGCCGTTATCATTGACATTAAATAGCACTTCTTTGTTCACCACTAAGGTTTCTATGAGCTGATTAACCTTAAGGCAAGGTCTTACCGCGGTAAATTCAGCGCACATTAAATCAGCCACAGTCAAACTGGTCTTACTGCTATATTCCTCTGACCATAAGCCCCGCATTATATCTTGCAGACCAATAGTGCCCGCTAAGGTTCCCGCTTTCATCACTAGTGCAATATCAACACCTTGTTGACGGCAAGTACCTAGAGCTTCAAATAATCCCGTTTCAGGAGACAGAGACACGGTATTAGTTTGCATTATGTCGGCCACGGTTAAACGTGCTAAGTAAGATTCCATCTTAATGTCCTTTTATTTGTAATAATTTTGATTGTTGTTCAATTACCCAGTACCCGAGCGCCACAATAACGCCGCCGCCGACTATGTTGCCAAGCGTCACAGGAATAAGGTTGTTGATGATAAAATTGGCAAACGTTAAGTCTTGATAGCTCATGGCACTAATGCCAAGACCATCGAAAAAAGCCGCAGGGGCGAACTCTGAGATAACTATGCCTAACGGCACCATGAAGAGATTGGCTATGCTGTGCTCAAAGCCACTGGAAACAAACATGGCAACTGGCAGCATTAATAATGTGGCACGCGCTAAGGCCTCTTTGCTGGCAAAAGTCATCCAGACCCCTAAACACACCAACATGTTGCATAAAATGCCTAAGGCAAAAGCCTGCCACCAGGTATGCTCGAGTTTATGCTGAGCAATATTGAGTGCATTAAGCCCCCATTGCCCATGGTCAAGTTGATGCATACCGCCTACCCATACGAGCAGTAGAATTAAGCTAGCACCAAATAAATTCCCCACATAAACCCGAGCCCAACACAGTAATAATTGCTTAGCCGTTACGCGTTTGTGCACATAGGTCAGCGTGCTAAGTACAGTGCTGGTAAACAGTTCAGCGCCGCAAATAACCACTAGTACTAGGCCTAAGCTAAACGCGAGACCGCCCGTTAACCGCACTAAGCCCCAAGGTGCTCCTTCTGCCCCAGTTGTCACTGTGATGTAAAACACGAAAGCCAGCGCAATAAAGGCGCCTGCAAAAATGGATAATCCTAAAGATTGACTCGCAGATTTCACCACTTTGGCATAGCCATATTGCTCGGCTAATACGCATAAGCTGGGTTCTGGGGGGCTCGGTACTGGACTGATTGTCATTGAGCCTCCACCAAGGCGACAAACGTCAATGACCGACCGCTTAATAACCTCATTATCATTCTCCTTATCTAATTATTATTCATCTAATGGCAAAGCCGACTTAACAATAGCCTGAGATAACCACTTGTAATAAATAGGTAATATTTGTTGCGGCCATCAATAAAATTGATAACTTTTGGCAGGTATTATGCGGTTTCACTCGTGCTGGCTTAGCTAAATCAGGGGTTTTAGCGCGTAAAGCTAAGCGCAATGATTGACTATTATTAATCTTGTGAGCAGCTGTCTGCGTGTATTGCGTTAATAGATATGGCGCAACTTAAGTAGCAGCTAAACAAGTAACAAGTATAATCATTATTTATCAGATACTTACCAACTTGCATTCAAGAAAGTAACGGCCGCAATAAGCTAAACGCAAAAACAGTGCCGCAAGTCACCAGTTAAGCTTAAATAAAGATGAACTTGTTAACTGGGTCGCAATTCGCCCAATCGACACCATCAAAAAAACTGATAGCACCTACAAGGACATATCAGCGTGTGATAATATTTAAAGGTAAATTGGTCTGACCAAATTAATCGGGTAACACGGATAGGATGTGGGCGCACTGCAGTCAGAAAATTGGGCTGCGACTTAAGCTAAAGTTTTAGCTTTTATCGTCACTGTCAAACAACGCCAGTATTCAACGTTTACCGTTGAAGTGGTTAAAAACACGGACTTACTACCCAAGTCAACAACAGAATTTTTTTGCTGTACTTGTCGGAGAATTGACAAATTATGACTAACACAGTCACCCCACCTGATGCTAAAGCTGAGCAAACAGGCTCGTATCAGGAGATGCATCGTCCATCGTCTGATTTTGAGACTCGCAGCGAATACTTAGATCATGAATTAGAAATCATGAAGCCAAGACGCTGGCGTTTAAACTTACCCGGTCGTGACTTTCGTTTCGAATGGGAAGATCTGGTCCCAGCATTAGCTGGAACTATTGGTATTACCGTTATGTATAGTGCGGTAATGTCATCCTATGCCGCGGCCTTTGGTTTAGGTGCCGACTTCGTTATCGAAAACGTACGAGTAGAGATGTGGGTATCTGCCCTGATCTTCTGTATTTTCGTGTCGGGCTTCATGAATCCTCGCGCTAACCTTGCTGGTAACCATGGCCCTATGATCCCTATGATCGGCATGATTGCTATGTCAGGTGGTCACCCATTAGCATTAGCTATTTTGATTGCCATTTTTGGTATGACACTTAGCTTAGTGAAAGGCGGCTCGCGGCTAGTTAACCTCACCAGTGAAGGGGTGGCCGGTGGACTCTTGGTCTACTTAGGTATTATGGGCGCGCAAAGCCAAATCAATAACTTAATCGATTGGGCTGAAGGCCTGAAGATGGGTTATGTGGCGTTTGCCGTACTGTTCCTAAACGTGGTGCTTTATGCTTACCTAGCCAAAATTGGTAAGCGTTGGTTAGCCATCCCTGCCTGTAGTGCTTTAGCCGTAGGTGTTGCGTTAGCTTTAGGCGCCCCGTTCCATTTCACGACTGAGCCAGGCTTACCTAACCTCAACCCAGTATACTGGTGGGGTTCAACCGAAACCGGTTGGAAATTAGGTTTACCAACCACTCAACATTTCTTAGCATCTTTACCTTTTGCTATCTTAGCTGTTGCTATGTGGTCTCCTGATTTCTTAGGTCACAGAATCTTCCAAGAGCTGAATTATCCTAAGAAAGCTAAAGAAGTATTGATGGATGTTGACGATACTATGGCGGGCTGTTCAGTGCGCCAGTTCGTAGGTACAGCATTTGGTGGTGGTAACGTAACATCAAGCTGGGGTACCTATATGATCCCTGCTGCTATCGCTAAGCGTCCTATCCCTGCGGGCGGTATTTTGCTGGGTATCATGTGTATTGTGGTTGCCACTGTCGGCTACCCAATGGACATAGCGGTATGGGCTCCGGTAATGAGTATCGCATTGCTAGTAGGTGTATTCTTACCTCTGCTTGAAGCGGGTATGCAGATGGTTAAATCTACTGCGTCTTCACAAACCGCGGGGATCTGTATCTTTGCCTCTATGGTTGTGAATCCAGTATTTGGCTGGGCATTAACTATGCTGTTAGACAACAATGGTCTGATCGGTGATAAAGAACGCGCTAAGCAATTATCAACCGCTGATCGCTTGATTATCCCAGGCTTAGCCTTTGCCGTATGTTTGGCTGCTATGCTGGCTGTGGGCATGATCCGCGGTATTCCTGCACTGCTCTAATCGCTTGCTGTTAATCGCTTGCCCCTATGGCACCTGTTTTACAGGTGCCATTTTTATAAACACCTATCCTCTGCTTAAATTTGTGACTAACATCACAGTCAAACCCTCGTTAAACCTCAAATTACTGCCAACTCAAAAAAACCTTTAAAAACATAGCGTTGCGCACGCATTTGTTGTGGTCGTTATTTTGTGCACAAAAAAACGTTCTCAAGTTAATGGTAGTTATGCCAGAAAATTGTTAGCTCGGTAACAATTTTATGATCTGATGCTGCGAAAGCGCACGGTTTAAGATGCGAGCCATTTTCTACTATGCTAATATGCTTTGGACAATTGGTCTTACCAATTTGATAAGTGGTGGTTTTCTTGATAGTCCACTTGTCTGTAATTTATTCCTTTGGAATAAGCTTACTCACTTCGCCTCGACATTCTATTAGGCAAACGCCTCAAGGTGTAGTGAGTGAAGGACTTAGTGCTGAACTGACTTTGGTGAAGGTGCCACGGCGGTTTCAGTAACCTTGATATCAACAAGAAGGTATTAGTACGATGACTGATAAAACTGATCTGTTTGCAAATGCGTGGGAAGGTTTCGTTCCTGGCGATTGGAAATCGGAGGTCAATGTACGTGACTTTATCCAAACTAACTACACCCCTTATGAAGGTGATGAGTCTTTCTTAGCCGGTCCTACCGAAGCCACCACAATTTTGTGGGACAAGGTTATGGAAGGCATTAAAGAAGAAAACCGCACTCATGCTCCAGTGGATTTTGATACTGACGTAGTATCTACCATCACTGCCCATGACGCTGGTTACATCATTAAAGATCTGGAGACCATCGTTGGTCTGCAGACTGAAGCGCCATTGAAGCGCGCCATGATGCCTAACGGCGGCGTACGTATGATCGAAGGATCATGCAAAGCTTACGGTCGCGTAATTAACCCAGAAGTTAAATACGTTTACTCTGAACTGCGTAAGACCCACAACCAAGGTGTATTCGACGTATACACTCCAGAAATCCTGGCTTGTCGTAAGTCTGGCATCCTGACTGGTTTACCTGATGCATATGGCCGTGGCCGTATCATTGGTGATTACCGTCGTGTTGCTCTGTACGGTATCGACTTCCTGATGAAGGATAAAGTGGCTCAGTTCACTTCATTACAAGCTAAGTTCGAAGCTGGTGATGATCTGCAAATGACCATGCAGTTGCGTGAAGAGATTTCTGAGCAGCACCGTGCTCTGGGTCAAATGAAGAAAATGGCTGCCAAGTATGGTTTTGACATTTCTCGCCCAGCGACCAACGCTCAAGAAGCTATCCAGTGGACCTATTTCGGTTACTTAGCTGCTATTAAGAGCCAAAATGGCGCAGCTATGTCATTAGGCCGTACTGCGACTTTCTTAGACGTGTTCATCGAACGCGATCTGAAAGCAGGTACCATCACTGAATCGCAAGCTCAAGAAATGGTTGACCATTTCGTAATGAAACTGCGTATGGTTCGCTTCCTGCGTACCCCAGAATACGATGAATTGTTCTCTGGCGACCCAATTTGGGCGACTGAGTCAATCGGCGGTATGGGTTTAGATGGTCGTACTTTAGTGAGCAAGAACAACTTCCGTTTCTTGAACACTCTGTACAACATGGGCCCAAGCCCAGAGCCAAACATCACTGTATTGTGGTCTGAGCAATTACCACAGGGCTTTAAAGAGTACTGTGCTAAAGTATCTATCGATACCAGCTCTATCCAGTACGAAAACGATGACCTGATGCGTCCTGATTTCGAATCTGACGATTATGCGATTGCTTGTTGTGTAAGCCCAATGATCGTGGGTAAGCACATGCAGTTCTTTGGTGCTCGTGCTAACTTAGCCAAGACCATGCTGTATGCAATCAACGGCGGCGTTGATGAAAAACTGAAGATCCAAGTAGGCCCAGTGGCTGACAAGATCACTGACGAAGTTCTGAACTTTGACGATGTGTTCTCACGCTTAGATTCTCTGATGGATTGGTTAGCGACTCAATATGTGAGCGCGCTGAACGCTATTCACTGGAGCCATGACAAGTACAGCTACGAAGCTGCCCTGATGGCACTGCATGACCGTGACGTACGTCGCACTATGGCTTGTGGTATCGCTGGTCTGTCTATCGCTGCTGACTCACTGTCTGCAATCAAGTTTGCTAAAGTGAAGCCAATCCGTGATGAAGACGGTATTGCTGTCGATTTCGAAATCGAAGGTGATTATCCTAAGTTTGGTAACAACGACGCTCGCGTTGATGATATCGCTTGTGACTTAGTTGAACGCTTCATGAAGAAAATCCGTGACAAGAAGATGTACCGCAATGCAGTACCTACTCAGTCAATCCTGACCATTACTTCTAACGTAGTATATGGTAAGAAGACTGGTACTACTCCAGACGGTCGTCCTTCAGGCGCGCCATTTGCTCCAGGTGCAAACCCAATGCATGGCCGTGATGAAAACGGTGCTGTAGCATCTCTGACTTCTGTTGCTAAACTGCCATTTGCTCACGCTCAAGACGGTATCTCTTATACTTTCTCTATCGTGCCAAATGCTTTAGGTAAAGATGACAGCCAACGTCGCACTAACTTAGCTGCGCTGATGGACGGTTACTTTGCTAACAACGAAGTACGTGAAGGTGGTCAACACTTAAACGTAAACGTTCTGAACCGTGAAACTCTGGAAGATGCAGTAGCACATCCAGAAAACTACCCACAGCTGACCATTCGTGTGTCTGGCTATGCGGTACGTTTCAACTCTCTGACTCCAGAGCAGCAACGTGACGTTATCACTCGTACTTTCACTAAATCTTTATAAGATTTAAGTAGTTAGACGATACGGCAGTGCATCCGCACTGCCGCTTTTTATCAGGAGACCCTATGACAATCACAGGACGCATTCATTCCATAGAATCTTTCGGCACCGTCGATGGTCCAGGAATTCGCTTTATTGCCTTTTTACAAGGCTGCTTAATGCGCTGTTTGTATTGCCATAATCGTGACACCTGGGATACCCATGCTGGTAAAGAAGTCACAGTCGAAGATTTGATGAAACAAATCCGCGCTTATATGGGTTTCTATACTAATGGTGGTGGTGTAACAGCCAGTGGTGGCGAAGCCCTACTGCAGCTCGATTTTATCAATGAATGGTTTAAAGCCTGTAAGGCTGAAGGTATCAACACTTGTCTTGATACTAATGGTATGTTGCGCAAATATACCCCGGTTATCGATGAACTACTCGATAACACCGATCTGGTAATGCTTGATATTAAACAGATGAATGATGAAAAACACATTGATCTGACCAAAGTAAGCAACCAAAGAACATTACAATTTGCTGAGTATTTGGCAAAGAGACAACAAAAAACTTGGATTCGTTACGTAGTCGTTGGTGGTCATACTGATGATATCGAGTCGGCTCGCGAATTGGCCGAGTTTATTAAGCCCATGAGTAATGTCGAAAAAATCGAATTACTGCCTTATCACGAGTTGGGTAAGCATAAATGGGATGTATTGGGCGATGAATATCAGCTCAATGATGTTTCGCCGCCAAGCAGCGAAACTATGGAAAAAATAAAGGCCGTTTTTGTTGAAATGGGCCTTAATGCGATCTACTGATTAATGCTTAACTTAGAGTTCTTCCCAATACTTGGGTTCTAAGCGCTCAAAAGCAAGTTTTAAAATATTTGCCATGTCCTGATAACGGGCATTGGCACCTAAAGGATGGCAACTGACACCCAGGTGTTGCAGTTTAGCCGACAGTTGATTGCCCCAATCTAATAAGGTTAACGGCAACGGATGTTGAGCTCGCCATCCTAACCAAATCAGTCCCTGTACTGGTAGGCTGAGAAAAAATAGCGTCATGGCTAAGGTTTGTGGGAATACATCCCAACCTAACAGGTAAAGCTGACTGAACATGACACCTATGGCCAATGCTGGTGTTACCGGCAAGGCCAACTGAGTCGCTCGCATGACGCGGTACTCGGGAAAGTAGTAACCCAATTGTCTGACCATAGGCCAAGTCTTCATATAATGACGACCAAGTCGAATGGTTTTGAGTAGTGAAGTGCTCAATGAATAGACACCAAAAAACTGAACCTGTTGTTACCTTAGCATAGCAAAGGGCTAGACCCAAACGCTGTCAAAGAAACACAGTAACTTCGCCCATAAGGGCATACGGTGCTCCGAAGTCATTCGGAGTCAGTAGTCGAGTGGTAACACTCATTCAATGGTATAAAGGTTTTAACATGTCCAACAAATTGGTTTTGGTTCTTAACTGCGGCAGTTCTTCACTGAAATTTGCTATCATGGATGCAGCAACTGGTGATGATCATATCTCTGGTCTGGCAGAATGTTTTGGTTTAGAAGATTCTCGCATCAAGTGGAAAGTAGACGGTGCTAAGCACGAAGCACAATTAGGCGCCTTCACCGCTCACCGCGAAGCGGTTGAGTATATCGTTGACACTATTTTGGCTGCGCACCCTGCTCTGGCTGCTCAAATCCAAGCTGTAGGTCACCGTATCGTTCATGGTGGTGAGAAATTCACTCAGTCTATGATCATTGACCAGGACGTTCTGCAAGGCATCGAAGATTGTTCTTCACTGGCTCCTTTGCACAACCCAGCTCACCTGATCGGTATCCGCGCTGCTATGGCTTCTTTCCCAAGCCTGCCACAAGTTGCCGTATTTGATACTGCTTTCCACCAGACTATGCCAGAGCACGCTTATATCTATGCTCTGCCATACAAGCTGTACCGTGAAAACGCTGTGCGTCGTTATGGTATGCATGGTACTAGCCACTTATTCGTAAGCCGTGAAGCCGCTAAAGTGCTGAACAAAGATATCACTGAAACCAATGTTATCTGTGCTCACTTAGGCAACGGCGCTTCTGTTACTGCTATTAAAGGCGGTAAGAGTGTTGATACTTCTATGGGTATGACTCCATTAGAAGGTCTGGTAATGGGTACTCGTTGTGGCGATATCGACCCTTCAATCATCTTCCATTTGGTTGAGCAACTGGGTTATACCGTTCAAGAAGTTAACGACATGCTGAACAAGCAGTCTGGCTTACTGGGTATTTCTGAACTGACTAACGATTGCCGTGGCATCGAAGAAGGTTTTGCTGCTGGTCACAAAGGCGCGACTTTAGCCTTAGAGATCTTCTGCTACCGTTTAGCTAAGTATATTGCTTCTTACACTGTGGCTTTAGGCCGTTTAGACGCAGTAATCTTCACCGGTGGTATCGGTGAAAACTCTGATCTGATCCGTGCCAAAGTGTTAGAAATGCTGTCTATCTTCAACTTCAACGTTGATAGCGATCGCAACAAAGCTGCACGCTTTGGCAATGGTGGCATCATCACTAAAGATGAAGGCACTGTAGCTATGGTAATCCCAACTAATGAAGAGTGGGTTATCGCTGAAGATTCAATTCGTCTGATCACTAAGTAATCAGTCAATAACAGGCCGCTCAATGAGCGGCCTGATTGGTTTGCACACTGCAAAACCATACACTTATTGAGGTTTTTATGACTCGTAAAATTATGCTCGTCCCAATCGGAACTGGTGTTGGTCTGACGTCTGTCAGCCTCGGCATGGTCCGTGCTTTAGAGCGCCATGGCGTTAAAGTTCAGTTTTTCAAGCCAATCAGCCAGTTACGTTCACATGACTCAGGTCCTGAGCGTTCAACTACTATCTTAAGCAAATCTCCAACGGTTAACCCACTTGAGCCTTTCGACATGGAACATGCCGAAGCCTTAATCCGTGCTGATGAGCAAGATATGCTGATGGAGCAAATTATTGCTCGCGCCAGTGAATGCGCTGCTAATACTGAAACTCTGATTGTAGAAGCTTTAGTACAGACTCGTAGCCACTCTTTTGCTGATGACGTTAACTACACCATGGCTAAGGCTTTGGATGCAGACGTTATTTTCGTTGCTACTCCAGGTAACGATAGCCCAACTGCATTAATGAACCGTTTAGAAATCGCGTTCAATGCCTGGGGCGGCAGTGAAAACAAGCGTATTATCGGCGCTATCATCAACAAGATTGGTGCTCCGGTAGATGATGATGGACGTACTCGTCCTGATTTGACCGACATGTTTGATCGTGAAGCCCCTGCTCACTTGGAATCATGTGATTTATTCCAACTGCCAAGCAAGAGCCCACTGCGCATTTTAGGTAGCGTTCCATACAACATCGATTTAGTGTCGCCACGCGCCTCTGATTTAGCCAAGCACTTACGTGCTCGCATTATCAGTGCTGGTGATATGAACACTCGTCGTTTACGTAACGTGACTTTCTGTGCTCGTAGCATTCCGAACATGGTTAGCCACTTCAAGCCAGATTCACTATTAGTGACTTCTGGCGATCGCAGTGATGTGATTGTTGCAGCCTGTTTAGCGGCCATGAATGGCGTTAAAATTGGTGCCTTATTGTTGACTGGTTCTTATGAGCCAGAGCCACAAATCATGGCATTGTGTGAGCAAGCATTTGAAACTGGTCTGCCAATCTTCCTGACAGATACCAATACTTGGCAGACGTCGCTGAATATTCAACGTTTTGATCACGAAGTACCAGTAGATGATGCCGTGCGCATTGAACTGGTTCAAGAATTCGTGGCTGGCCACGTTGATCAAGCGTGGATCCAAAGCGTTACTGAAAATTCTCCACGTGAGCACCGTTTGTCACCACCAGCTTTCCGTTACAAGTTAACTGAATTAGCACGTGCTGCCAATAAGACTGTAGTGCTGCCTGAAGGTGATGAGCCACGTACCATTAAAGCCGCTAGCATCTGTGCTGAGCGCGGTATTGCTCGTTGTGTACTGTTAGGTAATCCTGATGAGATTAAGCGTATTGCTAAACAGCAAAACGTTATCTTAGGTAAAGGCGTAGAAATCATGGATCCAGAGTTGGTTCGTGAAAACTATGTTGAACCTCTGGTTGAACTGCGTCGCAGCAAAGGCATGACTGAAGTGGTTGCTCGTGAGCAATTACAAGACAACATGGTACTGGGTACTATGATGTTAGCTCAAGGCGAAGTGGACGGTATCGTTTCTGGCGCGGTAAACACCACAGCCAATACCATTCGTCCGCCACTGCAGTTAATCAAAACTGCACCAGGTTCAAGCTTAGTATCATCTATCTTCTTTATGTTGATGCCTGATCAAGTGCTGGTTTATGGTGACTGCGCCATTAACCCAGATCCAAGTGCTGAACAGTTAGCTGATATCGCTATTCAGTCAGCTGAGTCTGCTCAAGCCTTTGGTATCGAACCAAAAGTTGCCATGATCAGTTACTCAACTGGTACTTCAGGTACTGGTAGTGATGTTGAAAAGGTACGTGAAGCGACTCGTATTGCTAAAGAAAAGCGTCCAGATCTGATCATCGATGGCCCACTGCAGTATGACGCTGCCGTGATGCCAAACGTTGCGCGCTCTAAGGCGCCTAACAGCCCTGTTGCTGGTCAAGCCACTGTATTCGTCTTCCCAGACTTAAACACTGGTAACACCACTTATAAAGCTGTACAACGTAGTGCTGACTTAATCAGTATTGGCCCTATGCTGCAAGGCATGCGTAAGCCAGTAAACGATTTGTCTCGTGGTGCTTTGGTAGACGATATCGTTTACACCATCGCTCTGACTGCGATTCAGGCTAACCAAGCGTAATTCGCTTTAATGGTTACCTAAAAACGTCGACTTCGGTCGGCGTTTTTTTATGGCTGTAATCTGGGATTATTGTCGGACTATAAAGAAGATAGGTCACTACACGTTAATAAAATATGCTGCCGATATGCGCTTATAACACGCTATCAGTACTCACTTAAAAGTCATAAAAAACCAGCCAAGACCAATAGTAGTGCCCATGAGTATCAAAAGGTAGATTAGCTTTAAACTTAGCAATATAGCCCACTAAAATAAGCTAAATAGATGATAATTGACGGTATTTATACAGAAATGTGATGGAATTAACGACAACATTGACGTGGCGCAAAAAACAACCACAAAGATAAGCCACTTAAAAACAATGACTTAGTTTAGTTATCCTTAGTCATCCACATAGTTACCCACAGATTCTGTGGACAAGTATTTAGACTAGTCTTTTAGCATTGCTGTTTTTACTAGTCACTGTCAAGTGTAATGATGGGATCTCAGTGCGATCGCTCGCTATTTCAGCGCCAAGGATTCGGCTATACCAAATTACAACTCATATGAGTAAATGTTCAACTGTTCTTGACATACATAGATCTAGATTTTATACCTAAGTGATTATGCTAAGAGGATAAATGGACTTATGCGCATTATTCTTCTAATAATTATCTTGCTCATTAATGGCTGTGGACCGGATCCAATAGATGGTTCCAATACGCCAGAAAGTGCAGTGTTAGGCTTCTTTCAAGCAATTTACATAGATAATAATGTTGATGGCGCCAAAGAGTTTGTTACCCCTGAATTAGCTGAGTTATTGCAGCACTACTACCTAGCCAGTCAAATCCAGCGTCATGTATTTTCACTACCCATGACCCAAGTTAAGCTAAAAATACTAGAGGTTGAATTAGACTTCTTACGAAAATCCAGTGATGTCACGACTGTTATCATTAAGTTTGATGGCTTGAAAGGGGGTAAAGTCTGGGTAGATGATCGCAAAGTAAAAATTCGCAAAATCAGAGGTCGTTGGATAATCACAGATTTTATCGCCGAAACTAATGTCCGTGGTTAAACTCTTGCACATACAACATGATTAGCCAATGAGTATACCCAGCATACCTAGTGGTAATCTCATTTATTGAACATAAAAAAACGCAACCTTAGGCTGCGTTCTTTAATATCATTGCTAATTAAGCTTCTTCATCAAACTCGACCGGTATAGAGCCCATCACGTCGTCTTTCACTTGATAATAAGCTTCTTGATATTCATTAGTTTCCATAACTACTCCGTAGGGTCAAGGTCTAAGACATGTCTATGTTTGACATTTTGTCTCTTGTTGATGGCTGCATTTAGCAGTATCTAGACTGAGTATACCCAAAACCAATCAGTAATTACAGAAAACTTTCATTTTCGTTTGACCAGAAATACCAATATCAATAACTTAGCTTCAAATCCAGCTTAACAACCTTGATTACCTTGAAAGACTTTCAGAATTTACGCCAGAATTTTCTAGCCTTTTAACTCGTCACTTTGTATCGCAACACCTTTAATGACTTGTCTTCATCAACGTCAGCATAAACCTCAGGGTTAGCTAAACGCTCAATCCAAGTGAGCTGCGGCGCGGCTTCTTGCACTTGTTGCTGTAAAAAATCCATCGATAATTCCGGAGCGTTGAGGCAAAGTAATAATTCAGCATCTTCGGCTAATAACTCAGGCAAGCGTCTGAGCAAACGGACATAGTCTTTCGTAGCAACAAAACTGCCCTTTTGATTGCTTGGCGGGTCGGCAATGATCACATCATAAGGTCCTAACTTTTTAAGCTTGCCCCAAGATTTAAAAATGTCGTGAGATAAGAAGCGACTGAGCCCAGCAAAATCATTTTCACTGTGATTTTGTTTACCAATCGCAATGGCGCCTTTACTCATATCAATATTAATCACTTCACTAGCGCCACCTTTTAATGCCGCCAATGAAAAACCACAAGTATAAGCAAACAAGTTGAGTACTTTTTTACCTTGGCTGTGTTCGCTTACAAATCGGCGACCATTGGCCATATCCAAAAAGATGCCATGATTTTGACCTCTATCAATATGCACTCGATAACGAATACCCGCTTCAGTGATCCAATGCGGATATGGCACTTGACCAAGGATCACTTGAGTGATGCTTTCAAGGCCTGCCCGGCATTGATACACTAAATTAAGCTGGGTATCGAGCTGCCACCACAATTGAATTTGCTCAATATAACCATCTAATTCTTCGACAGTTAATGGCTTAAAACTAGTTAATAAAATGACAGGTTCAAACCAGTCGAGACAAATATGTTCAAGGCCAGCAACCTTGCCACCTCGGCCGTGAAATAAGCGACGACTATTGTCATCTAAAGGCAATGGTATACTCGTTAATACAGGTGATAACAGGTGCATGGGTTCATCTTTTGTCAGGCAATTAGGTGAAACGAAATGGTCATACTTACAAACCTTAACTATCAGCTACACAAGAAAGTGTTACCTTAGAGTCTGAGTTACGTGCAAATACTACCAGTTTGATGCTCTTAAAATAGAATGTAGATAATACCATTGTCACTTAGCGCAGTAACTATTCTCATAAAATTAAACACGCTAAGCATTGCCATTTTTCATGACAACACGTATTAATTTCAAACAGATAATAATGAACAACTGACCAACAGCGTTTTGCTCACAAGGAAGACTGGATAATGAAAATACTCATCACTGGCGCGAGCGGATTTATTGGTCGCCATTGGCTCAACGCATTAGCTGATGAACATGACATTGTCATCGTCAGTCGCCAAGATGCTAATAATATTAAGGGCCTGCCTCTTGGGCGCATCAACATAGTCAAGCTTGAAGCATTAACTCATCTCAACGACTTTGATGTTATCTTAAATCTTGCTGGCGAACCCATTATTGATAAACGTTGGACAGCCGCGCAAAAAGAAAAGATTTGCTACAGCCGCTGGCATATCACTGACACTTTGGTGAAATTGTTATCTATATCCACGCCAAAACCTCGAGTCTTCATTAGTGCCTCAGCTATCGGTGTTTATGGCACCTGGAATACTAAACCACAGGATGAAACGACCCCCATCCGTGGGATTAGCGAGCAAAACCCCAGACAAGTCGATTTTGCCCAGCAAGTGTGTAGCACTTGGGAGAAAAAGGCCTTCGCGGCGCAATCGGAACTCACCCGAGTATGCATTATTCGAATAGGCATAGTCCTTGGTCATGGAGGTGCCTTAGCCAAAATGAAATTACCCTTTACTTTAGGTTTAGGCGGCAAGATTGCCTCGGGTAAACAAGGCATGAGTTGGATTCATATCGATGATTTAACAGCGTTAATGCTACGCTGTTTACAGGATCCTGATTTCAGCGGTATTTATAACGGCACGGCCCCTAACCCTGTGAGTAATAATGATTTTACGCAAGCGTTAGGCAAGCAATTACAGCGTCCAACATTATTTGCTGTTCCGGCATTAGTGTTAAACGCTTTATTCGGTGAAAGTGCTAGCTTACTCACGCAAGGCCAATATATTTTGCCAACGCGTGCCATCAACCAAGGTTTTCAGTTTAATTATCCGACCATGGCAACAGCCTTAGCACAAATCTATAGTAAAAATATCCGCTAAATAGCGACTCATTGAACATGTTGCCCGCGCAATCTCGCTCGTTTACGGGCGAGTCTAGCGGGTGGTAATTTCTCTAGAACTTTTTCAAGGACTTGGACGTTCTAATCGCCTTTTTGCTAGAAGGCGTATTCTGGTTTTCTATGTAATGCTTAACAACATCAAGAATTGACAACTTTAAGCGCAGTGTCATAACCTGAGTACAGAATACGACAAAGGAAACACAATGTTCACTGGCATTAAGCTACGCGCTAACCCTACATCAGACCAAAAGCTGGTATTAAGCCAGTGGATGGGCTGTGCGCGTAGTATCTGGAATGCCAAAATCGATGAGGAAAGGTACTACAGGACGTTTGTTCGTAAGTATTACCCGATTGGTACTTACGCGCCGATTGATCAGAAAGCTTATCAATTCAAGTCAAAAGAGTTAACGCCGTGGCTGTATAAATGCCCTAGCCAGATTATCCGTAACAGTGCGGTTAACTGGTATCAAACTTACCAGAAGTTCATGAAAGGCGGGTGTGGGAGACCTAAACGCAGGTCTAAGAGTGATCGTGGCAGCATCCATTTAACTCGCGAGGTGTTCCGTTTCGACCGTTGCGAAGATGGAAACCTGCGTCTATTTATCGGCACAAAGACAAATAATATTGGTTACTTGTCGTTTAAAGCGCATAACAAGTTCGAGATCCCGAACTCGCTGTATGTGCGCAAAGAGCGTGCTCAATACTATGTGTCTTTCTGCTATGAGAATGGCAAAGACGAGTCGGAGCTATCTAGCAATTCTGAGGATTTAGCATTTCTGCAAGGCTCAACAAAAGAGTATCTGGAAGAACACACTATCGGTGTAGATCGTGGTATTGCAATTCCTGTTCATGCTGGATCAATGACGTTCGATTTCTACGATAATCAGAAAAACAACATGACCAAAGCAGAACGCTATATTAAACGACTGCAACGTAAACTGGCACGTCAGCAAAAAGGCTCAAGTCGTCGCAACAAAACTAAGCATCGCATTGCTACTCACCATGCTAAAAAAGCGAATATCCGCAATGATTTTGCGCACAAGACAAGCCGCTCGCTTGTCGATAGCAAAGCAAAGGTTATTGTTTTCGAGGCACTAAGTACCTCACGCATGACGCGCAAGCCAAAGGCAAAGCAAAACGAGCAAGGCCGCTATCTGCCAAATAAAGCCAAACAAAAAGCCGGACTAAACAAGTCCATCCTAAATGTTGGCTGGCACATGATAGAAACCTACACCAAATACAAAGCTTACCAAGCGGGTAAAGCTGTATTCAAAATTCCCGCCCCGTATACCAGTCAGGAGTGTGCTAAGTGCGATCACACTCATCCCGATAACCGAAAATCACAAGAACTCTTTGTGTGCGGCAAATGTGGCAATACTGACAATGCAGATAACAACGCATCACTGGTCATTAAGAAACGGGCAATTAACCTAATTTTAGACACTGGAACGGTGTTGTCTGATGATGGGGTTCTAAGAACCAAGTCAGATAGTGGACGTGGAGGCAATCGTAAGACTGGCCGAGCCAAAAACTCGACTAGCAGTGTCCAACGAAGCGTCAAAAAAGAAAAGTTAGCAGCTTAGGCAGTTGTCTTGGAAGCTCGCTGCTTTAGCTGCGAGTAGTTCACTTCCTTCTATAATAGAAATTCGATACTATTTGATAATGAAATGACCGCTGACATTAGCTGTCAGCCAATTTTTAGTTAAAAAAATAGCTTCAATATATCTTCCAAGGAGTAACTAAGGTATAACGGCGCAATGAAAATACCTAAACGCTTACAACCGTTAGTGGATGACGGTTTGGTTGACCAAGTGATCAGCCAACTGATGAGTGGCAAGGAAGCCACGGTTTATATGGTGCGATGCGGCCAAGATATCCGCTGCGCTAAAGTTTATAAAGAAGCCAATCAGCGCAGCTTTAAGAAAGCGGCTCAATATCAAGAGGGCCGTAAAAGTCGCAATAGCCGCCGTGCCCGCGCGATGGAGAAAGGCTCTAAATATGGTCGTGATCAGCAAGAATCCGCTTGGCAAAATGCCGAAGTAGATGCTCTGTTTACCTTAGCGGATGCTAACGTTAGAGTACCAACCCCTTACGGTTGCTTTGATGGCGTGTTATTAATGGAACTCATCACAGATGCTCATGGCGATGTTGCCCCGCGTCTTAATGATGTCAGCTTCCCTGAAGAACAAGCCTTAAGAGACCATGCCACAGTCATGCAAGATATAGTGCGGATGCTATGCGCAGGTCTTGTTCATGGCGACTTATCTGAATTTAATGTGCTGGTCGATGAGCAAGGGCCTGTCATTATTGACTTGCCACAAGCGGTTAACGCTGCAGCCAATAATAATGCTAAAGCCATGCTCAAACGTGACGTCAATAATATGACCCAATATTATGGTCAATTTGCGCCGCAGTTATTGACGAGCCAATATGCCGATGAAATTTGGAGCTTGTTTGAAAAGGGTGAACTATTCCCTGATTCAGTTCTAACCGGTCATTTTGATGCTCCGATTCATGAAGCCGACGTTTCAGCCGTGCTTGATGAAATTAGAGCCGCATTTGATGAAGAGCAAGAAAAACGTGAGCGCATGAAAGAAGCAGAAGAAGTTTAATTCTGTTTTTTTGGTTAATGACATAGTTACTTAGCTACTTACTAATAACGCCATTAACTGCACCTCTTTTAAAAGAAAGGGCATAAAGATTAAATCTTTATGCCCTTTTGTATTCAACGCTCTGTATTCATATTCAAACTGCTTGATTTGCCCCATCACTTTACTGAGACACCAGCTTGCTGGTATTTAAGACTTAAGCTGTAAGTAATTGCCGACAATTTTTATTAAGTAATTGCCGGCAGCGCCATAATCCCAGTAATGCAACCAAGGTAGCACCAAATAACGGTGCTAATAACCACCAGCTTGGATGCCAAATAACATTTAACTCAAACACCTGAGTCTTTAATAGATATAAAGTAAATTCAGCCACTATCGTCGCTATCACACCTGAAATGGCGCCCAATAACGCGAACTCTAATGCGGTTGCCATTTTCAGTAACCGACCACTGCCACCAAAGGTGCGCAGTACAGCCAATTCACGTTGCCGCACCGCCATTCCAGCTTCGGTTTGCGCAAACAGTACTAAGCTGCTGGCAGCCAGCACCAATACTAAGACTAGGCTTAATGACACAGACACTTGGTCGACAATACCGCGCAGCTGCGACATCATGGCGCCAACATCGATAATGGCTAAGGTTGGAAACTCTTGAATGAGCGCTAAAATCTTATCCTTCTGACTATCATCAAGATAAAAACTAGTCATAGCGGTATAAGCAAACGGCGCCAAATCTTGCTGGTGAAACAACATAAAGAAATTAGGCTGTAAACTTTCCCAACGCACTAATCGAATACTAGTCACTTTGACATCAAGCGCCTGATTATCAATGCGATAACTTAATACATCACCCAGCACGATACCTAAACGTTCAGCCACTTTTGATTCAATCGAGACTTCACCAGCATGCTGATGGTACTCGCCCGCTATAATCTGATTATGCGCAGGCACATTCGCCTGCCAACTCAAATTAAGCTCTCTATCAATGCCCACACGACCAGCATCACCTTGCTTAGCCATGGCCGCAGAAATCAATGACTCGCCATTAATAGCAACCAATCTTGCGCGCACCACAGGATATACATCCCCTAGCGTCATTTGCTGGTCAGTAAAAAATTGCTGAAGGCGCGCTTCATCCTCTGGGGCAATATTCACTAAAAAGTAATTAGGGGCATCGGCTGGTAATTGCGATCGCCATTCACTCAATAAATCATTACGCAAAGCAAGAATAGTGAGGAGTAACACTAACGCGCTTGAAAAACCGACTAATTGCACCACATTTTGGCGCGCACGACGCCTAAGTCCAGCCAGGGCTAATTGTAAGGGATTGGAAGTCCGTATTCCCACGCCATGGCCTAAGCGAACCATCAACATACCTAAGAGAGCCAGTAATGTCCCAAGTAGCCCGCCGCCAGCCAATACCGATAAGGTTAAGGTTAATGAGCCACTGTAGAGATAGCCTAATAAGCCCATAGCTAACATGCTCAGTACTATATGCACCCAGTTACCCAGCGCTAGACCTTGCAAGTCGGCCTGAAAGACTCGTAGCGGCGGAATTGCCAACAATCGCCACAATGGATAGACACAGAACATAAAGGCGCTGATTAAGCCTGTGAGTAACCCTAGTGCGGCCGGACGCCACCAGCTTGGGCTATTGGATGCCAGCTCTGCTGGTAGCATCAAGCTCACGGCGTTATCTAACATTAGCCCTAACAATAAGCCTGCAATAATCCCCGCAAGACTAACTAGCAGCAGATGTAAGCCAAAGATATGGCGAATTTGCTGACTGCTGGCGCCAAAAGTTTTTAGCATAGCGACAACATCGTAATGGCGCTCACAATAGCGTTGCGCGGCAATAGCTATCGCCGCGCAGGCTAGCGCGATACCAAGCAAGCTGGCTAATAGTAAAAACTGCTCCGCGCGATTAATGGCTTTGGCAATGGGGGATTCTGATGAAGTCACGTCACTTAATCGCTGCGAGTTATTCAGCAGCGGCGTAACATAATCTTCAAACGCTTTAAGGGCGTCACTGTCTCCAGCAAATTGGTACAAGTAATTTACGCGGCTGCCTGGTTGCACCACTTGGGTAGCCTCCACATCGCTCATAGCGATTAACACTATGGGCGACTGCGCAAAAGGATTAAAACCGGCATCGGGCAAACGCCTGATTTCTTGCGTCAACCTAAACTCAGTTAAGCCCAACTCTAATGCTTGCGGTTGGCCTAATAGGCCGGCTAAGCGCCCTTCAAACCACATTTCACCACTTTGTGGTAACTGCTCAGTGTTACCTGATGTCAGCTCAATCTCACCTTTTAGCGGATAATGCTCATCAACGGCGCGCACTGTGACTAATTGAAATTTATCATCATGAAACAACATGGAATTAAAAATCATATTAGTGGCAGAGCTCAAGCCTAAACTTTTGGCTTTGTCTAACCATGCAGCCTCGATGGCTTGCGGCGAATCTAAAGTTAGATCGGCGGCAATGAATTCACTGGCCTGAGTGCGAATAGCGCTTTGCAAGCGTTCACTCACGCCCGCTAAGCCACTAACTGCCATTACCGCTAAGGCGATTGCCAAAATAATCAGCATTAGCTGACCTTGGAGCAACTCACGGCGAAATAAGCGCCATGCTAGCGGAGCACTATTAGTCATAGCGCCTCCGCCAACACAACCTGCGCTGTTGTTTCTTTTATTGCCGTCACTTCCGTTAATTGACCATCTTGCATCAATAACTGCCGCTGACAGCGGCGTGCTAGTTTTTCATCATGAGTTACCAGCACTAAGGTGGTATCGCTGTGCTCATTCATGGCAAAGAGCATATCGGCAATTTTCTCACCGTTTTGCGCATCTAAGTTACCTGTGGGTTCGTCGGCAAATAACACTTTGGGGCGACAAATAAAGGCTCTAGCAATGGCCACTCGTTGCTGCTCGCCGCCAGATAATTGTTTAGGTAAGTGATTAATGCGATGAGCTAAGCCCACTTTTGTTAACAAGGCTAACGCTTGGCTTTTGGCATCCTTAACCCCAGCAAGCTCAGCCGGCAGCATCACATTTTCAAGGGCGTTTAACGTATCAACCAATAGAAATGACTGAAAAATAAAGCTTAACTTATCTTTTCTGATTTTAGCTTTAGCTTCTTCATCTAAGCTCGCCAGTGAAATACCATCTAACATAATATCGCCGCGACTTGGAGTATCCATAGCCGCAAGTAAGCCTAATAAGCTTGATTTACCTGACCCTGATGGACCAATAATTGCGATAGTTTCTCCACACTTGACTTCAAGATTGATGCCCCGCAGGATAGTTAACTCGCCTTCTTGGGTATGGACAGTTTTTTCAAGGTTGATTGAGCGAATGATATTATTTTCCACACTAAAGTCCTTATGTTCTTGGCTGCAGCAGTCACTGCTGTTATCTATCACTACGTTAGCTATCGCATCATCAAGCTATGGCGCCACGGTATTGATTTTAGGCGATAGCTTAAGCGCCGCTTATGGCATATCAGAAGAGCAAGGCTGGGTGCAATTACTCCAAGATCAACTCCCGCAGCATCAAATAATTAATGCCTCAGTGAGCGGCGAAATCACCAGTGGTGCCCTTAGACGTTTACCAGCCATATTGGCGGCCCAAGATGTCGATGTGATTGTCATCGAACTTGGGGGTAATGATGGCCTTCGCGGCTTTGCACCACAACAATTAAAAGAAAATCTTACACAATTAATTCAGCTATCACAAAAAGCCAACGCTAAGGTATTACTGACTGAAATCATGGTTCCTCCTAATTACGGCCCTAAGTATGCGGCGCAATTTAATGCCGTATACCATCAATTAGAAGGCAGTGAGCAAGTGACCTT
The DNA here is from genome assembly GCF_006494715.1 of Shewanella sp. SNU WT4. Classification (NCBI taxonomy): domain Bacteria; kingdom Pseudomonadati; phylum Pseudomonadota; class Gammaproteobacteria; order Alteromonadales; family Shewanellaceae; genus Shewanella; species Shewanella sp. SNU WT4. The sequence continues at coordinate 2,898,754 of NZ_CP041151.1, forward strand.
AGTGCCATTTTTTATGACTGAAATCGCCCCGCATCCTCGGTTAATGCAAAGAGACAGCCTACATCCTAATAGCGAGGCACAGCCTCTTATCAGCGCGTGGATGCTGCCTTATATCTTAGATAGCATTGGTGATTGATTTTTTAGCATTTGACGATAGACTATTGCGTTTTTTGCGGCATGACATAGTCATGTCCGCTAGTTATCGGAGAATGCTATGCGCATTCAAGCTTTATCCCTTTGTATCATGGCAGGCAGTATGGCGATTGCCGCGCCTGTGTTGGCCACGACCGAGGAAGCTCGCACGGATCTACTTCAATTTCCGTCTAATACTAAGTATGACTGGGTTAAATTAACCTCGGATGAAATCCTAAGAGGTGACATCAAGAACCTCTATGATGACAAATTGCTCTTTGATAGTGATACTCTCGATGATTTGTCACTCGATTGGGAAGACATTTTATGGCTGCAAAGCGCAGGCACTGTTAGCGTTGGTTTTACTGACTTAACCACTCGCACAGGCAAACTCTCCATTCGTGATGGTAAGGCTTATATTGATGGGGTTGAGTTTAACCCTAACGACATCATGACCATTATTGCAGGTGAAGATACTGAGGCTAATTACTGGTCAACCAAGATCACCTTAGGTGCTAACTTGCGTTCAGGTAACACTGAGCAACTTGATTATTCTGCCATAGCGAAAACCACTCGCCGCAGCACAGAATCCAGATTCAAAGCCGATTATATTGGTAACTATAGCCGCAGCGAAGGCGACAGCACAGCCAATAATCATCGCCTAAACAGCACCTTTGACTGGTTTATTTCTAAGCGTTTTTATCTGCGCCCAGTGTTTGCCGAAGTATATAAAGACCCATTTTTAAACTTAAACTATCGAACAACTGTAGGTTCGGGTGTGGGTTATAACATCATAGATAACAGTAAGACTGAATGGAGCATCTCAGGTGGTCCAGCGTACTCTTACACCCGCTATGACCATGTAGAAGCCGACCAAGCGCGCGCAGAATCGTCAGCATCAGTAGTTCTCGACACTGTCTATGACACTGAAATCACCAAGGATATTGATTTCACTGCACAATACCGCATGCAGTATGGCAATCAAGAGTCAGGTGGCTATACTCACCATGCCGTCAGTACCTTATCCGTTGAACTGACTGACATCTTTGATTTAGATTTATCTTTCGTGTGGGATCATACCCAAAACCCTAGAGCCAATAGCAGTGGTGTGGTGCCAATGCAAAATGACTATCAAGTCATTATTGGTTTTGGTATCGACTTATAAGTCGCATTAAACAAAATAAGCTCACCTAGGCGTAAGGGATACTTGTTGGTGGGCTTATTTTTTATCTAGATACTTATTTTTATCGAGATAACAGGTCACGGTTAACGCATGCTTAATTCACGCCCGCAATGCGTGCAATTCCACCAACATCTTAGCTAAATAGTGTATTTATGAAGCAAATCAATATTTCCATCGTTAACTATTGTTAGGCTCTTGTGTAATGACAATTACAAGGAGTAAGTATGTCGTCTCGTCATTTACAAAAAGCTTATGTGCCCATTGATACCCGTACTGTGCAATACATTAGTGCCGAGTTTCTCTATTCAGACACGGTCAAGCAAGCTTTTGCCTCGCTAGAAGCCATGACAAACGTCATTTTATCACTCGCGGATGACAATGAGATTTTAAATTGCCATGTGATAGCCAATGATAAGTTGCCATTAGTCAGGCATAACAGTGAATCTTACTGCATTGAAAATGATCATCAGGTGTTTATTTTCTATAACCCTAATTGTCATGAAGCCAGAAAACTGATTCAAACGCCCAAGCAAATCCCGCGTAAAATTCGTATTGTGTGTTTAGCCACAGGCACAGATATTCGTTCTTCCTCAGCGCATTTTCATCGTCAAGTGCAGCGCCTCGTCAGCCAATTTAAGCAGTCCTGCGGTCTGACTATTGATATTAAAATTCGCGATCACCAGCATTTAGCCTATGACATGTTTGCTAGCCATAAAGGCAACAAGCAAAGCTTTGGTTATAAGTTTCGCGCCTTACCTATGCGCTATCAGGCGCGCGAATGTCAATTGCCAGAAGTGTCTAATAGCCGCAACTTTATTACGGTAAGCCTACCGCTCACGCGCCGCTTAATGACGAGCTTAGATAGAGAGCACGACTACGCCGCCTTATACCAAGCCTTAGAAGATAAGTTTGCCACCGCCTTAAGTCTTAGCCCTATCAAGCATGCCGCCATGATTGCCAATGGTCAATTAGGCTTAGTGCGTAACAGTAAATTTACTGACCAACAAAGTCAGCATGACGTGGTGATGTTAGGCTTTGATCCGCGCGCCAATCACTTGCAACTACAAAGCCATTGGCAAGCCGACAAACTGGTCGCCACGGCTGAATTTATCTTAGTTGCCAGAGCCGATGATCAGTTTGATAGTTGTTACGGCCGCTTCATCAATCAAGTGGAATTATTGCTGCAGCAATTTGCCAATGAGATTGGCCTCAATCAACATCAAGATGAGTTAATGATCCGCTTCCACCAGCATTTAAGCTATATAGTTCCATAAGAGTCTTCACAGGTGCAGTAAGTGGCTTTTACTGCGCCTTTCTAAGCTTTTACGTGGCGATCTTGCACCTCAGCACCTGCTGCCCTATTCAACCTCACTCTGGTTATCAATCTCCCACGTCTTAGTTCGCCTAGCTCCCCAAATTTAATTGTTAATTAAATGTGGCCAGATTTCACATTGAATATTAAATGCGTCAATGCAATCTTTTGCTAATACAAATAACAATGAAAAGCAGGAGATGCTATGTCCAACAAGATGCCTCAATGGTTATTGCCAAGTGTATTGTCAGTCGCCATCGCCCTATCACTCTCAAGTTGTAACAATGATGATAATCCTCCTCTGGTAGAAGTGACGCCACCCACAGTCGAACCCGAGACCCCCTTTCCAGCAGGCGCGATTATCATTGAAGCTGGTGACAACTTAACTTCGCGAATTCAAGCCGCATTAATCAATGCCCAAAGTGGTGATGTCATCGCCTTACCTAAAGGCGAGTTTATGATTGAATCCACCTTACTCTTTGATGGTGACGTGGATGGTGACGGTAGCTTTGCTAAAAACATTACCATCACAGGTTATGGCAAAGATAAAACCATACTCAACTTTGCCAATGCAAAGTCAGGCGATGGTATTTTGGTTGAAAACGCGCGCAACATTATCATTCAAGATCTCGCCGTCAACGAAGCTAAAAACAACGGCATCAAGCTTAAAAATACCAACGGTATTATTTTGCGCCGAGTTGCCACTATTTGGGACGGTGCGCTGGATAAAGACAACGGCGCTTATGGCTTGTACCCAGTCGAATGCGAAAACATTCTGATTGAAGACTCTTATGTGCGCGGCAGTGCCGATGCCGGTATTTATGTGGGTCAATCCCAATACATTGTAGTGCGCCGCAATATAGCCAAAGAGAACGTCGCGGGTATTGAGATTGAAAACTCGAAATATGCTGATGTTTATAACAACGAAGCCATGGGTAATACCGGCGGCGTGTTAATTTTTGACTTGCCCATAGGTAACCAAAGATACGGCTCAAGCGTGCGGGTATTTAATAACAAAATTTACGACAACAATACCCCCAATTTTGCCAATGCGTCAGCTAATCCCGCCGGTGTTCACATAGTGCCACCCGGCACTGGCTTAATTGTGCTTTCTACCGCGGATGTAGAAATCTTTGATAATACCATTACCGGTCATGACACCTTAGGGGTCACAGTTAGCAGCTTCTTTATCGCTGAGCCTGATATTCAAGCCTTTGTTGGCACTTATGGTCAACCCGGTCAAGCCATTAGCGATGGTTGGCGCCCAACCCCGCGCAACATTTATTTGCACGATAACCTCATCACAGATTACGGCACTAAGCCTAACGGCTATTTAATCAAGGATATTATTCAGGCCTATGTTCTGACCCATGGCAATATGCCCGGCATTCTTTACGATGGTTTAGGGGAATTACTGTCTAACAATGGCACGTCTGCCTACTTAGGTTTAAAAGAATTACCCTTTGCTAGCGATGGCAGTGACAATGTGTGCGCGCAAAATAATGGCGATGTTTCCATTGGTCAAATGTATTCCAACGACAATACCGATCTTAATATTGCCAACATTCTCTATGAGCGCAAAGCGACTAACTTACTTAATTGCGCGCAGGTGAGTTTGCCCGTTCATACCGTTACCTTTGGCGATAAAACCTTTGGTTGCGGCGTGGATGATGATACCAAAGGGTGTGATGGCGGTAATGTCGTTGGCGGTGGGGGTAGCATAGGTGAAGGTGAAGGCGGCTTAGTCGGCGATGGCGATTTATCTTTATGCACTAGCGCCGCAGGTCAAGTGAATTGGAATGCCTTACTTGGAGCCAATTGTCCAAAACTCTCTGATTACCAACTGTTTGCCGATAAATCCAACCCAACCATTAACCCACAATCAAGCGGCATGCCTTATTGGTTAAACACTGAGTTGTTTACTGATTACGCCAGTAAGTATCGCTTTGTGTTTGTGCCTAATGGACAAGCCGCTACCTACTCTCAAAATGAAAGTTTTGATTTCCCTGTAGGTACTGTGATTGCAAAAACCTTCGCATTACCGCAAAACACGGCTAATCGTGGTTTTTCCAATGAAGAGCTGATTGAAACGCGCTTATTAATCAAACGCGCCACAGGCTGGACGGCCCTACCCTTTGTGTGGAACGCCCAAAAATCTGATGCGATGTTAACAAAACCTGGGGCGATTCAGGCGAAAACTATCACCCATGAAGGGGCAAGTTTAAGCTTTGATTATGTGGTGCCATCCACCAATCAATGTAAGCAATGTCATCAATTTAAACCCAGCAGCGATGCTAACTCAGTGTTTATGCCCATAGGTCCAAAGGCGCGGCACTTAAACAATACTGTGGATTATGGCGCTGGTGCAGTAAACCAATTAACTCACTGGCAAAGTAGCGGTATTTTGAGTCAATTACCTGATTTAGCTCAAGTACCTAAGCAGCCAGTATTTAAGGATAGTGATGCGGCTACAGTTAGCGCATTATCTGATAGTGAATTGATGGCCACAGCTAAAGGCTATTTGGATATCAACTGTGCCCATTGCCACCGTCCTGAAGGTAACGCCTCGAATACAGGTCTTAAATTGGAATACTGGCGTCCCTATGACGGTGAAAATGCCTTTGCTCATGGCACTTGTAAGTCCCCGGTTGCTTATGGCGGCGGCGATTTAGGTTATGACATAGTGCCTGGCAGCCCAGATAAATCCATTATGCACTTTAGAATGGACTCGACTAATCCTGGTGACAGAATGCCAGAAATTGGTCGCAGCTTAAGTCATGATGAAGGTGTGGCCTTAATTCATGAATGGATTAAGCGCTTACCAGCAGCGGCTTGCTCTCAGTAAGTAGCCAAGCTAATAACCTCAGACCAAGTTAGCAAACGCTAGCTTGGTCTGAACTTTTAATAGAGGAGCTTAAACAACAACCTTTAGTCACTTGCTAGCATGCTCTAACCGTTAACGATTAACCAAGCCACGACTATTATTGGCGGAAATAGCCTGGCGGCAACCCTAGCCAATGCTTAAAGCTCTGCCTGAAATGACACACATCCGAGTATCCCATTTGTTCTGCAATCTCACTCACACTTAATTGCCCTTGAATGATCAACGCGAGCGCCGTTTGACTTCGCACTAAATCGAGCAACACCTGATAACTGCAATGGGCGTTAGCTAAGCGCCGCCTTAAGGTGCGCTCACTCATATTAAGCGCCGCGGCAACGGTCGCAAAGGCAGGCATGCAGGGACTTGCATCCCTAAGATAGTTAATCACTTGCTCGCTAATGGAATCGCGCGCAGCCCCGTCATCAACACTGAGCGCACTCACACCGGTACTCACAGGTAAAGCTAACCACGACTTAGCGATACGCCATTGGCAAATATCACTGTTAAACCGGATATCTGCTGCTAAATCTTCGCCAATAGTGATGTCGTTTGCGCTACATGATAATTCAATAACGCTGAACTGCACTGGCGCGAGCGTTAGCTGGCGCGCCACTGTCATTAATGCGGTTACGCTCAACACAAATAGATCGCAATAGACTTCTTTGGCTAAACCGCTGGTATTAAGCCAACGAATCGAGAGAAAATCGCCATTATCTTGCACCACAGAATCAGAAAAACTGCCCACTAACTGCGGGTTATTGATAATTAAAACCAAGCAGTCAGATAAATTTGCGCACCCACTTAAATGCGGTAACAGTAAATCTAAGTCTCTAGGTTGATATTCCTGACCAATTAAAGCGCCAGCTGAGCGTCCAAGCCACAGTCTGGCGTAATGCATAGCTAAGTGCACTTGCCAGACGTAAACCTTGGTTGAACTGAGTAATTGCGAACGACTTAAATTAAGCTCTTCAAACAACTCGGCGAGCTGACGCTTAGGCTCAGGCTCAGGCAAATACTTGTTTAAGGATGAAATAATCCTTCTGAGTTCATATGCAGGATAAGCCTGATCGCCGACCGTCGCTTGCGCCTTATAACCAAACATAAAAAATCCTTACCAAACCACATTAACACTAACTTAACAAAGGATGGTTTGAATACAAGAAGCTTTTGACACTCCATAAAAAATGTATGGTCCGCCTCGTTATTGCAAATGATATTTTCGATAACGAGGTTGGTTTGCGCTAATGTATTCGGAGTCTTCATTAGGTGCTACCACCCGCTCCACGATGAGTTCCGCGCTAGATTGTCCTCAAAAAGCCCAAAGCATACTGCGTTGCTGTTTTTTATGTCAGGTCTTCAATCTAGTGGTCTGACCGTTCTGCCATCTTTTTTATCATCTGCAAACTCGGCTTAAACTCTTACTTCAAATGCTTGCTTGGTCGATAACACTGACCACGCTATCCGCACTAACTTATTCGCCAAAGCGACAACCGCTACGTTAAATGGCTTTCTGGCTCTTAACTCCAAAATCCATTCACCAAAAACAGCGACTGCAACCTCTGGCCTTGATAAAATCGACCGTGCACCATGGATGAATAACGTCCTCAACGCTTTGTTGCCGCGCTTACTTATCCCCAAAAGCGTGGTTTTGCCGCCAGTTGAGTATTGATGTGGGACAAGCCCTATCCAGGCGGCTAACTGTCGTCCATTTTTAAAGTGACCCACATCGGAGATATCCGCTAAACACTGACTCGCTGTTAAATTTCCCACACCTGGGATAGATTTAAGCAGTTGAGCATCTTCATTTTGCTCGACAAGCTGTTTCAGCTTGTTATCTTGACCTGCAATACGCTCATTAAGCTGTAAATAGTATTCGTGATGCTCAATCAACTCCTGCATTAACATCTGAGGAATAGATTCTTTACTATAAGCAAGCCATTGAAATAGGCTCTTCATCTTGCTATGCCCTTTAGGGAAGCTCATACCAAATTCAAGCAAGATAGCTCCAATACGGGACATGCACGCGGTACGCTCTTTTACGTAACTAGAACGAATACGTTGGATCACTGAGATAACCTGAGCAGTTTCAGTTTTAACACCAACAAAGCGCATCGATGGGCGTGTTGATGCTTCCGCTATTGCATCAGCATCGATGTAATCATTTTTATTAGTTTTAACGTAAGGTTTAACGTAAGGTTTAACGTACTGCGGAGGAATGAGTTTAACTTCGTGCCCAAAAGACTGGCACTTTCGAGCGAGCCAATGTGAGCCACCACATGACTCCATGGCTATGATTGTTGCGGGTGTTTGAGCTAAAAACTCAATAAGTTTTGCGCGAGATAAATGCTTTCGAAATTGCTCTCGACCGCTATAGTCATGAGCAACAAGATGAAAAGAAGATTTGCCTAAATCGATCCCAATTACTTTAATAGTAGACATGATGGTTCGCCTCTTTGTTTGCCTAACCCTAAGCTTAGTTTAGGGGTGAGGCGGACCATCTAATTAAGCCTGCACAAGGCAGGCTTCAATCACACTCTCATGTTCACATTATGATTAATGAGTTGACTGATTTTTCTCGGCCAACTTATTAAAAATGGCACTTACAGATAACGAAGCCCCATGGGCAATCTTATCGGCCAGCTTTTTCTTGATTTGATATCTAACCTTGATAACTGTTTTGTTGCGCGCTAGGCCTAACAACACATCATCACTAGTACTGATTTTATCCACCAGCCCTAATGCTAACGCCTGCTGGCCGTACCAATGCTCACCGGTTGCCACGACACTCAAATCCAATTGCGGGCGATAATTGCTCACGAAGGTTTTAAATAATTCATGAGTGGCTTCCAATTCTTCTTGGAACTTAGCGCGACCTTCATCAGTATTCTCACCAAATACAGTTAAAGTACGTTTGAAATTACCGGCAGTGTGCTGCTCATAATCAATGTCGTGCTTCTTTAATAACTTATTAAAATTAGGTATTTGCGCTATAACGCCAATCGAGCCCACAATGGCAAAAGGAGCGGCAATCACAGTATTGGCCACACATGCCATCATATAACCACCACTAGCCGCGACTTTATCGACGCAGATAGTTAATGGGATATTGGCTTGACGAATTCTATCAAGCTGGCTTGCCGCTAAACCGTAACCATGCACCATGCCGCCGCCACTTTCAACGTTGACAATCACTTCATCTGCGCTAGTCGCTATGGTTAAAATCGCGCTAATTTCTTCGCGCAAAGAAGCCACTTCATTAGCATCAATGCTGCCTTTAAAGTCAATCACATAGACGCGAGAAACTGGCTCTTCATCCACTTGTTTATCTTTGGCTTTTTGCTCATCTTTTAATTGTTTTTCATAGGCTTTTAATTGCTTCTTATTGAGCAGTTGCTCCTGCAGGTGATGCGTTAACTCCTGCAATTCTTCGCTGATATTGGTTAAGCGTAATTCACCAGCCTGAGGCCTTTGTCTTACGGCGCTGGCTAACACTAAAATAACTATGGCGCCAATGGCAACGACAACTGTGACAGCCTTGGCCAAAAATAGGCCATATTCATAAATAAATTCCAACACTTACTCCAAGCTTATGGACGCCAAATACCCTTGGCAAATTCAATGACGCTTATTCTAACAGCCGTAATCATTGCCGCCAATGATTGCCGCCCCAAAAACAAAACCCAGCCATTTGGCTGGGTTTATATAGCTACACTCGATTAAGTCAGCAATTAATCACATGACTTTAATAACACTGAATTTCGAACTATTGTAGTGGCAGTGCCCACAGCCGCAGATTTCGCAAAACTGGCCACTTGCGATTGCATTTCAACGGTTGCTGCCAGCGCCGAGCCATCGGTCACCCCAGCGATTTCTCTCGGACTAACGATTGAACTGTGATGACCTTTTAAGAAGCGCGCGACGCCACTTCCCACACGAGTCGAGTCAATACACTCAAGGCCTAACGCGCTAATTAACGGCTCAGTTCCAGAAAGCGGGAAACCTTCAACCTTGTTAGGTAACACTTGATCTGGCAAGTTAACGCCATCACCCGCCACTTCAATTAACTGCACAGGTAACTTAGTCGCCATTAAACTAGCCGCTTGGTTAATCGGATCAGCGCTATCAACCGCTGTTTGCACCGCAAAGGCGAAGGTTGGGATAAAGTTGGCATACACTTGTTTTACTAACGCATTGTACTCATCCGAACCAGGCGCGAAACCTGAGGTATTTGCTGCAGTCACTAAGGCTTTAAAGGTTTCACTGGCTGTGATGTTATTAAACAGCACTGGGCCAAAAGTCGCAGAGCCTGCAAATGAACCGGCTAAACCGCCACTTGGCGCTACTAATGAGGCAGATTTTAAAGCGTACGCGTTAGGTAATGCCTGACCGGTAGCCGGGTTAACTAAACCGGTACTGGCGTAATTAGCAAAGGTGGTACCAACTATACCGCCCAAACTTAAACCTTGAGCACTAATACCTGACACATCAAATATTTGTGGCTGGTTGGCATTAGCTAAGGCACCTGCCAAACCAGTTAAGGCTAAACGCACACCTAAGTGATCGGATACCGCTTGGCGGAAGTTATCTCGCACACTTAAGGTACTGGCGATATTCACAAATACCAGCGGATTACCTTTAGCAAATGCATTAGGTTTACCAATCACAGCACCAAAAGATGGATCTGTGGCTGATACTTCATAGCTACCGCCAGTGCCAACATCTTTATCAGCATCAAATGAGCGCGACCCATGCAGTGGCATATCAATCGCCACTAATGCAACGCCATTGGCAGCATAAGTACCGGCATAGGCTAAGGCCATTTCTTTACCACCGCCGAGACCATGCATGGCCATAGTCGTCGGCCAGCCTTTAGTTGGCGGCACAAAAGGTATGCCTTGCGCTGCATAAAACGCTGCCAATTTTGCCGCATTTGGCAGGGTTATGAGCACAGGGATGTCTTCATAACCTTTGATTTTAACGATAGGGTTAAACTTAGTTAGATGCTTAGCAGCATCTGCAGGCTTACCGCTATCGAGCAACCAAGTTTTACCGGCAAGTAAGCTTGGGTTAGTTAACGCCGCTTGCGGGTCGACTCCTTGAGCTACTGCTTGGGCTGCAAAGTTTTCATTACTTAAGGTCTTAGCTTGCAGCGCTAATAATACAGCGACAGGGCTATCACCTTGTGCCTGCCAGCGACCATTGATAGTCGGCTTATTAGTGGCATCTAAGCACTTAACCGAAGAGCAATCGCCATACACAGGCAAAGTAATCACCGCAGAATAGACATCGGCTAAGTTAGCTGTCACATAGGCTAGGTCCTGTGATGGTGCTATGCCTAATGCGGTGGCTACTGTGTAACCTGCGGGTGTAGGCAGCACTTTAAACTTTGGCTTATAGGGGTCTTGGCTGGCCATTAATAATTTATTGGTTTCGTAAACATTGGCCACCGACTGAGTGGTAAATAAGCCAGCATAACTAATCTCTTCCGCATCAACGCCACCAGCTTCCGCGATTCCTTTTTCATAGCTATTAACTAGCCCTTGCAGCAACAGCTGCGATGGGGTTTCGAGCGGATTGGTATCAATATCAAGCTTTAGCAAAGCATATGTATTTGAAGCAGCGACAGATTGACCATTTGAGTCTTGTACTAAACTGGTCACAGCATACACATAAGACTGATTTGGTTTTAATGGTTTGAGCGGGACAATCGCAATAGTGTTGCCAGAGGCAGTACTTACGAAATCCACACCAAACACAAGCTCTTCACCGATTTTACAAGCTGACACTGACAGCGCATCTTTACATTCAGGATCTGATGATAATGCGCCGCCAACAGTCGCTTCGTACATCACGACTGCGCCAGGTTGCATCACAGACGTTGCATCTAAGGTGGTGGTAGTTCCAGCAGGCGGGATCACTTTAATGCTAATAGGTGACGTAGTGGACCAGCCGTCTAACGCCCCTAAAGCGATTTGTGGATCAACATAATTTCCCGTGGCTTCACCAGGAATGGTAAGAGTGCCGTCAGTGGTGCCACTAAACAATAAGTCATTAGGTATTGGTAAAACGGCATTAGCGGGATCAAATGCGATTTGAGATACTGGGATTAACGGCTTAGTCGTTTCGGTTAAATCATCATATGTATCGCCACCACATCCTGTGAGTCCCAGTGCAGATGCAATTGCAACACTCAAAAAGAGTCTTTTCATCTTTCATCCCCAAATCTTGTTGTAATAATTTTGTTTTCCTCAGGAAATTGGTCACAATAGTCGAGAACCATGACCAACAGGACAAAAAACGTCCTGAGCTACAAATAAAGCTAACGTAAAAGTAATGACTTAGCTACATTTTTGTCACACTTAACCATAGCTAAAATGGGATTTAATCATTCATTTGTTTTAAACGCATGATAGAGGCCAGCTAAATGGCCTGTGATGATAGGCTTTAGCGTTCTAGGGAAGTATCAATATATGTTGGAATATCAAGCTAAGAGTGACGCTTTACAGGGAAAAATTATTTTAGTGACAGGTGCAGGCGATGGCATAGGTAAAACCGCCGCCATCACTTTTGCGCGTCATGGCGCGCTCGTTGTTCTGCTCGGCAAGACCGTTAGCAAATTAGAAGCTGTGTATGATGAGATTGAAGCCTCTGGTGGCCCAAAACCTGCCATAGTGCCATTAGATATGAAGGGCGCCACCGAGCAAAACTATAAAGATATGGCCGAAACCATAGCTGAGCAGTTTGGTAAACTCGATGGTCTGTTACATAACGCCAGTTTGCTTGGGGTGCTCGGTCCGTTTGAGCATATGGACATGGGTGCATTTAACGACGTTATGCAGGTCAATGTCACCGCGCAAGCTATGATGACCAAGGCACTCCTACCTGTGATGAAGCTGGCAGAAAAACCTTCTATCGTATTCACCTCAAGCGGTGTCGGTCGCCAAGGCCGATCTTATTGGGGCGCATATGCCATTTCTAAGTTTGCAACCGAAGGCATGATGCAAGTATTAGCCCATGAATTTGATGGCACGCACCTTAGAGTAAATAGCATTAATCCAGGTGCAACCCGCACGAGCATGCGCGCCAATGCTTATCCGGCTGAGAACCCTGCAACCTTAAAAACCCCCGCAGATATTATGCCGACCTATTTGTACCTGATGACAGATGACAGCGCAGAGGTTAACGGTCAGGCCTTTAACGCGCAGTAAATTCGCCAAGTGATACTTAGGTTGTTTTTCTTAACTAATCAGCCCTTAGCTCACTTGCAATCTTGATGGCTTGCACTTCACCAACGTGCAAGCCATCAATAGAAATCGCACCAATACGCACCCGCACTAATCTTAAGGTTGGAAAACCAACCGCCGCCGTCATCTTGCGCACTTGCCGATTTTTACCTTCTCGCAAAATCAAGGCCACCCAACTCGTTGGCCCATGGCGCTCATCACGAATTTTATGACCTCTGGCAGGTAAATTTGGACATTCATCGAGTTTGCGGACCCGGCATGCTTTAGTCATATAGATTTCGCCTTTGACCTTAATAGTCACACCAGCCTCAAGCTCAGCAATAGCCTCTGCACTAATGTCGCCATCGACTTGGGCGAAATATTCTTTTTCAACATCAGCGCTGCGCACATTATGGCTAGTCATGCCATGAGTGGTGAGTAGTAACAATCCTTCGGAATCATGATCTAAGCGGCCAATGGTCATAATGCCAGCGGGAAAATCAAATAACTCACCTAGGCGTTTTTTATTTTTACGTGGTTCTTGGAGAAACTGACTTAAATAACCAAAGGGCTTATAGAGTTTGAAATCTTGATGACTAACTGACATAGGAAACTAATGACAATAATGCTGGGACGCGCAGTATACAGATTCAGTCGACAAGTTGCGATGCGCGCATCGACCTCTTAACCTTAGCCACTTGCGGTATATTGCAAACCACTGACTAACTTAGCGATATTTTCGCGAAATAAATACAACTATGACCTTCATGGGATGAGTAATAACTGAGGGATAAACAATCATTTTCCAGCACGACGCCGGCATAACTGGTGTCACCGCCAGAAGGCATAGTTAAGCATTCTGTCACCTGCCCTGTCACTTTATCTATCTCGATAAGAGAGGTACGAGTGTTATCGTTATACAGGCGCACTATGGCCAATAATTTATCATGCCAGCTAAATAAGGTAGGTCCCCCAACGCGGCAAGTGAGTTCCAGCCATTGCCAGTCAAGATACGGCGCTGGCGCGCAGCCAAGTAACGCTGATCCTCTATCATCATAGGCAGGGTCACGCCGCAGCAGTACATACAAATCATCTTCCACAAACAGCGGCGCCGCTTCATTGACATAACCTTGGTTATTTAAAGGGGCCATGGCGCAGGTAAAAGTATCGCCATCAAGACTTGTATATAAGCGTATGTCTCCTTCTGGACCACCGCGATAAGCGCCGCCAACTATGAGATTTTGCGCAGCATTAGCAGCGCATTTCCACAGCCAGTAATTATCACTCACGATTACGCGTGGTGCACTCACCCCTTGCGAGGTCACTGTCCAACTTAAGCTTTGCAAACGTTTGTCGGCATCGCACTGTGGGCGTCTATCAACAGCTGCGGCATTAAGGTAAAGCGTATTATTAAAAATCAGCCATTTACCATCACGAAGGTCACATTCAGGTTCGCTAACTTCTGCAAACTTGTGCCACTTATTACCATCACTCGACACCAGTATGACTAGCTCGGCAGTGTCCGACACATGGGCGATAGCACTGCGAAACACACAATAAAACTGGCCTTGATAGCGGCATAAGTCAGTAAAGGCACTATGGGGAGATTTATCCCAAATCTTTTTATGTTTGATGATCTTCATGCTCTGTCCTTGTGCATGTGATGAACCAATACTTATGGCAACTAGCGATGACGACCTACAGTCGTCATGAATATGATTATGGCTCATAACTGCTTGAACATATTCATGAATTATAGCACCATTGTTAGTAAGCAGAATACTCTGATTAATGGCTGATAAAAATAAGTAAATCTCAGCTAAAAAAATAGGCCGCTAATGCGACCTATTATTCTGAATGCGAGCGATTAGCTACACATTGTTAGCCACGCTGACGCGAAGGCTTTGGCTTACCGCCAACAACTTTATGCTTATGAACGGCACGGCGAATTTTAGCGCTGCGCACTTTAGCGCGGGCTACACTGTGCTTATCTGAACCCAGCATACTGCGGGTTTCAACGTCCATACCGCCTAGTTGACGCAAGTAATTCACTTGATCCAACGGCAGTTCCATCCAACCACCGCGAGGCAAGGTTTTAGGCAGTTCAATCATACCGTAACGAATACGGATAAGACGGCTTACTTGAACTTCTTGAGATTCCCATAAACGGCGAACTTCACGGTTACGACCTTCACGCAGACCAACATGCCACCACTGGTTCAGGCCTTCGCCACCCGCAGCTTTGACATGATCAAACTGTGCTGGACCATCTTCTAACATCACGCCATTGCGTAAACGCTGAACTGTGGCTTCGGTCACTTCACCAAAGGTACGCACGGCGTATTCACGCTCAACTTCATTCGATGGGTGCATTAAGCGGTTAGCCAGTTCACCATCACAAGTGAACAATAACAAACCTGAGGTGTTGATATCCAAACGACCAACAGCAACCCAACGACCATCACGGATCTTAGGTAAACGGTCAAATACGGTTGGACGACCTTCAGGATCTTTGCGCGAACAAATTTCACCTTCAGGCTTATGATAAGCCAACACTCGACAAATCAAATCGTCAGCCGATTTCATTGACACAGTACGGCCATCGATACGAATTTTAGCATCGGGTTCAACGCGATCGCCTAAACTGGCAATCTCGCCGTCTACGCTAACTCGACCTGCAGCAATCCATGCCTCCATCTCACGACGGGAGCCATGGCCTGCACGGGCCAAGACTTTCTGCAATTTTTCACTCATTAGTTTCGACTCTTCTTATGACTGTGGCGGATTAGTCTCAATCGTAGATCTATGACTAAATAATGCCGCCAACGACTCGGCATCCGTTAACGGAGGTAAATCCGCAAGGGAGTCCAAGCCAAAATAGGCTAAAAATTCAGGGGTGGTCGCATATAATGCCGGCCTACCGGGCACATCTTTATGCCCAATGCCCCTGATCCACAAACGATCAGATAAGGTTTTAATGATCTGGCTTGCAACCGCAACCCCTCTTATCTGTTCAATTTCGCCTCGGGTAACTGGTTGGCTGTAAGCAATCACAGCTAAGGTTTCCAAGGTGGCGCGAGAATACTTAGGTGCTTTTTCTTGAGTCATTAACTGTAGAAATGGCGCTAATTCTTCTCTGGTTTGGAAACGGTATCCGCCGGCAACTTTTACCAATTGCACGCCCCGTTCCTGATAATCTTGTTCTAATACCACTAATTGCTCGCTAATACGTTCGCGAGACACACTTAAATCACGCAATAATCCTTGGCGTAACTCTTTAATCGTTAACGCTCGTCCTTGTGCAAATAGTCCCGCTTCGAGCAATTGTTTTAATTGAATATCACTGATCGGCATAAATTAATTAACTAGCTCTGACATAGATTTCAGTCAATGGAGCTGCTTGCATTAACTCCACCAAAGATTCTTTTACTAGTTCCATCAAGGCCAAAAAGGTCACCACTACGCCCGCGCGCCCTTCATGGGGCTGAAACAAGCGCGTAAATGGCACGAACTCTTCACGAGTTAATTGTGCCAAAATTTGGCTCATACGTTCACGCGTCGATAAATGTTCGCGCTGCACGTGATGGCTCTCGGTCATTTGAATGCGTCGATAGATTGTTGAAAACGCTCTTATCAAGTCACTCAAACTCACGTCCGGTGGCACAATTTCTGCTTCGGCGGCGGTTAATGCCGCAGTGGCTTGAAAATAATCACGCTCAAGCCTTGGCAAGGCATCTAAATCATAAGACGCTTGCTTGATGGTTTCATAAGCTTTCAGTTGCTTTATTAAACGTGTCCGAGGATCTTCTTCCTCATTATTGTCATCTGTTGCTATCACCGGCAGCAACATTCGCGATTTAATTTCCGCTAAGGTCGCAGCCATCACTAAATAGTCAGCCGCCAACTCAACCCGAGAGTCGGTGAGCAGGGTAATATACTCAAGGTACTGACTAGTGATTTTGGCGATAGATACATCGACTACATCTAACTTATGCTTACGGATCAAGTATAAGAGCAGATCAAGTGGCCCCTCAAACGCTTCTAAAAATACCTCAAGCGCTTCAGGTGGAATAAACAAATCTGTCGGCCACTCTTGCACAGGTTCGCCGCGAATAATGGCCAAAGGTAAACTATGTTGTACCGTTAGCTCCGGCATGCGCTGCTCCATAATGGATCTCTTGCCATAATTTCAGCAAAACGCGGTATTATACCTGTATTTTTATGGCTATTAAAGGAATGCCGATAGATCGCCCGCGCCTTCGCGCAACACTTCCATTTCACCTTCAGACAAATCAATCACGCTGGTAGGTTTTTCACCTAAATAACCACCGTGTAAAATCGCATCAACCTGATGTTCTAAAATATCGCGGATATGTTCAGGATCAGATTCTGCAAACTCTTGGCCAGGCATCACTAACGAGGTCGACATCAAAGGCTCACCTAAAGCCTCTAATAAATCACGAGCAATAATATTGTCAGGAACGCGAATACCGATAGTCTTTTTCTTATCATTTTGTAAGCGCTTAGGTACTTCTTTAGTCGCTTTAAAAATGAAAGTGTAAGGTCCTGGAGTGCAGCTTTTTACTACCCGATACGCTTGATTTTCGACTTTGGCGTAGATAGAGATTTCAGACAAGTCGCGGCACATCAAAGAAAAATTATGGTCATGCTCGATATGACGAATACGCGAGATACGAGTCATGGCATCTTTATCACCCAATAAACAACCTAAGGCATAACCTGAGTCGGTTGGGTAAACAATCACGCCACCGCTGCGTAAAATGGCCACTGTTTGGCTAATTAAACGAGTTTGCGGGTTTTGTTCATGTACATAAAAAAATTGGCTCATGATCTGTCCTTCCATAAAGGCGATTGCCAAACCCAATTAAGGCCAGCAGGTAAAAATAAATTACGGCCAAGTTCAACCCAGCCACCGACAAAATGAAAATCACTTCCCACTGAGGTCAATAATTCATGTTTATGGCTCAAGGCCACAAGATTGGCTCTATCATCAAGATTTTGTTGGCCTAATACCACTTCCATGGCATCGCCACCCGCGTCTTTAAACTCTGTGACTAAGCGGCGCAGCCATTTACCCGATAATTGATAGGCACTGGGATGCGCGAGCACAGCCAAACCACCGGCTTGATGGATAATATCGATTGCACTCGCCATGTCGCCCCAGTTATTAGGCACATAACCGGTTTTACCTTTAGCGAGGTACTTCTTAAACACCCCTGCGTTATCGGTGGCATAGCCTTTTTCAATCAGAAAACGCGCAAAATGACCACGACTAATCACGGCGCCATCAGCAAATGCTTTGGCGGCGTCATACGCGCCCTCAATGCCAACTTTGGCTAAGCGCACACCAATTTCTTGGGCTCGTTGATCCCTAAGCACAGCTTGGTTATCTAAAAAGTCTTGCAACTGCGGATTGTGGATATCGATATTTAATGCCACAACATGAATATCATAACTGTACCAGCGAGTAGAAATTTCAGCGCCATTGATGAGCGTTAATGGTTGTTCCAACGCTTGATTCGCGGCGTGAGCCGGGATCATCGCAGCGACAGAATCATGATCGGTAATCGCCAACATATGCACGCCCTTTTCTGCCGCACGTTGCACAAGTTGCGCAGGCGTTAAGCGGCCGTCAGAGGCGGTAGTATGGCTATGGAGGTCGACCACTCGGGTCACAGCAGTATTTTCATTCATTGGAGTATTGTAATGGATGCGGGCAAAAAACACCTTAAATAAATGGGTTATGAGCATAAGCTCACGTCGATACCCGTGCATGATTATGATGACATTTTATCATCATTGCATTTTTTCCATTGACATTGAGTCACAAAACTAGTTTTCTATAGACAACTAAATGACAGGAATATCACTTTATTATGACTTTTACAGCACAAACTAATACCGTTTTTGGTTGGTGGCTTTACTCACATTCGCGGGTAGAGTTGGCTGTGCACATCTAAATAAAGTGTCGCTCCAATAAAGAACCCGCCCACTGCGGGTTTTTTTATCAGCAAATTTCCCGCAAAGACACCTTGGCTAGTTTAGATAAGCAATTACGGGAAAGAAAAAATGACAACGACAACCCCCTTTATCCAATGCAAGCGTGCGGCCATTTGCTATCAAGCCGACCCTTTGTGCCTTTATCAGGCGCTAAATGCTCATAGTCGCCACAACCTGTTACTGGAATCTGCTGAAGTCACCACTAAAGCGAATCTTAAAAGCTTATTGTTGTGTGACAGTGCCCTTGAAATTCGCTGTCAGGGCTATCAACTCGAATTCACGGCGCTAAGTGACAATGGCCAGCAGTTACTGCCACTGATTGCTGAGTTTTTTACGCGGCCTGCTCAAATGGCCAAGTTACCATCCTCAGCAAGCTCAAGTAATAAGTTAATAGTGACCTTATCGCCGCCAGTAACGCCTATGGATGAAGATGCGAGATTAGTCGCCAGTTCCCCCCTTGATGGCCTGCGTTTTTTCATTGCCGAACTTAAACACTACTGCCTTGATGCCCAAAGCAAAGCGGCGCTGTTTCTTGGTGGCGTGCTGGCTTATGATTTAATCGCTACCACTGAAGTGCTGCCAAACGTGCCCACGGGCGCTAATCATTGCCCAGATTATTTGTTTTATTTAGCCGAGCAATTAATTGTTATTGACCATCAAACCCAAAGCGCCGAATTGCAAAGCTTTGGGTTTAGTAACACGCCGAGCATTGCTGCTAGCATCAAAGATAGGCAGCAAGCCCTATGCGCCATAGCTAATGATTATCACCCCGCCCTCTTTGGCCAAGCGCAAACTGCGGATGTGTCAGTCAATGTCAGCGATGAGCAATTTTGTCAGCAGGTCGATGCCCTTAAAGAGCACATAGTCGCTGGCGATATATTTCAAGTGGTGCCATCGCGCAGCTTTACTTTGCCATGCGCCAATCCCATCGGCGCTTATCGGGCACTGCGTACGACCAATCCAAGTCCGTATATGTTTTTTTTCCAAGCACCCGATTTTTGTCTGTTTGGCGCCTCACCTGAAAGCGCATTGAAATACCAAGCATCATCAAACACGGTTGAGGTCTACCCAATCGCTGGCACTCGTCCACGCGGTAAAGACGATAACGGTCAAATCGATGCCGACTTAGATAGCCGCATTGAGCTTGAATTACGTTTAGATAAAAAAGAGCTAGCTGAGCATTTAATGCTGGTTGATTTAGCACGTAATGATATTGCCCGAATTAGCCAAGCTGGCACGCGAAAAGTAGCTGAATTACTCAAAGTCGATCGCTACTCCCACGTCATGCATCTGGTGAGTCGCGTGACAGGCCAATTACAACATCAACTTGATGCCTTACATGCTTATCAAGCCTGTATGAATATGGGCACCTTAGTTGGCGCCCCTAAAATTCGCGCGGCGCAATTAATTCGTGAAGTCGAACAAGGCCGCCGCGGCAGTTATGGTGGTGCGGTAGGTTATCTAAACGGTCAAGGCGATATGGACACTTGCATTGTCATTCGCTCAGCCTTTGTTAGCCAAGGACTTGCCCATATTCAAGCGGGCGCTGGGGTAGTATTTGATTCAGACCCTCAGGCAGAAACCACGGAAACCCGTCAAAAAGCCCAAGCTGTGATTAATGCGGTACAACAAGGAGGTGGCTTATGAAAATTACCTTACTCGATAACTTCGACTCATTTACCTACAACTTAGTGGATCAGTTTCGCAGCCTAGGTCATCAAGTTGATATCTATCGCAATGATGTTGATATCAATTATTTATGTCAAAAGCTTGCCGCTACCGATGAACAACAAGTATTAGTGTTATCGCCAGGCCCAGGCGCGCCGCATCAAGCAGGTTGTATGGCAGCCTTGATTGCTCGTCAAGTAGGTAACATGCCCATCATCGGCATTTGCTTAGGCCACCAAGCCCTGATTGAGCATTATGGCGGTAAGGTTGAGCGTGCGCCGCAAGTGGTTCATGGCAAGGCAAGCTTAGCGACTCACAATGGCCAAGGGATATTTGCCAACCTCCCTAACCCTTTACCGATTGCTCGCTATCACTCGTTAGTGGCAACTGTGGTGCCGCCATGCCTTGACGTTATCGCAAGCGCCGATGATTTACCTATGGCCATTTATCATAGGAAAGATCAAGTGTTAGGTTTTCAATTCCATCCTGAATCGATTTTAACCACTAAGGGCGGCTTATTATTGACCCAAGCGTTAGCGTACGTGAGTAAGGAGAGTCATCATGGCCATTAATGTTCAGCCGTTACTGGATACTTTATTTGTGCAGCAATCATTAAGCCGCGTGCAGAGTCAGGCATTATTTGGCGCCATTGTTGCGGGTGAATTAAATGACAGCCAAATCGCGGCGGCGCTGATCGCCTTAAAACTTAAAGGCGAGAGCTTAGATGAGATCAGTGGCGCGGCGGATGCCTTATTATTAGCCGCGACACCATTTCCACGCCAAGCTGAGACAATGACTGTCAGCCAGCCATCTTGCCAGCCTGGTTTACTGGATATTGTGGGAACCGGTGGTGATGGCTTTAATACCATTAATATTTCTACCACAGCAGCCTTAGTCGCCGCGACCGCGGGCGCCAAAGTTGCCAAACATGGCAATCGCAGTGTCTCGAGTCAATCGGGCTCGTCTGATCTATTGGCAAGCTTAGGGCTTAATCTTACTATGCCGCCTGCGATAGCGGCGCAGTGCTTAGTCGATGTGGGGGTATGTTTTATTTTCGCGCCTCAGTATCACGCCGGGGTACGCCACGCAGTGCCAGTGCGCCAGGCCTTAAAAACTCGGACTATTTTCAATATCTTAGGGCCATTAATTAATCCAGCGCGCCCAGATTTTATGCTGCTTGGCGTGTATTGCCCAAGTTTGCTGCAACCTATTGCCCAATGCTTACAAACCTTAGGGGTTAAGCGCGCTATGGTAGTGCATGGTTCTGGCTTAGATGAAGTTGCCATTCATGGCCCTACCGATGTCATTGAAGTGACGCCAAATAGCTTAATCAGTTATCAGTTAACCCCTGAAATATTAGGCATAAACACGGCGCCACTCAGCGCATTAACGGGCGGCAGCCCAATGGAAAACGCCAACATTACCCGCACTATATTGCAAGGTCACGGCCAACGCGCCCATCAAGATGCCGTGGCAGTCAATGCTGGCTGCGCCTTATATGTCGCGGGTATTGCCCCAAGTCCCAAAGATGGCACGGCCATGGCGCTCGCTATTTTACAGACATCAAGAGCGTGGGAGCGCTTGGAGCAACTCATTGAAACATCAAACGCCGCCATTAACGAGGTGCAGGCATGAGTAATATTTTAGAAAAGATAGTCGCCACTAAGCATCAGCATATTGCTCAGCTGCAACTAGCGTACCCAGAAGCCACGCTTGCGCCTAAGCGCTCAACTCGCAGCCTTTATCAAGCATTAAGAACCAAGCCTGCGAGCTTTATTCTGGAATGCAAAAAAGCGAGCCCATCAAAGGGCTTAATTCGTGCCGACTTTGATATCAAAGCCATAGCCTCTGTTTATGGTCGCTATGCCGCGGCCTTATCCGTCCTCACCGACGAGCAATGGTTTCAAGGCAATATGGCGTATATTCCTGAGGTCAAAGCCTTAGTTAGCCAGCCCATTTTGTGCAAAGATTTTTTTATCTCGCCATACCAAGTAACACTTGCCGCCCATCAAGGCGCCGATGCCATTTTATTAATGCTATCGATTCTTGATGATGAGCATTATCAAGCATTAGCGAGCCTTGCCGCACAATTTAACTTAGATGTATTAACTGAAGTCAGTAATAGCCAAGAGTTAACGAGAGCCATTGCCTTAAAAGCTAACATCATAGGCATTAATAATCGTGACCTGCGCGATTTAACCACTGACTTAGCGACGACTGAGCAATTGGCACCGCAAATCCCAGCGGACACTGTCGTCATTAGTGAGTCAGGCATTTATTGTCATCAAGACGTGCGCCGCTTAGCACCTTTAGTGCAAGGCTTTTTAGTTGGTAGCTCGTTAATGGCGCAAGCCAATCTTGATCAAGCCTGCCGCGCCTTGATTTTTGGTGAGAATAAGATTTGCGGTCTTACCCGTAGCCAAGACTTAGCGGCAGCGGCTAGCGCTGGCTGTCTATACGCAGGCCTGATATTCGCGCCAAGTTCACCGCGCGCGTTAACCTTAGATGCAGCAATAGCCTTAGCGGAGTTTAACCAGCAATTAGCTCAGCCGCTTAAATTAGTCGGCGTGTTTGTTAATGCGGACATTGAGCAAATGGTGACTTATGCCAAGACACTTAAACTCACGGCCATTCAACTGCATGGCGATGAATCTGAGCTTGTCATCACCCATCTTAAAGAGCAGCTAGCAGCGCAGCAACTTGACTGTGAGTTGTGGCAAGCCTTAGGAGTTGCTACCGATATAGAGCACTTTTCACCAAGCCCACAAGTAGCGCGCTTAGTGTATGACAGCCGAGTAGCGCAGCAATTTGGTGGCACAGGCACGCCTTTTGATTGGCAGCGATTATTACCTGCCAAAAGCCGCGCCATGTTGGCTGGCGGCCTTGATGCTGATAACGCACTTAACGCGGCAGAAGCGGGATTCCTTGGCTTAGATTTCAATTCAGGGTTAGAGAGCCGCCCCGGCATTAAAGATCCCAACAAAATTCAGGCAGCCTTTAGTCAGCTGCGACAGTATTAATAGCGAGGTTACTATGAAGCAATTTACCCTAAACCCTTATTTTGGTGAGTTCGGTGGCAGTTTTGTGCCGCAAATTTTAATGCCTGCTCTGCATCAATTAGAGCAAGCCTATTTAAGCGCCATTGACGATCCGGCCTTTAATGCCGAATTGATGGATTTACTGCACAACTATGCCGGCAGACCAACAGCCTTAACCCTAACCCGTAACTTAAGCCCTAACCCATTATGTAAAATTTACTTAAAGCGCGAAGACTTATTGCACGGCGGCGCCCATAAAACTAACCAAGTATTAGCGCAAGCATTGCTGGCTAAACGCATGGGTAAAAAAGAAATCATTGCCGAAACCGGCGCGGGTCAACATGGGGTAGCCACAGCGTTAGCCTGCGCACTGCTTGGGCTTAATTGCCGCATTTATATGGGTGCAAAAGATGTGGAACGCCAATCGCCCAATGTGTTCAGAATGCGTTTGATGGGAGCCACAGTTATTCCTGTGACCTCAGGTTCTGCCACCTTAAAAGATGCCTGCAATGAAGCTATGCGCGACTGGTCTGGCAGCTATGAAAAGGCGCATTACCTCTTAGGTACGGCTGCTGGCCCGCATCCATTTCCAACCATAGTGCGGGAATTTCAGCGCGTGATTGGCGCCGAAACTAAACGCCAAATTTTAGAAAAAGAAGGCCGTTTGCCTGATGCCGTGATTGCCTGTGTTGGCGGCGGCTCCAATGCCATCGGCATGTTTGCCGATTTTATTGACGAACCGCAAGTGCAACTAATCGGTATTGAACCTGCCGGTAAAGGCATAGACACCCATATGCACGGCGCGCCGCTGCGCCACGGTAAAACCGGCATATTTTTCGGTATGAAAGCGCCCTTGATGCAAGATGAGGAAGGCCAGATTGAAGAGTCGTACTCGATTTCAGCCGGCTTAGACTTCCCATCGGTCGGACCACAGCACGCCCACCTTGCCGCCATTGGCCGCGCGCAATATGAATCGGCCACCGATGATGAAGCCATCGCTGCGTTCCAGCAATTAGCGCGTTGTGAAGGTATTATTCCAGCGCTGGAGTCTGCCCATGCCTTAGCCTATGCCATTAAACTAGCCGCTAATGCCACCACTGAGACCTTATTGGTCGTGAACTTATCAGGCCGCGGCGATAAAGACATATTTACTGTGTCAGACCTATTAAACCCATCTGCACCAGGAGAGACATTATGAGCCGCTACCCAGCCCTGTTTAGCCGCCTTGAACACGAGCAACGTGGCGCCTTAGTGCCTTTTGTGACCTTGGGCGATCCAGGTAAAGAGTTATCCCTTGAAATTATTGAATGTTTAATTAGCAATGGCGCCGACGCTCTGGAATTAGGATTACCCTTTTCAGATCCACTCGCCGATGGCCCGGTGATCCAAGGCGCTAACCTGCGCGCGCGCGCGGCAAACGTTAAAATGAGTGATTGCTTTGAGATGATAAGCATTATTCGCGCGCGCCACCCAAGCTTGCCCATTGGCCTGTTAATTTATGCCAACCTAGCTTATGCCAATGGCTTAGATAGTTTTTATCAACAAGCCCATAGTGCTGGGGTGGATTCAATCTTAATTGCCGATGTGCCTATGCAAGAAGCCGAGCCTTTTGTCGCGGCTGCCAAGCGTCATCAACTTGACCCTATCTTTATTGCGCCGCCCAATAGCACAGATGCCGATATTGAAGCGTTAGCCTCAATGGCTAGCGGCTATACCTATTTATTATCAAGAGCTGGAGTGACTGGCGCCGATGTTGCTGCCAATATGCCCATCACAGCCATAGTCGATAAGCTCAAGCACTTTAATGCGCCGCCACCATTATTAGGGTTTGGCATTAGCCAAGCTGAGCAAGTGCAAGCCGCCATTAAGGCGGGCGCTGCTGGCGTCATTTCAGGCTCAGCTGTGGTGAGCATAATTGCTAAGCATCAACATCAGCCAGAGATATTATTGCAAGAGATGGCGGCATTTATTCAATCGCTAAAGGCGGCGACCTAACTAGGATAACCGGCCTAATTAACAATGATGTGAGTAAAGATCAGCCCCTAGCGCGGGTTCACGACGAGTAGTCCACTAGCGCCAGTTCATATCATCATTAGCAAAGAGTAACATCTAGCAGTGTTACTCTTTGGCTAACACTTAATGCGCTAATTTCCTCCCACCAATCGTTAAACTTTGAATCTTACTGTGATTATGCCAGATTGGTCTAAGACTCAAGCCATGCTACACTCGGCGCATCTTTGTTACTGGTAAACATTAATTTTATATGAAGCAACTTCTTGATTTCTTTCCACTTGTTGTATTTTTTATCGTTTATAAATTCGTTGATATTTATGCTGCTACAGGCGCCTTAATTGGAGCCACCGCCTTACAACTGGTTTTAAGCTATTTGATATTCAAAACCGTTGAGAAAATGCACCTAATCACTTTTGCCATAGTAACCATATTTGGCACCATGACTTTGGTATTTCATGATGATGCCTTCATTAAATGGAAAGTCACCATAGTGTATGCATTATTTGCCATCGCCTTAATCGTGGGGCAGTTTATCAATAAGCCCATCCTTAAAAGCATGCTCGGCAAAGAGATGCAAGTGGCCGATAGCGTATGGGCAAAAGTCACTTGGTACTGGGTCGCCTTTTTTACTGCCTGTGGCCTAGTTAACATTTATGTCGCTTTTTGGTTATCGCAAGAATTTTGGGTCAATTTTAAAGTGTTTGGCTTAACCGCCCTCACCCTGATAAATACCGTAGTGACAGTGATTTACCTCTACAAACATTTAAGTGAAGAACAACGTAAGGAGCTCAAATAATGTGGTATATGATTTCAGCCGAAGATCACCCGAACACTTTAGATAAGCGTTTAGCCGCGCGCGCTGAGCATCTTGCTCGCCTGCAATTGCTGTGCGATGAAGGTCGATTATTAATTGCCGGACCACATCCTGCCATTGATAGTGAAAATCCAGGCGATGCTGGCTTTACTGGTTCATTAGTCGTTGCTGAGTTTGCAAGTGTAATTGAAGCTCAAGCCTGGGCCGATGCCGACCCGTACTTTGCGGCAGGCGTCTATAGCAAGGTCATCGTCAAACCTTACAAAAAGGTATTGCCTTAATGAAAATCGTGTCTTTCAATATCAATGGCCTAAGAGCGCGCCTGCATCAACTGCAAGCCTTAATTGATAGCCATAGTCCTGATATCATCGGCCTTCAAGAAACCAAGGTGCATGATGAAGCTTTTCCAGTGGCTGATGTGGAAGCCATGGGTTATCACGTCCATTATCACGGCGGTAAGGCCCATTATGGCGTAGCTATGCTATCAAAAATGGCGCCACTTGAAGTGCAAAAAGGCTTTGTAACCGATGAAGAAGAGGCTCAACGCCGCTTAATCATAGGCAAATTCCAGCAAGAAAACGGCCGCGTATTGACTGTGATTAATGGCTATTTCCCCCAAGGTGAAAGCATTCACCATGAAAGCAAATACCCAGCTAAGCGCCGCTTTTACCAAGATTTAATGGCGCATCTAAATGAGCAGTGCTCAAATGCTGATGACATTGCTGTGATAGGTGACATCAATATTTCGCCGCTAGATTTAGATATAGGTATTGGTGATGTCAATGCTAAGCGCTGGCTAAAAACCGGTAAATGCAGCTTCCAACCTGAAGAAAGGCAATGGCTGGCGACGCTAATGGACTGGGGCTTTGTCGATACCTTTAGACAAGTACACCCAAGTACCAATGAGCGTTTCTCTTGGTTTGATTATCGCAGTAAAGGCTTTGATGATAATCGCGGTTTACGAATCGATGTGATTTTAGCGACCCCAAGCCTAGCGCAGCGCTTAGTCGCGGCAGATATTGACTATCCACTAAGAGGCATAGATAAGCCCTCAGATCACGCGCCGATTTGGAGCGAGTTTAGTGCATAACTCATAAAGGAAACCGCTCGGTTTCCTTTTTTTAATGACAATACTTGTTAATTAGCATTTAATGTCTTAAGTTCAATCGGATAGATTTTTTCACACTACTATTTTAACAAGCATGATTTACTGCTGGTGAGCTAGGTTAACAGCCTAGTTAAACAAGCTGTTAAAAAAGTCGTTAAGCTAGGTCTTAACTTAGCGATTAAGATTAATCACCAAGGTAAACGCTGTAACCCGAAGTGCAGGATGCACTGGAAATTCAAGGATGAAATTAATGCCTGTTACCAGTTCAAAATTTATTTGGATAACTATTGGATTTTATTGGTTAATATCAAGTATTGCCCAGGCTGACCCCATCAAGATTGCCGTCTCGTTATCGCCGCTATCAACACCTGTCATCATAGCTAAACAGCAAGGTTTCTTTACCCAGTACGGAGTAGATGTAGAGCTGCTGACCACCATAGGTGGCAATGCTTGCCTTGAACGCTTGCTCAATAATGAAGTGGATTTAGCCACCACTTCTGACAGCGCCATCATGTTTATGAGTTTTAGTCGCCAAGATTTTAGAGTCTTAGCCAATATCTCAAGCTCAGATAACGATATAAAACTTTACACCCAAGATAACAGTGGCATTCATGCGCCCAAAGATCTCATCAATAAAAACGTTGGGATTGTCAAACATTCCGCCAGTGAATACTTGATAGATCAATTACTGCTATTGCACGGGCTTGAGTCATCGCAGATTAAACGTCGCTATTACTCAGCCGATAAGCTTGCCAATGCCCTACTCACGGGAGAAGTAGATGCGGTCTCAATTTGGGAGCCTTATGGCTATCGCTTACAAGCCAATAACCCCAGCGTGCGCTTAGCCTTCGATACCCAAGTATTAAGCTTATTAAGCTTCAGTCTTGTCACCCAAGAAAAGCTTGCCAACAGTCTACAGTGGCCTGCGATATTACAAGCCATCAATGCGGCTAATTTATTTATTTTAAGTAATGAGGCCGAAAGTCAGCGAGTGGTGCAAGCCTTCCTTGGGGTCGATGCCAAGGAATTAACCAGCCTGTGGCCCGATTATCGATTTAGATTATCAAGCAGTGAGTTTTTACTCGCGCAATTAAAAAATAGCGCCCATTGGGCCCTGACCACCGGCATAGTCAGTAGCACAATAATGCCTGATTTTGACCAGATTATACATTCCCAAGCCTTAGATACTCAGCGCTTAATCACAGATGAACTCTAATGAAAATTGTCCAACAACTACGGCTATTAATCATATTTAGTCTTGGCCTCACCGCCTTAGTATTAGTCGCTATCGTTAAACAAGTGCAAACCGAACAAGAGTCGAATGTTCGGCTCGAACAAATTTTAAGTTTAAGCAGTGCCATCGACACCTTAGCTTTTGATTTATGGACCTTAAAAAACTTCAGCGATAATAAATTAATTACCGCGAATCTGCTGGAAATTAACCATATTGAGCAAGCGCTAGCAAAAATCCCTAAAGATGACCTTGTCATACGCAACGACATCACTATTCTTGAGCGCGATATTACCCAGGTTCGAAAATTGCTCACCCTAAGTCAGCAAAATGTTAGCCTCGGCGAGCAGAGCCAGTTAATTTTGCTCTCATCATTGACCATTGCCATTCAATCGCTGCGCGAAAGCTTGTATCACTATAAGTTGCACGTCATCAATCAACACAAACACTTGCAATTACAACTCATGTATTTAAATGGCGGGGTTTTGCTGGCGTTTGCCTTACTCATTAGCATTGGCGCAGTCTTGCTATTAAAACGCTTTGAAGCTGGGATACAGGCGCTCACCACGGGAGTACAACAAGTTGCCTGTGGCGAATTAACCACACCTGTCACTAGTGACTACCAGGACGAACTTGGTTTTCTTACCAACCATTTCAATGAAATGCGCAAAAATTTACAGCAAACCACTATGTTAAAGGCTGAATTGGAAATTGAAGTAAGTCGCCAAACTCACGCCTTGCAACAACAAGCGAAGCAATTGCAATATGTGGCTGAACATGATGATTTATGCGGCTTATTATCAAAAAACACCTTTGAACGCTTATTTACTATTGCTCTTGAGCGCTGCCAACGCGATGGCAAAAAAGGGGTGCTGATCTTTATCGATCTCAATGGTTTTAAAGGCATTAACGATACCTACGGCCACCAATGTGGTGATATGGCCCTGCAACAATTGAGTTCACGCTTACAAATAAAGCTGCGTAAATCGGATCTTATCGGCCGCTTTGGCGGTGATGAATTTGTGCTGTGGCTTGATAACCAAGCCAAGGTCGAAGCCTTGCCAGCTCAGCTCAACAAGCTTGTGACGTTAATCGAGGAACCAATGGAGCTGAATGGCATTAAGCTCACACTCGGGGCCAGCTTAGGTGTGAGTCGCTATCCAGAAGATGGCACTCACAATACTGAATTGTTACGAAAAGCTGATAGCGCTATGTACCATGCCAAAAACAATATTGAGGCCGGACAATTGAGCGCTATCGTGTTTGCGAGTCATACCCTTAACGATAATGTAACCAATAACGTCTTTCCGTATCCGGTCGTTAAAAGGCAGACTAAAC
Organism: Shewanella sp. SNU WT4; assembly: GCF_006494715.1. Classification (NCBI taxonomy): domain Bacteria; kingdom Pseudomonadati; phylum Pseudomonadota; class Gammaproteobacteria; order Alteromonadales; family Shewanellaceae; genus Shewanella; species Shewanella sp. SNU WT4. The sequence continues at coordinate 2,928,716 of NZ_CP041151.1, forward strand.
GGCAAAATTAGTCCAGTAGCTGGTCGGCCACAAATGGATTGTGCTTACGTTCTTCACCAAAGGTAGAAATGGGGCCATGACCCGGTACAAAAGTAACATCTTTGCCCAAAGGCCATAATTTTTTGGTAATAGAGTGAATGAGGTCGCTATGATTAGAGCCAGGGAAATCAGTGCGACCCACTGAGCCTCTAAATAACACATCCCCTACCCAAGCTAAGCTCTCACCTTGATGATAAAACACCACATGGCCTGGGGTATGGCCCGGGCAATGCACTACTTGCAATTGCTGATGACCAAGCTCAATCTCATCGCCATCTTCTAAATAGCGATGGGGCGCAAACGGCTCTGCCGCCGCAAAACCAAAGTTTTGGCTTTGCTGGGCCAAATTATCCAGCCAAAAAGCATCGGCCTGATGTGGGCCTATAATCTTAACGCCTGTCATATCGCTTAACGCTTTGGCGCCGCCCACATGGTCGATATGACCATGAGTTAACAAAATCATAGTTAAGGTCAGCTGCTCTTTTTCAATGCGCTGCATTATGCGGTCAATATTACCGCCGGGATCAACCACTGCCGCTTCTTTAGTGGTTTCACACCACATCAAACTACAATTTTGTTGAAAAGGAGTAACTGGGATAGTGACGTATTTCATCGGCTATTTCTCACTGAAGTCCATGTGAAGATTATGCCACTAACATAGCCGATATTCTCGTTTGTTTGTTTGATCTTGAATAACTCAGTCAGTAAATGGTGAACTCCCCCCCATTAACCACAGCCAAAAGCAAACTCATTTGAATACCCACAATTTTACTGTCTATTTAGCAAGCATTAGGTGGCGTACACTGCGCGGCGGTAATATTACCAATATCAATGGATTTGCACTGAAGATTAAGCTTCAGCCAGCAAGAGAGGATGTTATGTCAGTTGTCGTTTGCGCTTTATATAAATTTGTTGCCCTGCCTCATTTTACTCAAATACAGCGGCCATTACTGGCAACCTTAGAGCGACTTCACATCAAGGGCACCTTGCTACTGGCAAGCGAAGGGATTAATGGCACGGTCGCAGGTACCCAAGCGGCTATCGATGCCTTGCTTATCTGGCTAGAGTCGCAATCTGGGCTTGAGAACATCAGCTATAAATGCTCGTATCATGACGACATGCCTTTTTATCGTACTAAGGTCAAACTTAAAAAAGAAATAGTCACCTTAGGGGTTGAAGGCATAGACCCATTAAAAGTGGTAGGCACTTATGTGAAACCACAAGACTGGAATCAATTGATTGATGACCCTGAAGTCATAGTCATAGACACACGTAACGATTACGAAGTGCAGATTGGTACATTTGCCAACGCCGTTAACCCTAAAACCCAAACCTTCCGCGAATTTCCTGAGTTTGTTAAAAACAACCTAGATCCCGCCAAGCATAAAAAAGTGGCTATGTTTTGCACCGGTGGAATTCGCTGTGAAAAATCAACCGCCTATTTAAAAGAGCAAGGCTTTGATGAGGTCTATCACCTTGAAGGTGGCGTCTTAAAATACTTAGAAGAAATTCCGCAGCAACAAACGCGCTGGCAAGGTGAATGCTTTGTATTTGATAACCGTGTGGCAGTGACTCATGACTTAATCAAAGGCCAGTACGATCAATGTAACGCCTGCCGCATGCCAATTACTGAAGCTGATAAACAGTCGCCACACTTTGTACAAGGGATAAGCTGCCCACATTGCATCACCAACACCAGTGAGCAACAACGCACCCGTTTTGAAGAACGCGAACGTCAAATTCACTTAGCCAAACAACGTGGCGAAGCCCATATCGGCAGTGAGGTAAAACAAATTATCCACGCTCGACGCAGCGCCAAACTCGAACAAAAAGCCAATAACCAAGCCGATAATTAACGCTAGTCTAAGTGGATCCCTCAGCGAGTAAAATCTATGAGTAATCCACGCATCAATCACCATTAATAGCTAGCGTTTAGCCAAGGCCAAGCCGTAGACAACAGATCCAGAGATAAGCCGCAACTTCATCTCAGAGTGAAATGTTACAAGGTCAATCTCCAAATCCGCGGAGCATACCGCTTATTTTGCCTTAGGCTTGAAATTCGCTTGAGGCTTGGCCTTATTGGTTGTTTTGGCTTTGCCTTTAAACGCCCCTTTGGGTTTATAAGGCGTGCCCTTGCCTTTTAAACCACTAAAGGTCACGGATTTCACTTCATCGATTAATACGCCAATGTTTTGGGTAATAGGATCCATAAAATGAGCGTATTTAATCTCTCGCTGACTAATGGCTTCTAACTGTGATTCCCAGTGCGCCGTCATATCAGGAATAGTCATGCGCTTAGGGAGCGAGCAAATAAGCTCAGTGCCAACCTCGGTCGCTCGAATATCTTTGCCTTGGCGAGTTAAAAACTGACGTTTAAATAGCAGTTCAATAATGCCTGCTCGCGTGGCTTCTGTGCCTAACCCATCGGTATCGCGTAACACCTTTTTAATGGCCGGATCGGTGACATGGCGCGCAATACCTGTCATGGCCGAGAGTAAGCTAGCATCATTAAAAAATTTAGGTGCTGTCGTTTGTTTTTCGACTAAATCGGCTTGCTGACAATGAACGCCATCGCCAATTGCCACCTGTGGCAAACTGATGGCAGAAAACTCACTTTCGCCTTGAGGATTGGGTTTAGTCGGAAATAACACTTTCCAGCCTAGGGCAACCACATCCTTTTGTTTGGCAATAAATAATCCACCGGCGACTTCAGTATCTATTTGTTTATCCACGTATTCAAAATGCGGATAAAACTGAATTAAATACTGGCGCGCTACTAGCTCATAAATGTTGTTTTCGGCGCTAGAGAGGCGGCTTAAATCTGTGGCTTTCGCGGTCGGGATTATCGCGTGGTGAGCACTGATTTTACTATCATTCCACGCCTTAGATTTAAGGCTAACATTGGCATTGTTAGCCGCATCTTGTAAAGCTGCGCAAGAATGGCGGATGGCGCTAATGACTTGCGGCACATCATTTAAATGCTCTTTTGGTAAATAGCGGCAATCAGAGCGCGGGTAAGTGATGAGCTTATGGCGCTCATACAATTGCTGACAAGTATCAAGCACGCTTTGAGCACTCATGCCAAAGCGTTTGGCGGCATCAATTTGTAAGGCCGATAAACTATAAGGCAGTGGTGGCGGCGTGGCTTTTTTGGCTTGAGTGACATTGACTACTTTGCCCGTTTGCCCTTGTACCCGTGAAATCACATTCAAGGCTAATGCCTTTGATAACACCCGATTATCTTCATCCATATAAGGCTCACAGGCGACACTCGGGCGCCATTTGGCCTGATAAGACTCATTGCTCGCGGTCAAGAAAGTTGCCAGTACTTCATAAAAAGGTTTAGAGACGAAATTAGCAATTTCAAGATCGCGGTGAACGATTAAGCCTAATACAGGTGTCTGCACGCGGCCGATAGATAACACGCCGTTATAGCCTGATTGTCGCCCTTGCAGAGTGCATAGGCGCGTCATATTAATGCCATACAGCCAATCAGCGCGAGCTCGAGCTAACGCTGAGGTTGCTAAGGGAATAAAGTCAGTATTTTTTCTTAGATTATTAAGCGCCTTTTTAACTGCAACTGGATTTAAGTCGCTAATTAAGCAGCGCAATACTTCCGCTTTTTTGGCTTTAGATACGCCACAATGATTAATGACTTCATCAATCAATATCTGCCCGACCCTATCTGGGTCGCCCATGTTGACTAACACATCAGCGTCTTTAATGAGTTTCTTGACCACAGTAAATTGCTTTTTAGTGTTAGCCTTAACCACCAATTTCCATTCAGTGGGTACAATCGGCAAATGCTCTAACGCCCATTTTTTATAATCTGGGTTATAGGCTTCAGGCTCAGCTTGTTCCAATAAATGGCCAATACACCAAGTGACTACATCGCCATTGCCGGCCTTGATATAGCCATCATGTTGTTGATGGGGTTTAGGTAGCACATCAACCAATGCTCGGCCTAAACTGGGTTTTTCTGCAATAAATAATCTCACACTGACTTACCTGCTCTAAAGCTCACGATATTATCCAGACGGCGGCGTTAATTGGCTTGGTAACCCCGAATGAGTTCAGCCATGGGCTCAAGAAGATGGCAGTCAAACTGCCAATCAGTACACCCATAGTGACCTTAACAACACCGCCACCGAAGCACTGGATAAATTTACAGTAACTTTAGCGTTTGCTACTAGTTTCGGCAAGAAAAAAACCACAGCCAAGGCTGTGGTTTTACTTAAGTGACTAGCAATGCTGCAATTTATCCCTTACGGGTGGCAGACATTATGCAATTCAAGGTTAGTGCCTAGATCTTTATTGCGGGTAGTCTTGCTGTTGTCATTACGCTGCGCGGTTAATTGATCAAGGTAAGCTTGGTCAACATCGTTAGTAATGTAGATACCATCAAATACTGAGGTTTCAAAACGGGCAATGTCCGGATTTTCTTGTCTAACGGCGGCAATCAAATCGGGCAAATCTTGGAAGATAATGCCATCAGCGCCAATAATCTGGGCAATTTCATCGGCATCGCGACCATGAGCAATCAGCTCATTAGTGGTTGGCATATCAATGCCATAGACATTAGGGAAGCGAATTTCAGGGGCGGCCGAGGCAAAATACACCTTGTTAGCACCCGCTTCTCTTGCCATTTCAATAATTTGCTCTGAAGTAGTACCGCGAACTATCGAATCATCCACCAGCAACACATTCTTACCGTAAAACTCGGTATTAATCGCATTGAGCTTACGACGGACTGATTTTTTACGTTCTTGCTGACCAGGCATAATAAAGGTACGGCCAATATAGCGGTTTTTAACGAAGCCTTGGCGATAAGGTAAGTCCATTTCACGAGCGATTTCGAGCGCGATATCACACGAGGTTTCTGGAATAGGAATGACCACATCAATATCATGCTCATACCATTCTTTCTTAATCTTCTTACCTAAATAAGTGCCCATGTTAACGCGACTCGCGTATACCGAGACTTTATCTATGGTTGAATCTGGACGTGCAAAATACACATATTCAAAGATACATGGGCTGTAACTTGGGGCTTCTGCGCATTGGCGGGTAAATAGGCGGCCATCTAAGGTGATAAAGATGGCTTCACCTGGAGCGACATCGCGTATTACTTCAAAACCGACAGCGTCCAAGGCCACACTTTCAGAAGCCACCATGTACTCAGTGCCTTTGGCAGTTTCATTTTTACCTAGCACTAATGGCCGAATACCAAAGGGATCGCGAAACGCCAGCAAACCTTGACCGATAATCATGGCCACTACGGCATAGGCGCCGCGGGTTTGTTGATGCAAGTGAGCCACAGCAGAAAAGACTTCATCTTCAGACAAAATCAAGCCTTTAGTTTGCTGCAGTTCATCCGCCAATAAGTTAAGTAACACTTCAGAATCTGAGGTGGTATTCACATGGCGACGTTTTTTAATTAAGGATTCAGACAGTTCGAGCGTATTGGTTAAATTGCCGTTGTGAGCGAGGGAGATACCAAAGGGGGAATTAACATAAAAAGGTTGCGCTTCCGAGGCACTGGAACTGCCTGCGGTTGGGTAACGTACGTGCCCTATGCCTGCACTGCCTTGTAGTCTCTGCATGTGTTTAGGTTCAAACACATCACGCACCAGACCATTAGCTTTGCGTAAACGAAAGGCGGAGCCATCAACAGTCACTATCCCTGCAGCATCTTGGCCTCGATGTTGTAACACAGTCAAAGCATCGTAAATCGTTTGATTAACCGCCGACGAGCCAATTATTCCAACAATACCACACATGGGTAAGTATCCTCATTGTAAGATGTTCAAATTCTATTTTTATAATGTAGGTACAAAGCTTGAGGTGCTTTCCAAGTAGTTAAAAAACCACTGAATGACTACCCCAAATTCGGGCACGAGTACGGATTCCTTCCACCAAATGGCAGACGGAGCGCCGGTAAACGCATCCATAAAAAACAATATGGCACTAACAATCAAGGCGCCGCGTAGTGCGCCAAAACATAATCCTAAGACCCTATCGGTTCCCGATAGGCCGGTTTTTGAGACTAACTGACCCAAGATATAGTTAACGAACGCACCGACCATTAAGGTGCACACAAACAAAATGGCAATGGCGACACCATTGCGTAAGAATTGGTCCTGTAATTGGGTGAGATGAGCAGCTAGCGGTTCATAAAACTCACTGGCGACAAAGAAGGCAACAAACCAAACCACTAAAGACATGGCCTCTTTGGCAAAGCCACGGATCAAACTGATCAATGTCGATAAACCAACGATGGCGATAATGGCGTAATCAATCCAAACCATAAAATATGCTATCCGATACAGCAATTGAAGTCGGCGGGATAATAACAGAGACGGTTAGGATTCTCACCCCCAGAAAATGTATTATCCGTAGGGGAAACAATCCCCTATTGCCGACACTAACGATGATTAACCTTGAATGGGATCGTAATTAACGATTCGCCCCTTAAGATCAGTCAATTTATGAACCCGAGCCTGCATGCCAGAAAGCTTATCTTTATTAATTTCGGGTCCTACAAATACCTTAGTTAACTGCCCATCCACAGGTTTAGCGGGATAGGTATAAGTCGGGAAACCCGCTTTACGCAGCTGCGCGACTAAGGCATTAACATTGTTTGCATTAGCAAAGCTACCCAGTTGCAGCGTCCATCCAGCTTTGGCGCTAATTGACGCCGTTTGCGTTTCAGGCTTAGGTTTTGGCTTAGCTTCTGGTTTTGGCTCGACCTTAGGCTGAGGTTTTGGCTCAGGCTTAGGTTGCGCCTTAGCTTCTGACTTCACTTCTGGCTTTGGCTCGGGCTTAACTTCTGGTTTAGGCTCAACTTTAGCCGCCGATTCGGTTTTACCTTCAAGGCTTGACTGCACTGGCGCTTGGCTAAGATCTACCGGGGCAATACTTGCCACTTCAAATGTTGCCGGCGGCGTTTGCGTTTTTGGTCGCAGCGGAATTTCAGCAAAGGTTTCTTGCTCTTGCAGCGGCTTGCCATCCAACATATCTGGCAAAAAAATCACTCCAAGTGCTACCAGCACTATTATTCCAACCAGTCGATTATGAAACTGAGTAGACAAACTATTTCCCTTCTAAAACGTTACTAAACGCAGCCACGGTATAAAACGACCCGAACACTATTACTGCATCCCCAGCTTGCTGGTGCTCGCCAATGGCTTGCCAAGCACTGGCCATATCAGCAAAACAGTGAGAAGTTTCAGTGGCTAAATATTGTTGTAAATCTGACGCCTTAGCGCCTCTGGCATTATCAATGGAAATAAGGTACCAGTTGTCAATCACAGGCGCGAGACAATCCATCACCCCTTTAATGTCTTTATCTTTAAGCATGCCGCATAAGCCAATAATGCGCTTAGCACCGAGCTCAACTAACTTATGTGCCAAGTAACGGGCAGCATGTGGGTTATGAGCCACATCCACATAGGTCAGCGGTTGCTTGCTCACGCATTCAAACCGCCCAGCTAACTTAGCGTTTAATAACCCTTGTGAAATATGGGCAAACGCTAAATCAGGCATAAGTTGCTCAAGTGCTGCCAGCGCAGTGGCCGCATTAGCAAGCGGTAATTGCGGTACCGGTAAACCTTGCCATTGCCACACAGGGCCTTGGTAATCAAAAGTTTGGGCTGGCTGATTAACGCTAAAACCATGGGGTTGATAATGAAACGACTGCCCGACTTGAATAAATTGGGCGCCAATATTGTTAGCTACCGCTAACACCGAGGCAGGACAATCGGGATCGCCGCTAATGGCAGGTTTGCCTGCGCGAAATATGCCTGCTTTCTCTTTACCCACTAATTCGCGGGTATCGCCTAAATACTCTTGATGATCTAAATCAATAGCGGTAACCACGCTCACATCAGCGTCAATCAGGTTAGTTGCATCTAATCTGCCGCCTAAGCCCACTTCTAAAATGATCACATCGAGCGCTTGCCGCTTGAAAATCACTAAGGCAGCTAAGGTGGCAAATTCAAAGAAGGTCAGTGATAACTCAGCGCGGGTGCGTTCAATTAATTGAAAAGCTGCAATTAGCTGCTCATCACTAACATCGACTCCATTAACGCTAATGCGCTCGTTATAGCGCAATAAGTGCGGTGAGCTATACACACCCACGCTGTAACCAGCCTCTTGCAAGATACTGGCTAGCATGGCGCAAGTCGTACCTTTACCATTGGTACCCGCCACAGTAATGACCTTGCTTGGCGTTAACGTCTTAACCCCAAGGCGCTCTGCCACTTGGCTAATACGGGTCAGTCCCATGTCGATTTCAGTGGGATGCATAGCCAAAATATAATCAAGCCAAGTGTCAAGACTACTATTGGCAGCAGGGCTCTGTAAGCTATTTGTCGTCATATTAATCCGCCAAAAATAATGGCCCCATGGCCGGCTTAGGCAACTCATAATTAGGGTAAGTCACATCCACTAAATATAAACCGTGGGGTTTAGCGGTAGCGGCGGCTTTACTGCGATCTTTTAGTGCCAATAATTTGCCGAGATAATCAAGGTCTTCTCTGCCATAGCCGACTTCTAACAACGAGCCTACTATGTTGCGCACCATATGATGTAAAAAAGCGTTGGCGGCAATATCAACAATAATGAAGGCGCCATGACGACTCACATCCACACGATGAACATTGCGAAACGGTGTTTTTGACTGACACTGAATGGCTCTAAAACTAGTGAAGTCTTGCTCGCCTAAAATGTACTGCGCCGCTAAGTGCATACGCTGCTCATCAATTTGACCCGCATACTGACTCACACCATAGCGCAAAATGCCTGGACGCAAATTATGGTTATAAATCACGTAACGATAACGCCGTGCAGTGGCTGAGAAGCGTGCATGAAAATCATCATCCACTTCCATGGCCCAGCGCACAGCAATGTTATCGGGTAAATGGCTATTGACCCCTAAGGTCCATGCCCCTAAATTACGCACCGCTTGGGTATCAAAATGCACCACTTGACCAGTGGCGTGCACGCCGGCATCGGTGCGGCCAGCGCATTGAACTAAAATAGGTTCATTGGCAATCACTGATAAGGCGCGCTCGACTTGCGCTTGCACTGAATCCACTTCCGCTTGGCGCTGCCAACCGTAAAAACCACTGCCATCGTATTCAACCCCTAAGGCTATACGCATCATCATCTCTCTACTGCAAATTTGCGGCAAATATACCATAAAGGCCGCACAGGCTCTGCATAAAAAAACGGCGCCTAGTGGCGCCGTTCATTACTCTTGGGGCTTAGCCTAATTTAGCTAATAACTTTTTAGCTTCTACTTGCTGCTGCTCGTTACCATCGAGCTTAACTTCGGCAAGTAACGCCTTTGCACTATCGGCATCTTCAATCTCAAGGTAAGCACGAGCGAGATCGAGTTTGGCATTAACTGCATTTTCTTCATCATCAACATCAATTAAATCAACACCATTGAATAATTGCGTCACTTCGCTCATCACCATTTCAGGCTCGCGATACCTGTCAGCAATATCTTCTGGTTCATTGGCTTCATTGAGTAAACGGTCAATATCTATATAGCCGTTATCACGCTGAAAATTCGATAAATCATTATCATACTTAGCTTGATTGCTACTCTCTTTCGCATCTAACGCCGCCAACGCCTCTTCAACGGTTAACTTTGACTTGCCTGGGTTTAATGCCAGTAAGTCAAAGTCACTATCAAGCTCTGTGATCGCATGTAAATCGACATCAGCACTGCTATCAAAATCTACACTCGCTTTTAGATCACTTGCAAAATCGGTATCTATGTCGATATGACTATCAAGCGCGGAGCCGATATCAAACACCGCAGGTTCTGCATGCTCAGTAAATTGCGCCAGTAAATCATCATCGGACAGAGAATCCAGCGGGTCTAAGGCTTCTTGGTCTAGGTCTGAGACGTATAGGTCAAAATCTGGCTCAGCACTTGTCTTAGCATCTAGAGGAGCATGACTCACAGCATCTGAATGACTATTGCCATCGGTTTTAGCGACAGCTATAGCGGCAACGGGTGCAACAACAGCAGCGATTTCGGTAGCAACGTCAAATACGTCGTCAGTGGCCAAGTCTGCGGTAACCTCAGTTGCCATTGCCGGCGAAATGCTAGGTTCGATAGCCTTAAGGGGTAAAGTATTGAGATCTTCCGTATCGAGATTTAACGCCTCGCTATCTAAAACGTCGATATCTGAAATAACCGGTTCTAAGTGTCCGGCATCACCCGCAAAATCAATCTCAGTATCATAAGCCGCGAAATCAAAACTGACGTCATCGTCACTGATAGCAATAATGTCAGTATCTAAGGCTGCAAAGGCATCGAGTTCTGTATTCACTGGCAAGCCAAGCTCTGGCTTAATGCCAGAATCACTCAGGTGGCTGCTATCAATATCAGTGTTGGTATCAATGTTATTAAGTTCATCCTCAACTGGCGTCGTCAATGGCTGCGCTTGAATGTCAGCAATACTTGAGTAAGTGAACTCCTCTTCTGGCAACAGTAAATCGTCTTCAAACACAGCGAGTTCTTCTTCGAGTGCTAGTGCCTCTGGGGCGACAAATTGCGGTGCTAATTCTGTTGCTAAATTTAACTCAAGCTCTGAAATCAACTCTGCTTCAGCTAAATCATCCACATTATCTGTGACCAATAACTCTGACTCATTGACCACCAATGGTTCATCTTGCGTACCGACCAAAGATGCCATAGCAGGTTCATGCTGAGATTCGAAGTGTGGGGCTTCTAGTTTATCAGTATCATTATCTAGGTTAAGCGCAGTGCTAGCATTGTTGTCATTGACCTCATCAGCCGTATTCAGATCTGTTGAATCTAAGTCTGCTGAATTTAAATCTATAGCACTGTCACCAATCGAGTCTAAACCTGACTCATCAACATTAAGCTCTAAAGTATTAAGTTCAGGCGCATTCATGTCATCAAGACTATCAGTCGCGAGCAGGCTCACTTCTGTATCAAGTGAGTCGAGTTCGATGTTTGAATTTAGGTCTAGCCCAGTTACATCAGGTTCAATCAGCGCCTCTTCTACGGCAACCGATTGCACTAACAGCATCTCTAATTCGTCAGCATCATCATCGATGTTAAGCCCTGACTCACTAACCACATGTTCATCAATAGAATTTAGGTCTAGCTCAGTTACATCAGGCTCAATCAGCGCCTCTTCTACGGCAACCGATTGCGCTAACAGCATCTCTAATTCGTCAGCATCATCATCGATGTTAAGCCCTGAGCCACTCGCCACATGTTCATCAATAGAATTTAGGTCTAGCTCAGTTACATCAGGCTCAATCAGCGCCTCTTCTACAGCTACCGATTGTGCTAATAGCATCTCTAATTCGTCAGCATCATCATCGATGTTAAGCCCTGACTCACTCGCCACATGTTCATCAATAGAATTTAGGTCTAGTTCATCAAACTCAGGCTCAATCAGCGCCTCTTCTACGGCTACCGATTGCGCAAATAAATCTTCTAAGATATCGCTATCGGCATCAACATCTAATGATGTAACACTGTCCTTGCTGTCTTCTGCATCTAACTGGCTGAACAAATCATTTAAATCATCTTGAGAAATAGTTTCACTCGGCGATCTTGGTGGCGCGCTAATAAAATCAGCCTCTAAGTCAGCTAATAATGCACTCTCGGCGTCATCATCAAGGGATACTGCGTCCAAATTAAGTTCATCGCCAACATCGTTAGTGGCATGAGTAACATCATCCTCTTCTGGCATTTCTAAGCTAGCTAATAACGCGTCTAAATCAGTCTCACTGCTATCTAAGCCCGCAGATTGCTCGCCCATAGCTTCAGCCCATAAGTCATCTAAGGACTGACCACCATCGCTTGCTAAATCAAACTCATCATTACTATCAAGGCCATCAGTACTCAAACTTACTTCAGGGGCTAAATCAACCGTATCAAGTTCGAGCAAGCTATCAAGGGAGTCATCATCAAGATGTACACTGGGCTCATCAGCAGCCACCTCTGTTGGCGCTGCGGCAACGACTGCGGCGGTAGCAGCGACTAACGGCGCAACACTGGCGGACGCTGACACTGGCGCTTGGCGCCTACGCAGCAACAAACCAATCATCAGTAACAATAAGATGATAATTGCAGCACTTACGCCGCCTACTAACCAAGGATTATCTAACAGACTTGGCTCAGCATCTTTAATCGGCACTGTGCTTTGCTGCTGCTTGAGCATTTCAATTTCGGCGTTCAGCACTGCCACTTGCTGACGACTTGCCATCAATTGCTCTTCAAGTGCCGCGATGGTGGTGCTTAATTCTTCCAACCTAACTTTGAGGTTTTTATTATCTAAGTCAGACACCAGTTGTTGATCAAGCGCTCTTGCCAGTTCATCCGTCAATGCCAAATTCTTGGCTTGATTTTCTTCCAAGCTTGCAATCATTTTGACTAATTCACTATTAGTCACAGCAGTGCCACCTTGGGATGCTGGTACAGCTGGATTTGCTGCTGGCTCTGAAGTTACTTGGGATGGCTGAGAGTTAACAAGTACTGGGACAACGGGTGGTGATACTGGCTGCACAACCACAGGTGGCGGTGATACTTTAGCGCGGCTAGGTTTAGGAGCCTCTGCCGCATTATTAGCATTGCTGGCGGTGAGATTATCAAATTGCTGCTGCTTTTGTTTGCGGGTTAAGCGACTCCAATTGACATCATCTTGCTCAGCTCGGCTTTTGGCACGCTCAGCAGGAATGGCGGCCATATCGGCGCCACTTGGGATAGTTAACAACATGCCCTTTTCAAGGCTATTGAAATTATTGCTAGCAAACGCATGCGGGTTGGCCTCATAAATAGCGGCCATGACTTGATAAACACTTAAACTGGGATCGGGACGCATCTTAACCGCTATGCCCCAAAAAGTGTCAGACGCAGACGTTGGGCCATACTGTTTAACCATTTGCCGTGTTTGGCCTTCAGGCCCAGTTAATCGCAGCGGCTCTGCCGCTTGCACTGTCGTCATTACCAAAGGCAACGCCAACAACACAGGTCGCCATGCATTAAACCAAGTTGCCATACAAAAATTCATCCATTCATCCCTTAGCAGCGCTAAACATCATCCCACCAAACAATTATCTTAGGCAATTGTATTTATTGAAATTACTATAAACTAGAAACCCGCGCCGAGCTAGTCTGGCACGCAATCGCCGTGGCTCTGGCCGCGGATGATTACCGTCCGCAGTTGCCTGATATTGCCTGGGTCAAACAGGTATAAAAAAACCTGCAAAATGCAGGCCTTTTTTACGTTTAACTAGTCAGTGACGTCATTAATAGTAATCACGTACTAAAATTTCAGCAATTTGAATACTATTTAATGCAGCACCTTTGCGAATATTGTCAGACACTACCCACATATTGATGCCGTTTTCATGGGAAATGTCATTGCGCACTCGCCCCACAAATACCGCATCAGCCCCCGCAGCATCAGTCACAGCTGTTGGGTATTCACTGTCAGTTTCAAACAGTTCAACGCCAGGGGCATCTCTTAATACTGACTTAATCGCTTCAGCGTCAACGCTTTGGACAGTTTCTAAGTGAATGGCTTCTGAATGACCATAAAACACCGGAACGCGCACAGCGGTTGGATTCACAGTAATTTGGGTATCACCCAAAATTTTCTGAGTTTCCCACACCATTTTCATTTCTTCTTTGGTGTAGCCGTTATCTAAAAACACATCGATATGCGGCAACGCATTGAAAGCAATTTGCTTATCGTACACTTTTGATTCTGCTGGCAAGCCTTGCAGTAAACGGGCGCACTGCGCTGCTAACTCTTCAATGGCTTCTTTACCTGTGCCCGACACAGATTGATAAGTCGCGACGTTAATGCGGCTAATACCAAAGGCATCATAAATAGGCTTTAATGCCACCAGCATCTGGATGGTTGAGCAATTAGGATTGGCAATAATATTGCGATTACGGAAATCAGCAATAGCATGCGGATTCACCTCAGGGATCACTAATGGAATATCCGCGTCATAACGGAAATGTGAGGTGTTATCTATCACCACACAACCGAATTCAGCGGCAATAGGCGCCCATTTGGCAGACACATCACCACCTGCAGAGAAGAAACCAATCTGCGCCTGACTCCAGTCAAAGGTTTCTACGTCGAGGATTTCTACTTGTTTACCGTGAAATTCAACGGTTTCACCAGCACTACGACGGCTAGCCAGCGGAAAAAGTTTGGCTACTGGGAAATTGCGTTCCTCTAAAATCTCGATCATGGTTTGACCGACAGCTCCGGACGCGCCCAACACTACAACATTAAATTCCTGCGACATTTATTGACTGACTCCTGCAAAACCTAAACGAGTTAACCAATTTAACTTACAATCCCCTGTCGAGGCTAGCGCCAAAGCACTAAATTCACGCCTATGACGATGATTTTTTCTCATTTGATCAAATCCATTGATATGTTGGACCTGTTGTCTAAACATTCGGTCATCATCCCTAACATCATAAACCAAGCGCGCCAGCGCTAACATTTGGCGCTGATGCGCTAAGCTCGCGCCATTAAGATGAGTATCATCTTCTAGCATCAACTGTGAAAAGCTTAAGGGCAGCAGTAAATCCTTAAGTGTGTGTGCCACAGGCTGCCTTAACCATTGACAACAGGCTTGATACAAGTGATAGGTGCCACGCGCTTTTCCCTCAAGGCTGTAACCGGCAATATGCGGCGTCGCTATGCTGACCCAAGGAATGAGCGCCGCCAAAGGTTCAGGCTCATTTTCCCACACATCTAACACTAACGATAAATCGCCTCCTTGCTCCATATGCTGTAATAAGGCGTGATTATCTATCACGGCGCCGCGGCAACAGTTCAATAACCAAGTGCCAGCCTTAAGCTTTGATAATCGGTCTTTATCAAATAGGTAATGAGTAGGATATGGGCCCGTGGTGGTTAAGGGCACGTGCAAGCTAATAATATCGCTGACCGCTAATGCCTCATCCAAGCTCACATAAGCGCGGCTATTATCAGTCGGTGCTAGCAAAGGATCGCACAATACATAGTTAACACCATAGGCCTCAAGACATACAGCCAAGGCCGAACCGGTATTACCTGCACCAATAATTGCGACGGTTTTATCTGTCAGCAAGCAGCCATGTTGCTGGGCTAATTCGAGCATGCTGATAAAAGCATATTCACCCACAGCGGTGGCATTGCACCCTGGAGCATTGGTAAATGTGATGCCGCAAGTGTCTAAATACGCTGCATCGACATGCTCAGTACCTATGGTGGCACTGCCGATAAATTTAAGCTTAGGCGCCGCACTTAACAGCTGAGCATTGACTTCAGTGACAGAGCGCACCAATAACATATCGGCATCTATTAATTGCTCCGGCTGCAATTGCCGACCATTCACCAGTGTTACTTCACCTATGCCGGCAAAGAGTTCGTTAACGAACGGCATATTTTCATCGGCGATTATTTTCATCATGTATCCCTACTTCTGTGTATTACGCCATTGTAGCCCGAGCACCAATGAAAAAGGGAAGCCTAAGCTTCCCTTTTTTAGTCAATCCGCTAAATACTGATTACTTATATCTGCGCATTACTAAGCTTGCGTTAGTGCCGCCGAAACCAAAACTGTTACTCATGACGGTATTCATCATTTTCTCAGTGTATTCAGTCACAATCGGCAAACCTACGGCTTCTGGATCTAAGGTCTCAATGTTGGCGCTCTTAGCAATAAAATTGTTTTCGAGCATCAACAAGCTATAGATAGCTTCGTGAACACCAGCAGCACCTAAGGCGTGCCCTGTGAGCGACTTGGTCGATGCAATCGCTGGCATCTTAGCGCCAAACACTTCTTTTAACGCTTCAAGTTCACGCATATCACCAACCGGAGTCGAAGTGCCGTGGGTATTGATATAATCCACGTCAGTATCAACATCGGCTAATGCCATTTGCATACAGCGCACAGCACCTTCACCTGATGGTGCAACCATGTCATAACCATCAGAGGTAGCGCCATAACCGATAATTTCGGCATAAATCTTAGCGCCACGCGCTAACGCGTGCTCTAACTCTTCAACCACAACTATGCCGCCGCCGCCAGAAATCACAAAACCATCGCGGTTGGCGTCATAGGTGCGAGAAGCACGCTCTGGAGTATCGTTATACTTAGTTGATAAGGCGCCCATAGCATCAAAGCCCATGGTTAACGTCCAATCAACTTCTTCAGCGCCGCCAGCAAACACTATGTCTTGCTTACCCAATTGGATAAGTTCAGCGGCATGACCAATACAATGAGCACTGGTAGCGCAGGCCGAACTAATCGAGTAATTCACGCCTTTAATCTTAAATGGGGTCGCCAAACATGCACTGGCAGTGCTCGACATAATACGCGGTACAATATAAGGACCGACGCGCTTAACACCTTTTTCTCTCAAGATATCTGCCGCTGCTACTTGGTTTTGTGATGAAGCGCCGCCGCTTCCTGCCACTAAACCTACACGCGGATGAGAATACTGATGTTCTTCTAAGCCAGCATCACTGATGGCTTCTTTCATAGCAATATACGCGTACGCCGCAGCATCGCCCATAAAACGTAAGGCTTTACGGTCAATGTGCTCGCTCGTATCTAACTTAATATCACCCCACACTAAACTGCGGAGTTTCATTTCTTCAAATTGTGCAGAGCGAGTAATGCCACTTTTTCCAGCTTTAAGGGACTGCAATACCTCAACGAGGTTATTGCCGATGCTAGAAACTACACCCATACCTGTGATAACGACTCTTTTCATTGCTAACTATCCATTCCGTAATGTCAGGACCAAATTCTGCTGAGCCAATGGTATCGCTTTTAGATCACTTAAGTGGTCAGCTTTCCATAAATACAGGTAAAATGATGCCAATATAGACTAATTGAGTACCGGAAATTGCCCCATTTGGACCGCTCCCCGTCATCGGCATCAACAGCCAATACCAACATAACACAGCAAACCAATAGTGTAACAGTGAATGCTTGGCTGGGGTTACCCATAACACCTGAACTATGGTTAACCCAATTAGAGCGCGCTCAAAGTCAGTGTAACGCCGCACCATTACCCCCTGCGTCCATGGCCACAGCTTCATCGCAAGCTTGCCATTTATTGTTAGTGTTAGGCCCTGCCGATATCAAACAATTGGCATTAGGCCATTGGCAACAGATGGATGGTCCCTATCACGCGTTAGCTGATTACTTATTGCAGCAATTAACCGCCAACACCTTAGAGGCCGCGCAAAGCCAACGTTTTGAATGGCAACAAGGGAAAGTGCGCCTTGATGTGCATTATTTGCCAGCGCCTGAGTTATTGCGCCAAATAATGACGCCAACGCAGCAGCGCGTGAGCCGCTGGTTTTGGCAGCAAACGGATACCAACTGGTTACAAGCCTGCCATTTATGGCAATTAGCGCGTTTAAGTGAGGATGATGCGGTAATTTGTTATCAAGATAATTTACTCACAGCCCCACTCACCCAAGCCAATTTACCGCAGTTTAGGCTAGAGCTTGTGAGCGCTACTGACGCACAAATGATGACAAGTGAAGCGCCAGATGCGTTTAGCCTTGAGCAGCGCCAAGTATTGCGCCGTCAACATCAAGCGCAGCTTGGCCATGTGCCCATAAATCCAGGATCTGGCCGTATTGCAATTATTGGTGGCGGGCTTGCCAGCGCACAATTAGCCTACAGCCTAGCCTCGCGTCAGCGGGCATTTAGTCTATTTTGCGAAGATGAACAATTAGCTATGGCAGCTTCTGGCAATCGCCAAGGCGCCCTTTATCCGCTATTAACTCCAGAGCACGACTTACTTAGCCGTTTTTATCAGCATGGATTTCTACTCAGTCGTCAGCGCTTAGCGCAAATACATGGCTCATATCCTGTCAGTCATGAGTTTTGCGGGGTGTTACAAACGCCCCATGACGCGCGCTCTGCCGAACGCTTACAAGCATTGGCCGAAGCCAACTTCCCCGCGCAGTTAGTGTCAGCATGCTCAGCTGCTCAGGCCAATGCCTTAGCTAATATCGCGATAGATAATAACGGCCTATGGTATCCAAACGGTGGTTGGATAGCGCCAGCAGAGCTAACTGCGGCCTGCATGCAGGCTGCTGGTGATTTTGCCACTGTGCATTTAGGCCATAGCGTAACTGACATTCAGCATCGCCAAGATGGCTGGTATCTAAATGTGGGAAATCAGCAGCACGGTCCGTTTGAGCAACTGATCTTGGCCAATGGCACAGGCATTAATCAGTTTGCCGATACTAAAGCGCAAGCCTTAAGTCCTTTTCGAGGCCAAGTGAGCCATGTGCCATCCACGGCAACATTAACAGCACTGAATACTGTGCTATGCGCTAAAGGCTACTTCACCCCATGCCATAACAAGCATCATTGTTTAGGCGCCAGTTATATCAAAAATCCAAGAACACTGGATTACAGCGACAGTGAACAAGTGGCTAACTTAGGGCAACTACAAACCAGTTATCCAAACCAAACCTGGGTTGATGATGTCGATATTAGCGAGCAAGATGCCCGCGTCGGTGTGCGTATGGTTAGTCGCGATCACTTTCCCGTAGTAGGTTTAGCGACCGATGTGGAAGCGCTCAAGCGTTTAGAGAGTGATCAGCATTTTAGCCAAGGCGATAAACAAGCTATGGCTGATTTTTGGCAGCAACAAAACGCGCCAACCATTAGCGGCTTATATTTACTCGGTGGGCTTGGTAGTCGCGGTTTATGTAACGGTGCACTGGCCGCAGAAATGCTCGCCAGTCAGTTGTGTGGCGAGTTTCTTCCTTGCCAGCAAGCCATGGTTGAAATGTTAATGCCAAATCGCTTATGGCTAAGAAAGCTTATTCGTGGCAAGCAAATAAAATGGTAACACCTTAACGAAAACAACCGCCCTATTTCTGAGGGTTTTGGGCTTATATAGCCTTAAACACCTTGAAACTTGAGGGCGGTTGTTATCATGTAAAGCGAGCTAGCTGCGGGAGCTCGCCAAACTATCGGCTTAGCAAACCATTAATTGCGCAGACAGTTCAGTCCATGCGTGTTGCACTAACTGGTAATCATTATCTTCCAATTCGCGACTGGCTAATTTTAAGCTGTCTTGCATTTTAAGCTGCAAATGACTGAAGTCCGCAACGCCTGCTTGCTCTAATTGCGCTAAAGCAACTGTGACATGACCTTGCAGATAACCGCTTGCAAATAAGGCATCATCATCGCCTTGAGCAACAATGGTTTCTACCCAATGATTCAAGATGTTATCGTATTTTTCCAACATGGTACTTCTCCGCTCATTCTGGATTAGCCACTGGGTACATCACGTAATCGCGATAACCTGTGGTCACTTTATAAAAACCAGCAAGGGCTTGGTCTAATTCTGGGTCGCCACTATCCACGATTAATGGCCGTCCTTCAAGTGCTTTTAACTTAGTTTTGGTCGCCACTATGATGATATTCTCTCGCCCTACACGGCGAATTAGCGTTGGCGATAACTGCTGATTGCCGCGGCCTAAAATATGGCCCTGGCCACCAATTAAGGTAATCACTAACTTTAAGGGCTTATCATCACTAAGCGCTAATAGTTCAGCCGCGGTTGTATCCGTCATTACCAGCGTTTTATTCGCAATCACATCCACACCGAGCAAGGTATTATCAAGCCCAAGCTCTTCCATGATAAAGGCCACAGTGCTGCCCGACCCCATGATGAAATACTCATCCTCCATGGACTCAATCACATCGGCAGCGATATCCGCTAATACCAGTTCATCGCATTCCTTACCGCCCATCTTAACCGCTTGCACGTATCTGGGTTCGGCCGGTACTCGCATTGAGCCAAAACGCTGCGCGCGCACTTGGCCGGCGCGAAACGCTTGCTCATCAATATCCATGACATCAGCGTCCAGCAAGTTCACTAATTGACCTTGCAATAACATGGCAACGACTGTGCCTGCGGCCTTTGGAGTAATACCGTATACTCCAGAGTGAATTTTCACCCCAGCAGGCACACCTAAAACCACTTGCTGTGGACTGATGCTTGCCAGTACATCACGGGCGGTGCCATCCCCGCCCGCAAACAAGATGAGATCTGGCGAAAATTCTGCCATTGCCGCAATTAAACTATGGCTATCGTCTGCGCTGTAAGCTGGCTTAGCTTGGTAAATCACTTGATAGCTAAAGCCCATGTGTTCACATAACTCGGCGCCTAGTTCGCCACTACCAGTAATAATATGAATATCATCTTGATAGGGCAGTAACTGAGTTAACGCCTGCGTCATTCGCGCATTCGCCATAGGTTTGGCGCCAAGAGCGAGCGCTTGCGCAGCCACATTGTCACTGCCTTTTAAGGCCACGCTACCACCTAAGCCTGCTAACGGATTAATTAATAGGCCTAACATAAACTGTCGCTTCATCATTCATCCACTGACTGATTGCTTAATTGATTGCTTGGCTGCTTGAACCACTGCATCTCTATTTAATTAACACCTAAACTCACTGACTTATGCCGCCACTGCGTCTGATGCTTTAAGGGCTGAGCCCGGCTTATGAATAACATATAACGCCAATAGTGAAGCCGCGGCGCACATAGCCGCAAATACCCAAGTCCAAACCGCGCCGCTACCATCGCCCCAGATAAAGCCGCAAATCCAAATTCCCATGGAGCCGCCTAAGCCAAAACCTAAGCTGGCATATAAAGCCTGCCCCTGACTTTGATGCGATTTATCAAAGGCTTGATATACAAACTGAATAGATGCCGCATGCACTAAGCCGAAAGTGAAAGAGTGTAATAATTGACTCACGGTCAGCCATAACACTGACTCTACCGCCACGGCTAATAACAGCCAACGGATAACCGTCATCGCCGTGCTCACTTTGAGTAAGGTGATCACACTAAAACGTGCCAATAACTTAGGCGCGAACATAAACATGACAATTTCAGACACGACACCTAATGCTACAAAGATACCGGCGATGGATTCGGTGTAACCCGCCTGCTTAAGATAGAGCACAAAAAAGCCATAAAATGGGCCGGCGCTCATTTGCAGCAGCATAGCCGCAATTAAAAACCAGATGATGGAGCGATTAAATGCCAACGCCTTGGTTTCACCGCGATTAACCGTTTTGGTTTCATTGGGCAATGGCAAGGAGCACAGCAACATGCCAAGAAATAACCCCATGCCGATATAAGGCAACACCTGCGGGCCAAAGGCTTCAATGGCAAAACCGCCAGCAACCACTAAGCAGATATAACCAATACTGCCAAAGCTGCGAATAGCGCCGTAACGATACGCTTTATCGCCTAAGGTTTCTAAAGTGATAACCTCTAGCTGAGCTAAAATGGCATTCCAAAAGAAGGTATAGACGGCCAAGCTAATGGCCATATAGGTAAATGAACCGTCATAAAAAAAGCTGGTGTAACTAAAGGCCGCCACTAGTGCGCCCATCTTAATTAACTGCGCTCTCATACCCGTTTTATCAGCGACTCGCGCCCACACATTCGGGGCGATAATCCGAGTGCCCATCACAATGGCGAGCAGAAAACCAATTTGCTGCGGATTAAACCCTCTGTCGTCAAAAAATACGCCAAGGTATGGCACCATAATGCCAAGAATGGCAAAAAAGAAAAAATAGCAGGCGGACAACCAAGCTAATGACGCCTGCGGTCGAACTTTCATCATTCACACATTCCTAGCACGGGAGTGGTAGATATCACTTGCTGATTTTGCGCCCGGTGCCGTAATAAATGATCCATTAAGACTATCGCTAACATGGCCTCAGCAATCGGTACGCCGCGAATACCAACACAAGGGTCATGGCGACCCTTAGTCACTACCTTAGTAGCTTCACCATGCACATTGATGCTATCGCCTTCTACGCTAATGCTCGAAGTTGGCTTTAATGCTAAATGCACTACCACAGGTTGCCCTGAGGATATGCCGCCAAGAATGCCGCCAGCATGATTAGACTTAAAACCCTCTGGCGTCATTAAGTCGCGATGCTCTGAGCCTTTTTGCTCAACCACGGCAAAGCCATCGCCGATTTCGACCCCTTTAACAGCGTTAATCCCCATCATGGCATGGGCAATATCTGCATCAAGGCGATCAAACACAGGCTCACCTAAGCCGACCGGCACACGGGTCGCGACCACTGTGATTTTGGCGCCGATGGAATCCCCTGACTTTTTCAAATCGCGCATGTATTCATCTAAGGTATCAAGCTTAGCGACGTCCGGGAAAAAGAATGGGTTGTTTTCAATCTCGTGGCGGTCAATCTGCTCGGCGGCAATCGGGCCTAATTGTGACAAGAAACCATAAATCTCAATGCCATAAGCCTGTTTAAGGTATTTTTTGGCAATGGCGCCTGCGGCGACTCGCATCGCAGTTTCACGAGCAGAAGCCCGGCCGCCGCCGCGATAATCGCGCAAGCCGTATTTTTGTTGATAGGTATAATCAGCGTGGCCTGGGCGAAACAGCTCTTTAATGTTGGAATAATCTTGGCTGCGCTGATCAGTGTTTTCTATCAGTAAACCAATTGAAGTACCTGTGGTTTTACCTTCAAATACGCCAGAGAGAATTTTAACGGCATCATCTTCGCGCCGTGCTGTGGTGAATTTAGAGGTACCAGGGCGGCGCCTATCGAGGTCATGCTGCATATCCTCAACACTTAAGGCGAGTCCCGGTGGGCAACCATCGACGATACAACCAATTGAGGGGCCATGACTTTCACCAAAGCTAGTGACGACAAAATTCAATCCTATGCTATTTCCTGACATCTTAGCCTCTCTATTCCATGCTGATTATTCTAATTTTTGGTTGAAAAAAACGACACCCAAGTGTCGTTTTTTAGCGCAGAAAGCTTGATTCACACTGAGTGCAGATTATGCCCTGTCTTTATAGATGGCGAACAGTGATTCATTTTCAACTAACTGCTCACGAGTTAATACGAACACACCATCACCACCGTGATTGAAGCTTACCCAAGTAAATGGGACTTCAGGGTATTGCTCAATCAAATGCACCATAGAGTTACCCACTTCAACCACTAACACACCGTCTTCAGTCAGGTAGTCAGCAGCATTGGCCAGAATACGCTTAGTTAAATCTAAGCCGTCATAGCCAGATGCTAAGCCTAATTCAGGCTCATGATGGAACTCAGCAGGCATATCCGATAAATCTTCTTCATCCACGTACGGCGGATTAGAGACGATTAAATCGTATTGTGGACCCGTTGGGATAGCGGCGAATAGGTCAGATTGGATTGGGAACACGCGCTCCATTACCCCTAAACCTTCAATGTTGATTTGGGCAACATCTAACGCATCTTCACTGATATCCAGAGCATCGACTTCAGCATCTTCAAATTCGTACGCACAAGCAATCGCAATACAACCACTACCAGTACACAAGTCTAAGATACGGCTGACTGGTTTATTGCTAATCCAAGGCTGAAAACCATTGGCAATCATTTCACCAATAGGTGAGCGTGGTACTAACACACGTTCATCAACAAAGAAATCAAGACCGGCAAAGCGGGCAACATTGGTCAGATATGGCACAGGCACACGCTCGCGTACGCGGCGTAAAATCAGTTCCACTATCTTGTGTTTTTCACTGCTAGTTAAATTAGCATGGATAACTTGCTGGCCGACTTCATCAGGTAAATGCAGGGCATGGAAAACTAAAGATACAGCTTCATCCCAAGCGTTATCAGTACCATGACCGTAAAAAATACCTGAATCGTTAAAACGACTCACAGCCCAACGCAACATATCACCTATGGTTCTAAGCTCAGTAACGGCTTCATCCACAAAAATTTTATCCAAAACACACTCCAACATTAATTCTCTGGCGCTATTGTAACTGATGCAGTTAAAGAAGGCATAATTCTTAGTGCTAAATTGGCCAGCGCCTAAGATTTGGGCTTGGGGTTAACATTAGGTTACACTAGCCCTAGCAAGCCTATTTCTCATTTAACCAAGCACAAGTATTTCCATGACGATTGAACACACAGACGTGACACTATTTGCTGAGTTAATGGCCGGCGTCAAACCCTTGAGCCAAGATAAGCGCCATTTTGGTACGCCAGTAAAAGCCAAAACGGTACTGGTGAACCATAAGATAACTCAGGATGCAGCAGGACTCTTTTCCGACAGTTACCAACCCTTGTTGCCAAGTGATGGACCTATGCGTTGGCGCGCGCCGCATACCGATAGCTTTGAATTAAAGCGCTTACGCCGCGGTGACTATGTCCCTGAATTATTGTTAGATATGCATGGGATGCGTCAAGCTGAGGCCAAACTGGAATTAATCGCTTTGATTGAGGCTTGTATTGCTGAGCACAGTCACGCTTGCTGCGTAATGCATGGCTATGGGGCGGGGATTTTAAAACAGCAAATTCCACTGTGGCTAGCGCAGCATCCTAAAGTGTTAGCATTTCACCAGGCGCCTAAGGCTTGGGGGGGCGACGCAGCCTTACTGGTATTAGTCGATATTGGTCATCCGTGTGAGTTTCTATAGCGACTAGACTAGCGCTTAGCCCTAGACGCCATCATAACGCATGGCATCTTGGTGGTGTGGTATTCATAGATAGCTAAAAAACCCATGAGTAAACATAAGCAAGCTTAAGTTAAGGAAAAGCAAACTTAAGCACGGCTAGTCGCTGCCATGGCCGTAGGCACATTCATCCATTGAAAACTCACATGCTCGGCATGCTTATCTAATAATGCCACCGCAGAAGTTGCAAATAATGGTGGTTCATGACCTGCAACCAGTTCACTCACCAAGTATCCCAATAATGGCATATGGCTAATCACTAGCACCTTGTCGGCTTTATATTGCTCGGCATAAGCCAAGATAACATCGGCGGCATAACTTGGATTGGCATCGGGTGTTAAATCATTAAGCTCAATGCAATGGCGCGGGGCTGGGATTAACTCTCGAATTTCATCCCATGATTGCTGCGCCCTTAAGTAAGGACTTACTAATACAAGATCGAAGCGGGTATTATCGACTTGTAAGCATTTAACCATAGAACGAGTTTCATAACGGCCGGTATCGGTCAGCGTTCGCTCTTTATCGCGCGAGGCATTAAAACTAGCTTCACCATGACGCATCAAAAATAACTGCATACTTCACTCTTGCATTTTCAAACGTGAATGAAGCCTCATTGTATCTAGATTATCTTGGGAGTGACACTGTAAATTAGTCGAGTATGGCTAAAGCAGTTAGCGATTTCAGTCCCAATAGTGCCACTATTATGCGATTTAACCCGCTCATTAAAACAAATTAGCCAAAAGACATTTGCCAAACCCTTCAGTGCCAATCAAGATATAAGTCAGACATTTAATCATGGAGCGTCTCTTGCCCATAGCGCTGACTCAAATCCACACCAGCAAGCATGATAGTCGTCAATATGCTTATCTTACCTTAGCCAATCAGCTGAGGGTTTTGTTAGTGTCTGATATGCAAAGCAATCAAGCGGCTGCATCTATGGCTGTGAATGTTGGCCATTTCGACGATCCCAAACAACGCCCTGGCATGGCTCATTTTTTAGAGCATATGCTGTTCCTAGGTACCGAAAAATTTCCAGATCCCGCTGAATATCACCATTTTATTAATCAACATGGGGGTAGTAATAATGCTTGGACTGGCACAGAACACACGAATTTCTTTTACAGTATTCATCAAGATCAATTAGCAGAGTCACTTGATAGATTCAGTCAATTTTTTATTGCTCCAGCCTTTAATGTGGAGTTCGTGGATAGAGAACGCCAAGCGATAGAATCTGAATTTAGCCTCAAATTAAAAGATGACATTCGCCGCATCTATCAAGTACAAAAAGACAGCGTTAATCAAGACCACCCTTTTAGTCATTTTTCGGTGGGTAACCTAGTTACCTTAAGTGGCGAAGCGCAGCTACTGCGACAAGAACTGATTGAGTTCTACTGTAAAAATTACAGTGCTAACTTAATGACCTTGTGCATAGTGGCACCGTTTACACTCAGCCAACTTGAGCAACTCGCTGTGGAATATTTCTCAGCGATTAACAACCATAACCTCAGCAAACACTATCCTGAAGTCGCATTAATTACGCCAAATGAGCAACACCGTCAAATTGAAATAGTGCCATTAAAAGATCAAAAACGCTTAACCTTAAGTTTTGCCTTGGAAGGCATAGATAAGCTGTACGCCACTAAACCGTTAACCTTTATTAGCCATCTACTAGGCAATGAAAGTTATGGCAGCTTGTTGCATTGCCTTAAAGAAATGGGCTTTGCAAGCAATCTGTCAGCAGGTGGCGGCGTCAATGGTTATAACTTTAAAGATTATTGCATCAATATTCAGCTGACCGATGAAGGCTTTGAGCATATTGATGACATTATCACTTTGTGTTTCGAAGCAATTCTATTAATAAAAAAACAAGGATTAGAAGATTGGCGTTATCAAGAGCGCTCAACCTTACTAACACTTGCCTATAAATATCAAGAACCCGTGCGTCCGCTCGATTTAGCCAGCCATCTTAGTATTAATATGCAGCACTACCCTGCTGTAGATACCATATTTGGTGATTATCGTATGGATGGTTTACAAATAGCTGAAGCCAAAGCCTTGTTAGATAAACTATCGCCAGACAATTTAAGAATACAGCTAGTGGCACCTGGGCTTGAAACCGATCAACAAGCACCGTGGTATTTTACGCCCTATAAAAACACTGCGATTTCCAGTGAGCGCTTAGATAAATGGCAAGTCGATAAATGGTGTGAGCAATTGTCTTTACCCCCGGCGAACCCGTTTATTCCTGATGATACTGAACCAAGCCATGAAGCCAATATCAGTGCTGTGCCCAAGATAATTGCCGAAGGTAAAGGCTATCGTTTATGGCATAAAAAAGATGATGAATTTAATGTGCCTAAAGCGCATATCTTTTTATCGTTGGACTCAGAGCAAGCGAGTAAAACCGTCACTCACGCAGCGCTCACCCGTTTTTATGTAGAAATGCTACTCGATGCACTCACCGAGGATACCTATCAAGCAGAAGTCGCAGGTCTTAGTTATCATATTTATTCCCATCAAGGTGGGATCACTTTGCACTTGTCAGGATATACAGGCAAGCAAAGTAAACTATTAGAATTACTGATAGAAAAAGCGCGTGAACGTAATTTTTCACCCACTAATTTCGCCCGCATTAAAGAGCAATTAATTCGCGGTTGGCAGAATCAGAGCCAGGCTAAGCCAATTTCACAGTTGTTTACTAGCATGGCCGTGACCTTACAGCGCTGTTCTTATGAACCGCACAAAATGGCTGAAGCATTAAAGCCTATTGGCTTAGAGCATCTGCACAATCATATAGTACTGTTTTATGAGAAGTTACATTTAGAAGGGATGATTTATGGTAATTGGTTAGCGAAAGAAGCACAAAATCTGGCGTTACACCTAAAACAAATTCTGACCTTAGTCAGCTTGCCAAGCCATGAAACACGGCGCGAACTAATTAACCTTAAAGGACGCGGCACTCTGTATCGTGAGCTTTGTATCGATCATCAAGACAGCAGCATAATTGTGTATTATCAGTCTGAATTTAGCGACGAGCATTCGATGGCGATTCTCAGTCTTTTGAATCACAGCATGTCATCTAACTTTTTTCACGAACTGCGCACCGAAAAACAATTAGGTTATGTGGTCGGCACTGGTTATTTACCCCTGCATCGCCACCCTGGGATCATTTTTTATATTCAATCCCCCGCCACTGGCCCAGTTAAATTACTGCAAGCCATCGATGAATTTATCGCAGATTTCACTTATGCCATTATGCAAATCACCACAGAACAATGGCAAAGCACTAAACAAGGGCTAATTAACCAAGTCATGGAGCATGACGCCAACCTAAAAACACGCTCGCAACGCTATTGGGCAAGTTTAGGTCATAAAGACTATCAATTTAATCAACGAGAAAAAGTAGTAGAACAAATCGATAAATTAACCCGAGCTGATTTGATTAGCTTTATTGTCAATCACATGCGCACTAAACATGCCGATAGACTTATCTTGCATTCCACTGGCCAAGCTCATCAGCAGCAGCCAAGGTTTAGCTCCACTAATCAGATAACTGACTTAACACATTTCAAAGATCACAGTCAGCTATTTTTGCTATAGCTATTATGAATACTCTTGTGACTGTCTATACAGGTAAACAAGTTTACGACTATGCTCGCCTTTCGAGGCGGGAAGTCTAAATAGACCATTTATTTAAAATTTATACATATTTATTCGATTAAGCGAAAACCATCACACTCTTCACTAAGGCTAGTAATAACGGCTAAGCCTATCGACAAGAACAGCATTAACTGCCGCCAATACGTCTATCACAGCGAAAACTAAAACAAGCAGATCAAACTTTTGATTGAAATCTATCCGACTCAGTCGTAAGTGGGGTTTACAAGCGCCATGAGTTCTGGAAAAGTGGTAAGACTAAAGCATTACTATGGCAAATAAAAACAATACCTTATATGCTAAAAAACATCTTTCTAGGCTTGCTATTCATTTTCGCATCCCTGCCGAGCACACTTGCTTGGAGCTTTGAACACCTTCAAAATTCGCACCTTCCCTTTATGCTTAATGCTAAAAAATTTAGCATTGCAGAAGGCTTGTCTGAAAGCGCGGCATCATCTGTCGCGATAGACGCTGAAGGCCACCTATGGATAGGTACGTTTAATGGCCTTAATCGTTATAATGGTAATACCTTTAGTCATTATGTGGCTTCTGCCACCTCAGGACTATCTACCTCATTTATCCGTAGTTTACTTAATGATTCAAGCAATCGTTTATTAGTCGGCACCAATCATGGCTTAGTAATTTATGACAGCAAACAGGATAAATTTACCGCTATCCCTATCGTAAATTTTGCCGTCGGGCATATTCATGAAGATAACGGACAGATTTTTATTTCAACGACGAACAAAGTGTTTAGTTTAAGTCAAGACTTGAGTAAATTAGTTGAAGTATTACACCTAACGAATGACGAAAACATTCTCACATTTGAATTAGTCAATCAAGGCATAGTATTACGTACCGATAATGGCAACACCTATTTATCAAAAAACAATATCATTACCCCGCTTGGTTATAGTAAACAAATTGAATCCTTTAAGGGCAAAGCTATATTGGTAAGAGACAATGGTTTATTTGATACAAACAACAAATTGATATCAAACACACAAGACATAGACTCTCTCGTCGTAAAAAATAATATTATTTATGCCATATCAAAAAAGAATATTTTATCATCAATAGATGGCGTCAGGTTTGATGAATTAGGGATTCTTCATAACGATATACCTATCATCGCCAAACCTAATTTATTTGCTACAGATGACAAACTAATCATAGCTACTGTAAACCAAGGTTTTATTCTGATTGATAAAACCGCTAACATCATTAATCGCGTCAAAGTTAGAGCCGATAGTGTATGGGATATAGCCAGTAGCAATAATAACGACCACAGTATTTTCATTGCCTATGAAAATGGCGATATCATTCATTATGATAAGTTTGGTCAAGCAGTTCACACTTACGTCACCGGTATACTAGGCGCTAAATCCATCGCAAATGAAACCAACTATATTTACCTAAGTAGCTTAAAAGGTCTATTTAAATTAAATAAAATCACAAGCAACATAGAAAAAATTGCCGATGGCCAGTATACGGTAATATCAAAATCAAGGCTTAATGGTGACTTGTTAGTCGGTGACATTAGCGGTTACATCACTAAGGTCGATGGCAATGATCAATTCACCACTGTACTTGTTAGTAATGGCTATCCAATTTTCAACATACACCTAGGCAACGACTCAGCGCTGATCTCCACTCAAATAGGCATTTACTCATTAAACCAACATACTAGTTCGCATATTATCAAGGATTCTTTTGCCATTAATGCGGTCACCATTAACCAAGAAATTTATTTTGGCACTGAATCTGGACTAAAGCATTACAATGGAAAAAATATCACTTATATCCACAACAATAAAAAATCTATTTATTCTTTAGCGGCAATTGATGAATATGTCATCGCAGCATCGGTAAGTGAAGTCATTATCTACAACACTAAAAACCACAATAAGACTATCATAAATAGATATAATGGTGCGCAAGACGAGTATAATGCACAAGCAATATCTACAGTTAACAATTCTATTTTGCTCGGTGGTAACCATGGCATAGACTTAGTTAACCCGGCCAAAGCTGAAAATTACTTTAAATCTATGCCAACGCCAAGAGTCGCCTTTAACGACTTACTCATTTTCAATAAATCTCAGCGTGTTGGCAGTGAATTTTTAGCTAGCACTATTAATCATACCGAAGAGCTTAAATTAAAGTATTCTGACTATCCATTTACTATCAACTTTAGCGCGATTGGCCGCAGCAATAATCAATTTACCTTCAAATATAAGTTATCAGAGCTGTCCGACCAATGGATAGAGGCCAATAACACCCACTCGGCAACGTATACTAACCTCTCGCCAGGTAAGTATGTATTTAGTGTATATGCCACTGATAATCAGACACAAAACATTGGGCCTGAAAAATCAATTATCTTAGTGATTACGCCACCTTGGTGGTTATCAACCTCTGCCAAATTAATTTATTTAGTAATTGGCTTACTGATCATCGCCATCATCTTAAGAGCATTTGCCAAAAGAGCCGCCATTCAAAAGCAAATTGCACAGAGTGAAGAACGCCTTAAGCTGTCACTTTGGGGCAGTGGTGATGAAATGTGGGACTGGGATATAGAAACCGGACATATTTTTCGTTCTAATATTTGGGGAACGTTAGAATTTCCTCGCGATGGTCGCCGCTCAGGCACTATTGGAGAAGACAGTAATATTCATCCGCAAGATCAATCTAGAGTAAGTGAGGCACTAAATCAGCATTTTGATGGCAAAACCGATCATTTTGAAGTGGCTTATAGAGTAAAAGGCAAACATGACAATTGGTTGTGGATCTTAGATAGAGCCAAAATTGTGGAAAGAGATCAGTTTGATAATGCTCTTCGAATGACGGGTACTATCAAAAATATCAGCATATTCAAGCAAGCTGAAGAACAACTCAAGTTGTTCGAACGAGCCATAAAGAATATCTCTGAAGGTATGTTTATTTTAGATGCGCACTATTGCTTTGTGGAAGTGAACGAAGCCTGCTGCAATATTACTGGTAAAAATAGGCAGCAATTGATTGGCCAACCTCTAAGTTTTGACGCCTACCCAAAAAGTTATTCAGCACAAATTAAAGCATTATTACGCAACGATGGTCGTTGGAGCGATGAAATTGAATCAATACGCGGCGATGGCAATAGTATTTTAATCGAGATCACGATTGACGCTATTAATGATGAACAAGGTGAATTAAGTCATTATGTAGGAGTATTTTCAGATATTAGTCGCCGTAAATACCAAGAAGAAGAATTAAGAAAACTTACCAACAATGATGTACTCACGGGCTTACCTAATCGCGCTAACTTACAAGTCAGCCTGCATAACTTAGTCAAGAAAGATCAGCATCATACTTTAATGGTACTAGATTTAGATAAATTCAAAAAAATCAATGACTCACTAGGACATCAAGTAGGTGATCAGTTGTTATGCTTAGTCGCTAGCCGCTTAGTACTAAGCTTACCTAGTACTGCTAGCATCTATCGATTAGGGGGGGATGAGTTTGCTGTATTATTAGATAACCACGTAGATATCAGTAGCTGCGCCAATATAGCCTCTCGTTTGATTACGGCATTCATTGACCCTTTCATTATCAATCAAGAACCTATGGTCGTCAGCGTCAGTATTGGCATAGTATTTTATCCTGAAGATGAGCAAGACGAGCAAGCATTATTAAGGAAAGCGGATATTGCTATGTATCATGCCAAATCTGCGGGTGGCAATCGTTACCAGTTCTACTCTGAATCGTTAAACCTTCATGCTATCAAACAATTAAAAATGGAAAACCTCATCAGAAAAGGATTGCTGCACAATTATTTTGAAGTCTATTATCAGCCAAAAGTTGATGTAAAAAACCATATGCTTAATGGTATGGAAGCCTTAGTCCGTCTCAGGGATCCTGAGTTTGGGTTAATCCCACCAAGTGAGTTTATTCCTTTAGCAGAGGAAACTGGCCTTATTGCTGAAATCGGCGACCTAGTGCTTACAAAAGCATGTTTTGCTACTCAGCATTGGCGCGAACAAGGCTTATTTAATGGCCGTGTTGCCGTCAATTTATCGTCACATCAATTTGCATTAGCTGATTTACAACAACGAATTGAGTCTATTTTACAATTTACACACTTACCGCCTCACCACCTAGAAATTGAAATTACCGAAGGGACCGTGATTAAACAGCCAGAAAAAGCCATTAAAGTCATGCAAGAACTGGCTGAAATGGGGGTGCATTTAGCCTTAGATGATTTTGGCACTGGCTATTCATCTTTGTCTTACCTTAAGCGCTTTCCTATTCATACACTCAAAATTGATAAAGCCTTTATTGATGATATTACCAACTCAGAACGTGACATGAAGATGGTTGATTCTATTATCACGATTGCCCACAATATGGGATTGTTAGTGGTGGCTGAAGGTGTTGAAAACGCTTCACAGCTAGCCATATTAAAATCACTTAATTGCGAAGAAATACAAGGTTATGTATTTAGCAAGCCGTTAAAGGAAAGCGAATTTCAACAACTTTTAACAGATCTTCAAGAGGAAAAGCAACTTCAGCTAGTCAGCTAAACTAATCTAGTTAATTTTCTCAGGTTTATCCAAAAACCAACGAACAGGTAAGCTAGTGGTTAACATAAGTTATTTACACTATCAGGATTTTTTTAAGAATAGCGTTCCATTGATTGACTGAGTGCAAGGCGGATTTGACTTCATCAAATTTGTTTACACTTGGCAATTCATTGGCTGTGATTAGTTGGTAATCTTCTGTGAGCATTATGGTAAAGCCTCTGTCTTACTTGATAAGATTGCGAAGCTTGTTAGTCTGGTCACTGGTAAAGTCATTGGTTTGCTCAAGGGCTTGGCCAAGCGGTAGTGTTCATAATTCTGCCCCCTGTGTCAGGATTGTTGTCACCCTTAAATAATCATCATTTTTAAAGACAGGGTGCGGCAAAAGAGAACGATATGGCTCGGTATTCACCAGAACGTAAAGAGGCGATCCTTAAAAAATTATTACCGCCTCACAATTTAACGGTCGCAGAGGTTGCTCGGGAAGAAGGCATTGCGGTGCAAACCTTGTATCATTGGCGAGATATTGTCAGAAAAGAAGGTCGCCCCGTGCCAGGTAAAACATTAACAACTGATGACTGGTCAGCTGAAGCTAAGTTTGCGGTACTCATTGAAACAGCCCCGCTATCGGAAGCCGAGTTAAGTCAGTATTGCCGTGAAAAAGGCTTGTTTCGCGAACAAGTACAGCAGTGGAAACAGGATTGTTTAGCTGGTTTTCAAACCTCAGAAGTACAAACCAAAACCATTAAACAGCAGGCCAAGGCTGACAGAGCCGAAATCAAATCATTGCAACGAGAATTGCGCTACAAGGAGAAAGCGCTGGCTGAAGCTGCTGCGTTACTGGTGCTCAGAAAAAAGCTCAATGCGCTCTGGGGGGACGACAGCGAGGAGAGCTAACTCCCTTGCCTGAGCGCATAGAATTGATTGCCTTAATTCAAGAGGCGTATACCAATGGTGCTCGCCTTTACAAGGCTTGTGCTGAAACTGGACTCAGTAAACGCACTTATCGACGTTGGTATCGAGCAGGCCAAGTGCAAGCCGATTTAAGACCAATAGCGGCTCGACCAGAACCGGCAAATAAACTCGAAGCACATGAGCGACAACAGATATTAAGTGTGTGTAATCAAGAGGAGTATGCCAGCTTACCACCGTCGCAAATTGTGCCGACATTATTAGATAGCGGAATTTATATCGCCTCAGAATCAAGCTTTTACAGAGTATTACATGCCAATAATCAACTTAATCATCGTGGTCGCACCCAGATTGCTGTAAATCGAAGCAAACCGTTAAGTTATCAGGCTGATGGGTAGTGTTCATAATTCTGTGTCATTTCAGTAAAATATTCAAAAACAGGAATGACACATGACCCAACCTTTTAACTTCGAACAAGCCCTTAAAGATCTGCAGTCAGGTAAAAGCCTCACAGGTAAAGACAGCATTCTTGGTCCACTGATCAAGCAACTCACTGAAGCGGCTCTCCAGGCTGAGCTTGAGCAGCATTTAGCGCATGATCCTCTGCCTAATCGTAAAAATGGCAAAACCCCTAAGACCATTAAGCATCCGTCCGGTAACTTTGAGTTAGACACCCCTAGAGACCGCAATGGCACTTTTGAACCTCAGTTGATTAAGAAAAATCAAACTACGCTAACCGATGAAATCGAACGTAAAGTGTTATCGATGTTCAGTATAGGTATGAGCTATCGCGATATTAATCAACATGTTGAAGATATGTATGGGATCAATGTATCTAACGCAACAGTCAGTGCTATCACTGATAAACTCATCCCCGAACTTAAAGCGTGGCAACAGCGCCCATTAGATAGCCATTATCCTATCGTTTGGCTTGATGCGATACATTATAAAGTCAAAGAGGATGGGCGTTACGTCAGTAAAGCCGTTTACACATTGTTAGCGCTTAATATGAAAGGAAAAAAGGAAATTTTAGGGCTTCATTTATCCGAAAATGAAGGCGCTAATTACTGGCTATCCGTACTGACCGATCTTAATAATCGTGGTGTAAAAGATATTCTTATCGCCTGTGTTGACGGCTTGACCGGTTTCCCTGAGGCGATAGCCAGTATCTTCCCTAATACGGAAACACAGCTATGTGTTATCCACCAGATCCGCAACTCAATGAAGTATGTCGCCTCAAAACATCAGAAAGCGTTTATGGCTGATTTAAAGCCTGTGTATCGAGCCGTGAGTAAAGAAGCCGCAGAGATGGCATTGGACGAACTGGAGGCCAAATGGGGTGATGCTTATCCGCTGGTAATCAACTCTTGGCGTCGCAAATGGCATAATTTGTCCCATTATTTTAGGTACCCAGAACATATCAGGAAAGTGATTTACACGACCAATGCCGTTGAGGCGGTACATCGCCAATTTAGAAAGCTCACCAAAACCAAAGGTGCTTTTCCTAATGAAAATAGTTTGTTGAAGCTACTTTATGCAGGCATATTAAACGCCTCAGATAAATGGACCATGCCAATCCACAATTGGAGCCTTTGTTTATCTCAGTTAGCGATTTATTTTGAAGGGCGTTTAGATAGCGTGCTAGAAATTTAAAAATTAGCCTGACACAGAATTTTGAACGCCCTCGCTGATGGGCCGAATCAACTGTGGTCGTGGGACATCACTTATTTGGCTTCAACCGTCAAAGGCCAGTTCTATTATCTGTACATGTTTGAAGATATTTACAGTAGAAAAATAGTGGGTTACGAAGTTCATGAACAAGAATGCGGTGAGTACCCCCTGTGTCAGGATTGTTGTCACCTGCGTATTTCGGTGATTCCGAACAGTGATTCCGGAGTTATCCGATCACCTATAAACCGTCTTTTTTATAACTGTATTTTTACGCTAAGTGATCGGATTGGTCTAGTTTTCTCATCGACTCTCCTGTTAATTCAATTCTGTGGCTGTTATGTAATAACCGATCTAATAGTGCATCTGCAATAGTTGGACTCGGGATCAGTTTGTACCACTCACTGGCCGGTATTTGGCTTGCTATGATGGTACTTGATTGCTGGTAACGTATTTCCATTACGTCCAATAAATCATTGGCCTGACGTGCCGTTAATGCTTCCATGCCCCAGTCGTCCAGTATTAGCAATTTGCGTTTAGCCAAGGCGTTAAGCTGCTGGCGGTATGAACCGTCGACCCGACCGAGTTGTAGCTCATCCAATAACTCTCCGAGCCGATAGTAACGTACGCTCTGGTGTTGGTTACAAGCTTGCGTGGCTAGTGCGCAGGCAAGATAGGTTTTACCGCAGCCAGTTGCCCCTGTTAGGATTATGTTTTGGTTGTAGTGCAGATATTGGCCATTGAGTAAGGCGGCAATTTTATCTTTACGCAGCCCTCGATTGGCACGGTAGTCTATGTGGTTGGCTCGTGCATCAATACGTAATTTAGCCTGCCTTGTTAACCGTTGTACTTTAGTGTTATCACGGCAAAGCAGTTCATGTGTTGCCAACAAACTCAGTCGCTCTTCAAAGCTCATATCCATGTACGTATCGGGTTGTGATTGTTGCTGCTGCAACGCCTGGGTGAAGTGGCCAAGCCGTAATGCGCGTAGTTGCTCATGTAATGTCGCTAAACTCATATGGGGTTCCTTATTGGTAATAATGTTGGCCGCGGATGTTATGGTGGGTCAGTGCAGGCTGTTCATCTGTAACACTTGCGACTGAGCATTGCTCTTTGTTATTCATAAGCAGATTTGTTATCACTTTCAGGTACGGCTGCTCCAGTAGCAGCGACATCTGGCTCGCGGCTTCGAGTCGTTCGTTACTGTACTTTTTGGCCAGACTCAAGATAGCCAAGCAGCTTTTAACTGCCTGCTCCGGATGTTGACGATGCTCAAGCTGGAAGGCGATAACCGCTCTGACGCCGCTACCAATGCTGTCAGCCCAACCCAGTAACCTTTCACTACTCCAGCGCTGTTTGGTGTGCGCATCAGGCATATGCTCTTTAACGGTGGTGAAGCCTCCGTCCTGATGTTTTCTGGGGTGCTGTGCCACGATATTCCCTTGGTAGTACACACAGATGATTTGCGTGGTAGCCTCAATGGTAACGGTATGGCTCACTAGATTATGGGGAACCGAGTACGCGTGTTTCGCATAAACTATGTGATAATCCGGCCCGACACGGGCTTGTTTACTATCGATGTACTCGTAAGGGTAAGCAGGTAACGGCATCAAGGCAGGCTTATCAAATTGGCTGTAGAGCTCGTAACGAGAACCAGGGTGCACCCGTTGTTGACGATGATTAAGATCATGTAACAGTTCACGGATCCGCTGATTTAAACTGCTAAGCGTGTAAAAGTGTTCATGGCGTAAACGCATTAGGATCCAGCGCTCAACAATTAATACCGCATTTTCAGCCTTTGATTTGTCCTTTGGTTTATAAGGCCTGGCTGGCATGATAGCGGTACTGTAATGACGAGCCATGCGGGCATAATTCTCATTGATAACCGGCATGTAACGATGTGCTTTGGTTACCGCAGAACGCAGATTATCTGGCACGAGTAAACGCGGAATGCCCCCCAAGAACTCGAATGCACGGACGTGAGCCATGATCCAGTCTTCAAGTTGCTGAGAGCGTCCAGCCTCAACATAGGTGTAATTAGAAGCCCCTAAGGTAGCAACGAAGATTTGCGCATAATATCTGACTTCGCCAGTATCAGGATTAAGAATGGCGACAGTAGGGCCACAGTAATCAATAAATAACTTATCACCGGCAATGTGAAGCTGCCGCATACTACGCTTCAGACTTTTTATCCAAGTTTGATAGTGTTCACAATACTGCGTATAGCCATAAGCTGTGGCAGTATCCACATCCCGATATTCCTGCCATAACAGCAGTTTGGTCATACCTTTACGCTTTAGTTCCTGGTGCATCAACGTGTAGTCAGGTTGGCGCTTATGCCTAGAGGAATTTTTGCCTTTATAGACCGCTTGTTCGAGTTCGGTGTTACTGGTGTCATTGGGTAACGGCCAACCTAAACCGCTGGCGGCAAAGCGTGAGAGGATTTCGCTGACCGTGGCGGGGCCAATAGCGCAACACTTACTGATGTCTCTTAAGCTGAGCCCTGCATCAAAGCGAAGTCTCAAAATATCTTTAATTTTGCTCATATCTGTTCTCTTTCTAGCCATGGTTAGCTTTTCCTAAGTACATTAAAATTAGGACGAGCTTACCAGTTGATTTGGTTATAAAAAGAACGGCATTTCGGCATTCCGATCACCGGTTCCGGCAAACCGAACAGCGATTTCGGAAAATAGCTAAAAATGATCGGATAAAACCGAAACAGGTGATCGGATTAAACCGAAATGAGTGATCGGATTAGACCGAAATGAGTGTTCGGATTCATCCGAAGCATGCAGTCACCCTTAAATAATCATTATTTAAGGGTGACAACAATCCTGACACAGGGGGGACTGAGCAAATCCATGATGAATGGATGCGTAATGTATTGCTGAATAATCCACGCATCACAGAAGCAATGTTAGAACGAACGAAACAACTGATTAATGAAAATGTACCTGATTGCCTTATTGAAGGGTATGAGCCGTTAATTAAAGGATTAACACTGCCTGATATGAATGATAGGCATGTGGTTGCTGCGGCTTTAAAAGGGCACGCAGAGGCCATCATAACGTTTAATCTTAAGGATTTTCCTGAGTCAGAACTCAATATACTTGAACTATCAGCTATCCATCCTGATGAGTTTTTGTGCGACATGTTTGAGTTAGATCCAAGCTCTTGTATCAAAGCTGCTCAACAGCAAAGAAGTAGCTTAAAGAATCCCGCGATGACAGTATCAGAGTTTTTAAATTGCTTACAAAAGCAAAAATTACCGGTTTTTGTTTCGAAGCTGAGACCATTTGAATTAATGCTATGAACCTTACCCTTCGATGAATCAGACTTACCTAGAATGATTCACGGGCTCACTTTGGGACAAAAAAAAGCCCCGAAGGAAGATAGTTACGGGGCAAAATCGGTATTAAGTATTTAATGAGAGGATGCTGGTCATTATTTATACGCTTTACAACATGAACGATATGCTATCGCTAGCATTAAATGAGGGCGTTCAAAATTCTGTGTCAGGCTAATTTTTAAATTTCTAGCACGCTATCTAAACGCCCTTCAAAATAAATCGCTAACTGAGATAAACAAAGGCTCCAATTGTGGATTGGCATGGTCCATTTATCTGAGGCGTTTAATATGCCTGCATAAAGTAGCTTCAACAAGCTATTTTCATTAGGAAAAGCACCTTTGGTTTTGGTGAGCTTTCTAAATTGGCGATGTACCGCCTCAACGGCATTGGTCGTGTAAATCACTTTCCTGATATGTTCTGGGTACCTAAAATAATGGGACAAATTATGCCATTTGCGACGCCAAGAGTTGATTACCAGCGGATAAGCATCACCCCATTTGGCCTCCAGTTCGTCCAATGCCATCTCTGCGGCTTCTTTACTCACGGCTCGATACACAGGCTTTAAATCAGCCATAAACGCTTTCTGATGTTTTGAGGCGACATACTTCATTGAGTTGCGGATCTGGTGGATAACACATAGCTGTGTTTCCGTATTAGGGAAGATACTGGCTATCGCCTCAGGGAAACCGGTCAAGCCGTCAACACAGGCGATAAGAATATCTTTTACACCACGATTATTAAGATCGGTCAGTACGGATAGCCAGTAATTAGCGCCTTCATTTTCGGATAAATGAAGCCCTAAAATTTCCTTTTTTCCTTTCATATTAAGCGCTAACAATGTGTAAACGGCTTTACTGACGTAACGCCCATCCTCTTTGACTTTATAATGTATCGCATCAAGCCAAACGATAGGATAATGGCTATCTAATGGGCGCTGTTGCCACGCTTTAAGTTCGGGGATGAGTTTATCAGTGATAGCACTGACTGTTGCGTTAGATACATTGATCCCATACATATCTTCAACATGTTGATTAATATCGCGATAGCTCATACCTATACTGAACATCGATAACACTTTACGTTCGATTTCATCGGTTAGCGTAGTTTGATTTTTCTTAATCAACTGAGGTTCAAAAGTGCCATTGCGGTCTCTAGGGGTGTCTAACTCAAAGTTACCGGACGGATGCTTAATGGTCTTAGGGGTTTTGCCATTTTTACGATTAGGCAGAGGATCATGCGCTAAATGCTGCTCAAGCTCAGCCTGGAGAGCCGCTTCAGTGAGTTGCTTGATCAGTGGACCAAGAATGCTGTCTTTACCTGTGAGGCTTTTACCTGACTGCAGATCTTTAAGGGCTTGTTCGAAGTTAAAAGGTTGGGTCATGTGTCATTCCTGTTTTTGAATATTTTACTGAAATGACACAGAATTATGAACACTACCCATTAAATTGTATTCATTATCAGACTGCCTTTTCGCCGCACATTAAGAAAATTAATCATCTGTTCATGTATTCAATAATCAGTATTCACCATTATGTATTGCGCGACAATTACCCTGACCGGTTCAGCGACAATTAGAATGGCCGGTTGATCTGATACATTCTGGACAAAGATTCTAAGGGAGTTCTTTGTGCCAGGTCATCGAATTACAGATCAACAAATAAGGCTATTTATGTCTAAACGAAAAGATCACCTTCAAGTTACTGCGGCGAGCAAAGCTGGCATTTCGGAACGCTCTGCAAGACGAATTGAATCCGGCCAGCGACAATTAGGCCCATCAAAACCTCGAAACTACCGTACTCGTACCGACCCCCTAGAACTTGTATGGGACCCCGTCGTTTTACCACTCCTACAACTTTCTGACACTATTACTCCTGTTGGCGTGTTTGATTATCTTTGCGAAGAATATTCAGATGTTTTCGCTGTAACGCTAAGGCGAACCCTTGAGCGACGTATTCAAAAATGGCGACAGATAAATGGCCAAGATAAAGAGGTTATTTTTCGCCAAGTTAAAGAATTCGGTCAGTTGGGGATCATGGATTTCACTTGGGCGGATTTCATTGTCACGATTAGAGGAACAACTCTTAAGCATCGATTTTTTAACTATCGATTACCTGCAAGTGGTTGGAGTTACGTTCAAGTCGTATACGGCGGAGAAAGCTTCGTAGCTGTTGCTACAGGCTTACAAAATGCCTTTGAACAATCAAATGGTGTTCCACAGGAAGTCAGAACGGATAGCTTGAGCGCTGCTTATAAAAACCATTCCAACGAAACATTATTTACTGAACGATTTTCAGAATTATCGATTCATTATGGTTTCAAACCTTCTAAAAATAACACCGGCATTGCCCATGAAAATGGTGCCATTGAAAGCGCCAACAATCATCTAAAAAACCAAATCCGACAAGCTTTGGCTATTCGAGGTTCAAGTGACTTTGATAGCATTGACGAGTATGAAACATTTATTGATGACGTCGTCCAAAGACGTAATCGCCGTATTATGGCACTTCTCATCGATGAGCAACGACAATTACAACCCTTACCTAAATTTGAAAGTGTTAATTACGAAATTTACCCAGTAAAAGTATCGAGCACCAGTACGTTTCAGTTAAAACGAGTGACTTATTCAGTACCATCCAGACTCGTCGGTGCAACATTGCGCGTGCATCTTTTCGATAAAAAATTAGATATCTATTGCCATGGAGTGCACACCGCCACGCTCACTCGCGTACATACGTCAGCAAATAATCGCGGTCATCAAATTAATTATCGTCACTTAATCGGTGCACTAGTGAAAAAACCTCGAGCATTCAGGGGGTGCCAATGGCGAGACCAATTGCTTCCAAATGAAGACTATCGCCAAATATGGAAGAATGTCGATGCTCTACTAAGTGCTGATGAAGCAAGTCTTTATATGGTTAGGTTACTCAATATCGCCAGTAAATCAGATCGTGAAGAAGCGGTAGGAAGATTCGTTCTCGAAGGGATAAACCTAGGGCAACGGCCAAACATAGTTGACTGTGAAGAACGTTTTTTAAAAGACGAAGAGTGGGAATTTAACCCTAAAGTACAACAACATAGCTTAGCGTCTTATCAGCAAATTCTTGACGAGGTGAATGAATATGTCAGTTGAAACGTTGCCTATTATTCTCAAAGAGCTTCGGCTAGTGAGCTTACTTCCACATTGGCAACCGTTGGCTGAGAAAGCACGAGAGCAGCATTGGCCGGTGGAGCGTTACTTAGCTGAATTATGCCAATTAGAACTCAGTTGCAGAGAACAAAAGCGATTGCACCGAGGCTTAAAAGAAGCAACGTTACCAATAGGTAAATATCTTGATACCTATGATTTTAGCGAGGTTGAAGGCTTATCCAAGAAGCAAGTCTGGCATTTAGCCGATAATGCTGAGTGGTTGAAAACAGGAGATAATATCTTGCTGTTCGGTGCCAGTGGTTTAGGTAAAACACATATTGCCGCTGGACTTGGTTATCGTCTTGTAGAGCAAGGGCATAGAGTTAAATTTATGAGTGCGAGCCTACTTGTGCAGCACCTGCAAAAAGCGAAAGAAGAGCTGAGATTGCCAGAAGCCCTAGTCAAATTGGACAGATTTGCAGTGTTAATCTTAGACGATCTAGGCTACGTGCAAAAAAGTACAGAAGAAACTAGCGTCTTGTTCGAGCTTATCGCGCATCGTTATGAAAGATATAGCCTAATAATAACCTCAAACCAATCATTCGAAGATTGGGATAAGTTATTCAGTGACACCGTGATGACCGTAGCTGCAATCGATAGGCTGATCCACCACGCGAAAATTTTGCAATGCAAAGGAGAAAGCTACAGGCGAAAAGAAGCCCAAAACAAACTAAATTAAACCGAGTCTCAACCGGCCAAGTTAATTGTCGCTGGATCGGCCAAGCTAATTGACGCGCTATAATTATGGAATAACCCTAATATCTACAAGGTGCAAAAATATCGAGTTGGCTCTGATAGACAGTGGTTTTTACATTCATAAGTCCTAGCAAACTGTCGAACAAATTGTCGTGGGAAAAGCCGCCCTGTTCTGCTCGCTGTGCAACACAAGTCATGTTCAACTGATTATCTTGGCTAAAGTCATTAGATACCCAAGCCAGCATTGGTACGCTAGTTTGTTCTTTCGGTGCAATACTATAGGGCGCACCATG
The DNA here is from genome assembly GCF_006494715.1 of Shewanella sp. SNU WT4. Taxonomy (NCBI): domain Bacteria; kingdom Pseudomonadati; phylum Pseudomonadota; class Gammaproteobacteria; order Alteromonadales; family Shewanellaceae; genus Shewanella; species Shewanella sp. SNU WT4. The sequence goes on from NZ_CP041151.1 coordinate 2,971,651, forward strand.
TAAATACATGCCCTTTTCACCCAAAGACTCACCATGGTCAGAGAGATACAGCATTGCAGTATCGAACATATCCTGCTTACCTTTTAATTTATTCACCACTTCACTGAGAATAAAATCCGTATATAGAATAGTGTTGTCGTAGGTGTTAATCAGTTCTTCTTTACTGCAATTCTGGATATCACTGCGCGGACAATCCGGTATAAATTTACGATGCTCTGGCGGGTATCTAAGATAATAAGTTGGTCCATGACTACCAATGATATGCAAAAAAATTACTGTATCTTGACTTGGTGCTACTGCCAGAATTTTATCTAATTTGTTGAGCAATACTTGGTCAAAACAATATTGGCCAGAACACAGCTTCGGATCACTCTTCAAATCTATCGTGAGATTTTCAACCTGATCACACACACCTTTACAGCCAGAATCATTATCAAACCACTGTACTTTTATACCACTATGACTTAACACATCAATCACTGTGTCTTGAGCATTAGCACGGCGAGGATCATAGTCTGCCCGCCCCATTCGTGAAAACATACAGGGTAGAGACACCGCCGTGGCCGTGCCGCATGAGCTAGTATCGTTAAACGCAATCAGCCCCTGATTTTGGGTATGAGCATTGGTTGGCTTGTTATATCCATAATATTGATAGCTCATTGAGCGCGCAGTTTCACCCACAACAAACACTAATAAGTTAGGTTTAGTGTTCGGGTTACGACTGGCATTCTTCGCATCTAGGCCAAGTTGTTGGTATTCCATGGGCGTCTGCAAATAGTGCTCATTGAGATATTTAGATGCACTACTGACAAAATAGGTAGGGACAATGTAACGCCTTAACTCACTGTTTTTTCGACCAAATGCAGCATAATCTTGATAGTAAAAAAAGGCGACTATCCCAATGCCAACGAACATTAGCAGCATAAAGGCTAATTTATGCAATAACTCCTTAAAAAAGGGCTGATAATGAATATCGGCCTTATAAATAAGATATGACGGTAATAGCCCAGTCAGCAGTAGATTGGTAATTGATGCAAGATTTACATACATCAATGCTTCAGCAGGATGTGTTTGAAACGTGTTTTCGATCATGCCGTAGTCAAATACGACATTGTATTGATAGGCGGCAAAAAATACACTTGAGGAAAGTAACGTCAATACAATGAAAAAGGGCTTCAGCAGGTATTTGACGGTAAAAATTGAAAACAAAAAACTCAGCGCAAATGTTAAAAATAGCGGCATAGATGCGATGAAAAGGGGATCGACTTCTGGTTGTTTTTCAATTCCTTTTCGCACTATACCAAAGAGAGGTAGATTGAAAATGGCAACATAAAACAACGCAGTGATGAAAGTGAATTGGTTAACCGATAACGTCTTAAATCTAGAAATCACAAAAATCCCTTTTTTGTTAAAAAAACGAGGGCGTTCAAAATTCTGTGTCAGGCTAATTTTTAAATTTCTAGCACGCTATCTAAACGCCCTTCAAAATAAATCGCTAACTGAGATAAACAAAGGCTCCAATTGTGGATTGGCATGGTCCATTTATCTGAGGCGTTTAATATGCCTGCATAAAGTAGCTTCAACAAGCTATTTTCATTAGGAAAAGCACCTTTGGTTTTGGTGAGCTTTCTAAATTGGCGATGTACCGCCTCAACGGCATTGGTCGTGTAAATCACTTTCCTGATATGTTCTGGGTACCTAAAATAATGGGACAAATTATGCCATTTGCGACGCCAAGAGTTGATTACCAGCGGATAAGCATCACCCCATTTGGCCTCCAGTTCGTCCAATGCCATCTCTGCGGCTTCTTTACTCACGGCTCGATACACAGGCTTTAAATCAGCCATAAACGCTTTCTGATGTTTTGAGGCGACATACTTCATTGAGTTGCGGATCTGGTGGATAACACCTAGCTGTGTTTCCGTATTAGGGAAGATACTGGCTATCGCCTCAGGGAAACCGGTCAAGCCGTCAACACAGGCGATAAGAATATCTTTTACACCACGATTATTAAGATCGGTCAGTACGGATAGCCAGTAATTAGCGCCTTCATTTTCGGATAAATGAAGCCCTAAAATTTCCTTTTTTCCTTTCATATTAAGCGCTAACGAGGCTGTCACCCTCTTTCCTTATAGTATCCAAGTGAGAGTCTATACCTAATTCTTGGTTAGCTTCTTTGGTGTAATAATCTCAATCATATCGAATACAACACTTGTGATGTCCACTAAGTGGTCGATGACTTAGTCCATTGAAATATTCATCAATAGTCTCATCAATCCACTAGTCGATTAATTAGTAAAACATGTTGTTCATAGGCAAAAATCACTATTAAAAAACGCTTTTAAAGTCAGCGCATATGATTTAGCTCAGGCTATCATCACCTAACAGCACTGAGCGCCTATATAAAATCAATATAGCTTAGCTACGGCCGCAGAATGCCTCTCACTCCATTAAAAATTAACTTTAACCACTTACACTAATTTAAGTCCTAGCACGCATCTGAATTGGCATACAAAATGCAAATATATCTCGCTGTCAATAAAAACAACTTAAATCAACACGAGAGAAAACAACGATGATTAGAAAGATAGTATTAAGCTTGTCAGTGCTAGCAACTTCTGTGTCTGCTTCAATTCAGGCTCCAGTCGCAATTGATTTATCCAATCAAACTGCCGCTCTGCCTTGGGTACGTTTCACTGAAACCGAAACTGCCGCTCTGCCTTGGGTACGTTTCACTGAAACCGAAACTGCAGCACTGCCTTGGGTGCGTTTCACTGAAACCGAAACTGCCGCTCTGCCTTGGGTGCGTTTCACTGAAACCGAAACTGCCGCCCTGCCTTGGGTACGTTTCACTGAAACCGAAACTGCCGCCCTGCCTTGGGTGCGTTTCACTGAAACCGAAACTGCCGCTCTGCCTTGGGTGCGTTTCACTGAAACCGAAACTGCCGCCCTGCCTTGGGTACGTTTCACTGAAACCGAAACTGCCGCCCTGCCTTGGGTACGTTTTAATGACAGCACAGACATTGCATAAACAGCAGAGCACAGGAAATCCCATGATTACCGTGATAAAAAGAGCACTTGGGTTAAAAAAGGCTCCCCGGAAAATGGTGCAACTACCTGAAGGTTTACAGCGTTTAGAAGTCATTCCAGCCAAACGTTGGTGGAACTAGTGGTGCGTTAGTCAACATTCATAACAAAGCAAGATAGGGAGCCATGCTCCCTATCTTTCAAATAAACTACCTCTTTTATTTCATATCTTAGTGCCTTACAGCCCCTTTCCTCTAGCGACACTCTGTGCGCTCTAGGTATCTTGCAATACCTTTTGTCACTCTGACTTTGTCTATACCTAGTGCATTAAGCATACGGTGCATCAATGACACTTAAATATTAAATGGATAACCTAGGAATCAATTTGCCGCTAAAAATAAAAAAGCGGCCAGTGATGGCCGCTTTTTGAATAATCTAATCAACTAGTTAATGGTTATAACGTCATTGGCAGTGAATACACTTAAAAGAAAGTGCGGCTGTCTTGCGCCATAGTTTTTAAGCGAGGGCATGGCGCGAAACGATCGCCAAAGGTTGCTTGGTAAGCTTCTAACTTCGCCACTACGTTCGCAATACCTAAACTATCCATGTATCTAAATGGACCACCTAAGAATGGCGGGAAGCCGATGCCAAAGATGGCGCCAATATCACCATCCCGCGCCGAACTAATAATGCCTTCATCCAAGCAACGAGCGGCCTCATTCAACATTTGAATAACGCAGCGCTCAGCTAAGCTCGTCATTTCCATATCGGCGCTCGGTTTAATACCGAGTACCGCATACACAGATTCATCGACTTGCTTAGCTTTTTTAGATGACTTAGCACCATAAACATAAAAACCTTTCTCATTTTTGCGCCCTTTACGGCCATCATTAATCAGGCGATCAAATGCCGCCGGCGCCATAAAGCGTTCACCCAGTTCAGTCGTTAAAATGGGAGCAATCTTAGCGCCGACATCTATGCCAACCTCATCTAATAAGGTCATAGGTCCAACAGGAAAACCGAACTTAACTAAGGCTTTATCAAGGTGTGCCACGCTTTGCCCTTCAAGCAACAATTGCGCAGCTTCATTCATATACAAGGCTAAGATACGATTGACATAGAAACCGGCGCCATCTTGCACCACAATCGGAGTTTTGCCTTGCTTACGCGCAAAGGCCACAGTAGTGGCAATGGTTTGTGCCGACGTGCCTTTATGGGCAATGACTTCCACCAGCGGCATTTTTTCTACTGGCGAGAAGTAATGTAGACCAATCACATTTTCTGGACGGCTAGCCACGGCGGCAATTTGGCCAATAGGTAGCGACGACGTATTAGAGGCAAAAATAGTCTCAGGCCCGCAATGAGCTTCAATATCTTTAACCATTTGATGCTTAAGGTTTAAGTCTTCAAATACGGCTTCAATCACAATATCGGCATCTTTAATCCCAGAATATTGGGTGGTGGTGGTCATCAAGGCCATTATTTTATCGCGAGCGGCGACCGTCATATGACGACGTTTTACTGGCTTCTCAGTTAACTTGTAGGCATAAGCCAAAGCATTACTTAAGCCCTGCTCGTTAATATCTTTCACTCGCACTGGCACTTTGGCTTTTGAGGCTGTCACTGAGGCAATTCCGCCGCCCATTAAGCCGCCACCTAACACCACGGCTTTCATGACTTTCTTAGGTGCTATACCATCAACCTTGATTTCTTTTTTCATTTCAGTCATGGCAAAAAATAACGCTCGCATGGCCGCTGATTCTTTGGTCATCACCAAGTTGGCAAAATGGCTGGCTTCAAATTCAAGCCCTTTGCTCATGCCTTTATCCATGCCTTGGCGCACGCAATCAATAATTTTGGCGGGCGCAGGATAATTGCCTTGGGTCTTTTTTATCACTTGCTTATGCGCTTGCTGAAAAATGATATTGCGGCCAATACTATTGCCTTCTAATAACTTTTCCACCAAGGTTTGTTTGATTGGCTTACGCTTCTTTTTACCCGCAAGCGCCATGTTGATGGCGGTTTGAGTCAAAATAGTGACAGGTACTACATCATCCACCAGCCCCATAGTAAGCGCTTGCTTAGGGCGAATTTGCTTACCCGTCAGCATCATATCTAATGCTTTTGCTATTCCCACTAAGCGCGGCAATCTTTGAGTGCCGCCACCACCAGGCAATAAACCTAGTTGCACTTCTGGGACGCCTAACTGGGTTTTAGCATCGTCACTACACACCCGTGAATGACATGCTAAGGCAAGCTCTAAACCACCACCTAAACACGGGCCATGTATCGCAGCGACCACGGGAATATTCAAACCTTCCAGAGCGGCAAACACTTGATGACCTTCCTGTGATAAGGCTTTGGCATCAGCATAGGTTTGGCAGTTATCTAGCATGCTGATATCAGCGCCAGCCACGAATGAATCTGGTTTACCAGAGACTAATACCAGCCCTTTAATCCGGCTATCTTGCTTAATCTCTTCAATAATTTCGTTAATTTCAAAGGCGAATTCAGATTTAAGGGTGTTCATGGTTTCACCCACAACATCCATAGTCAGTAAGGCAATGCCGTTATCTTGGCGGCTTAATGTAAATGTGTTTTCCATGTGTGTTACTCCACCTCTAAAATCATTGCCACGCCAAGACCACCGGCTGCGCACGCTGTCGCTAACCCCAAACCGCCACCACGGCGCTTAAGTTCATGACACACTTGCGTGATAAGACGCGTGCCTGTTGCGGCAAAAGGATGGCCGTAAGCTAACGAGCCGCCCAGCACATTAAACTTATCCATATCTATCTCACCTATGGCGCGGTTTAAGCCTAATTTATCTTCGGCAAACTTCTTGGAGGCAAACATTTTCATATTGGCTAAGGTTTGCGCGGCAAAGGCTTCATGCATTTCGATTAAGGTTAAATCTTCAAGCTGCATGCCGGCGCGCGCTAACGCCAATGGCGTGGCATAAGATGGGCCCATTAACATATCTTGCCACACGTCAATGGCTGTAAAGGCATAGCTCTTGATATAGCCGATTGGTTGATAACCTAACGCTTTAGCGCGGCTTTCTGTCATCATAATGATGGCTGAAGCGCCATCAGTTAAAGGCGTACTGTTGGCGGCGGTCACTGTGCCATGACGGCGATCAAAGGCGGGTTTTAATTTGGCATAAGAGCTTAACTGCGAGTCTTGACGGATATTGTTATCTATATCAATAAACTTTTTAAAAGGTGGCACATGCGCCGTCATCACTTCTTGCTGTAATACCCCGGAAGCCCAAGTTTGGGCCGCTAAGGTATGCGAGCGGTGCGCTAATGCGTCTTGATCTTCACGGCTTATATTATGGGTTTTTGCCATTTGTTCAGCGGTTTGCCCCATGGACAATCCGGTTGAATATTCAGCCACTGCGGGCGGTACTGGCAGTAAATCTTTTAAGCCAAGGCGGCGGAAAATAGCCACTTTATCACCAAGGCTGCGCGCTTTATTTAAATCAACTAATGCGCGCGCAAACTTTTTTGACACACCAATAGGGAGCACTGACGAGGAATCTGCGCCGCCGGCGATACCCACATCAATATTGCCCGCTAACATCGACTCACACACATTGACGGCAGATTGAAAACTAGTGGCACAGGCACGGCTAACTGAGTAAGCATCGGTGGCGACATTCATGCCCGTACCTAGTACGATTTCACGAGCAATGTTTGGCGCTTCAGGCATTTGTATCACTTGGCCATACACAAGTTGCTGCACTAATGCAGGGTCTAACTCTGCCCTAGCAATCATCTCATTGACGACCATTTTGCCCATATCTAAGGCCGATACACCATGAAAGGCGCTCGCCTGTTTGGCAAATGGCGTACGCAGACCTGCGACTATGGCGATACGCTCGCCGCTGCGCGTGGTCAAATCTTGTCTAGCATGCATGTGTCATCCTCTTGTTATTATTTTGTCCGTCTGCTGCTGAGTGCTGACAACCCACTTAACAGGTCTGACCAATAAAAGTGTGATCAGATTCTAACTATTTCCATCTAGGTTTAAAACACTTGTTTGTTTATTATTAAAATTTACCTACTTTGTGCAACTTTTTCCATGTAAAACAATTAATAGATACACGAGTTCCAATTTCATCGAAACTATTTACACTGTCGTTTGTCTATATCTGCCATCTATAAGTGAATGAGTACCTTTTATGCCAATTAGTCGATTTCATTCTTTGCGCCATTATCTCAATCAACAAGTATTGGGCCAGCCAGATCTCACTGAAAACTTATTAACTGCGCTGATTGCCGATGGTCATTTACTGGTTGAAGGCCCTCCAGGTTTAGCCAAAACTCGCGCCGTAAAAGCCTTATGTGAAGGCGTTGAGGGCGATTTTCATCGCATTCAATTTACCCCAGATTTGCTGCCTGCCGATTTAACCGGTACCGATATTTATCGCGCTCAAACCGGTCAATTTGAATTTGAAGCCGGTCCTATTTTCCATAATCTGATCTTGGCCGATGAAATCAACCGCGCGCCTGCCAAGGTGCAATCCGCCTTATTAGAAGCTATGGCTGAAGGACAAGTGACTGTGGGTAAGCACTCCTACCCGCTACCGGAATTGTTTTTGGTGATGGCCACTCAAAACCCGTTAGAAAATGAAGGCACCTATCCACTGCCAGAAGCGCAGCTTGACCGTTTTTTAATGCATCTCAACCTTGATTACCCCAGCGCCGAAACTGAGCTGAAAATTCTACGATTATCCCGTAACGAGGCCTTAAGCGATCACCAGCTAAAAGTGGAGCCTATTGCGCAAGTAGATGTATTTGAAGCCAGAAAAGAAGCATTGGAGCTCTATTTAGCCGAACCGTTAGAGCACTATATTGTGGATATTATTAACGCCACCCGTAAACCTGCTTTGTATAGTCAGGAACTGGCAGGCTGGTTAGAGTACGGCGTGAGTCCGCGTGCCAGTTTAGCGATTGAGCGCTGCGCCCGTGCCCGCGCTTGGTTGCAACAGCGTGATTTCGTCTCGCCTGAAGATATTCAAGCGGTAGCCCCTAATGTGTTGCGCCACCGTTTGCTACTTAGCTATCAAGCGCAAGCCGAAGGGGTGACACGCGATCAGGTCATTGATCACTTATTGTCAGTGGTAGCGGTACCTTAGATATGAATTTACCTTCGTCCATGCCATTGTTTGCCGATGGCATTTCGCTCTGTGATAACGAATTACTTGCCTGTCAGCGACAAGCAGCAGTCGTAAGTGAACGACTGGGGCGTGCCCGCGCGAGTTTATCCGGGCATCGCAATAGCGCCATTAAAGGCCGTGGGATGGAATTTGCTGAGGTACGTCATTATCAGCAAGGCGATGATGTCCGCACTATTGATTGGCGCGTAACCGCGAGAACTGGCCAAGCCCACACTAAGTTATTTGTGGAAGAACGTGAGCGCCCAGTCATTATCCTGTTGGACTTGAGCCATAGCATGTACTTTGGTTCCAGTTTATTGCTGCAAGCCGTGCAAGCCGCCCATTTAGCCACAACCTTAAGTTGGGCGGCCATTGGTCACGGTGATCGCTTAGGCGGCTTAATAGTGTCGGAGCATCAGCATAAAGAGCTCAAACCTCGTAGTCGTCAAGCGGGGATATTACCTTTTATCAATACGATAACTAGCATGCATGCTGAGCAGCTGCAGCAGTTTAGCCACACGCCAGCCGATCCTGATCACTTAACCCGCGCGTGTGAACGCTTAGTGCGCTTAGCAAAACCCGGCTCATTGATTTACCTCATCAGTGATGGTTTTAACATGACCCCAGCTTGCCAAGCGCCGTTAAGCTTAGTACGCCGACATTGCGATTTAGCCGCGTTTATCATTACCGACCCACTGCGCCAAGGCGAGCTAGCGCTGCCGCCACAATTTCAATTACCCGTACGCGATCATAATGTTGAGCGTTGGCTTAATCGTCCCAGTTACGAGTTATGGCTAAGGCAGCAGCTACAGCAACAACAGCAATATGTGACTATGTTGCGCGGACTAAAAATCCAGCCACGATTTATCGACGCCGGACTACCGTTATCGCAACAATTACCCAAATTAGGATAAGACAGTGAGCAATGTCGCTATGGCCAACTCACCCTTGGCCTCACTCCAAGATATCCAACTGCCGCCTGAGATTGGCAGTTGGCCACCAGCAATCGGCTATTGGTTAGTACTGGGTGTAATTATCATCCTCTGCCTAGCGTTAGTGTTATGGATGAAGAAACGGCAACAGCAGCGCCGCGCCCGCAAGCAAGCCTTAGCGTTACTTGCCAAACTCAAACGCGAGCAGCCGGACTTTAGCAATCAAGTCAATATATTACTAAAGCGTGCCGCCATGAGTTACTACCCAAGGCACAGTCTTGCCAGCCTCAATGATGAGGCGTGGTTTACTTGGCTTGATCAAGATTTAGCCAGCCATAGGCGTGGCCAATGGCAGCCCTTATTAGGTCAGCGCTTTAGTGGCAAAGCACTCACTGACGCTCAAACCTTACAGCTACAAGCATTGGCTCAGCACTGGCTAGTACAAGCCTTGCCGCCAACTCGCGCGCAAAGTCAGAGGAAATTAGTATGTTAACCCTCACTTGGCCTTGGATATTTTTACTTTTACCTTTGCCCTTATTGTTACTACGTAAGCAACAAGCTGTCACTGGCGGTGAACTGCAATTGCCAGGCGTTGCCACTATGACGTCAGCGCCAAGCCAGCCAAGCACGGTTAAGGCCAGCTTACCCCTCTACTTAATCTGGGTTTTGCTGCTCATGGCATTAGCGCGTCCTACTTGGTTAGGTGAGCCTATCCCCTTACCCACAGATGGCCGTGATTTAATGGTGGCGGTAGATTTATCTGGCAGTATGCAAATTGAAGACATGGTAGTGAACAATACTCTGGTGGATAGATTCACCCTTATTCAGCATGTATTAAGCGATTTTATTGAACGGCGCCAAGGCGATCGCATCGGTTTAATTCTGTTTGCCGATCATGCCTATTTGCAGGCGCCACTCACCCAAGATAGACGCAGTGTTAAACAATACCTGCAAGAGGCGCAGATTGGTTTAGTCGGCAAACAAACCGCCATAGGTGAAGCGATTGGGCTTGCGGTCAAGCGCTTTGAGAACCTAAAAGACAGTAATAGAGTGTTAATTTTACTCACAGATGGCAGCAGTAATGCCGGTAATATTGAGCCATTAGCTGCAGCTAAAATCGCGGCCAAACGCGGTATTACTATTTACACCATAGGCATAGGCGCTGAAACTCTTACCCGCCGTGGCATTTTTGGCGCCGAGCAAATTAATCCATCCGCCGATTTAGATGAGTCAACCTTAGCAAGCATAGCGTCTATGACTGGCGGTCAATATTTTCGCGCCCGTAATCCTAAAGAACTGGAGCAAATTTATAACGCCATTGAAAAACTTGAGCCCGTTAGCCGCGATGCGCAAAGTTATCAGCCAAAAACTGAACTCTTTTATTGGCCATTAGCCATGATGCTGTTGGTCGGCGTGTCTCTCGCCTTATGGCAAGTCAACAAGCCCAGCCGTTATGTGGAGAGTAAATAATTATGCTGCATTTTATTCGACCTGAATGGCTATTGAGCTTGCCATTAGTGCCATTCTTACTCGCTTATTTATGGCGCGTGCAGCGCAGCGCGTCGGTCTGGAATAATTATATTGCCAGTCATTTGAGTCGGTTATTAGTGTCCCCTGCCACAGCGACCCGTAAGAAGTCACTCGTGTGGTTAGCATCGATGTTACTGATAAGTATCTTAGCCTTGTCTGGGCCTGCCATCACCAAAGAAGCCACACCGGTTTTTGCCGCTAATCAAGGCCGAGTGATAGTTTTAGACATGTCTAACTCGTTATTTGCCGACGATTTAACCCCAAATCGCTTAGCTCAAGAAAAATTTAGAGCCACTGATTTGATTAAAGCATTCACTCAAGGCGATACCGCACTTGTGGCCTACGCGGGTGATGCATTTACCATCAGCCCATTAACCAGTGACAAGCAAACCTTACTCAATTTATTGCCAACCTTAACCCCGGAGATTATGCCAGTCCAAGGCTCTAACATAGCTTCAGGCATAGCCTTAGCTCAACAGTTACTCAAGCAAGCTGGCTATCAAGATGGCGATATTATTGTATTTAGCGATGGCATTAATCGGGAGCAATATGAACAAGCGCAACGAGTACTCAGTGGCAGCCACAATCGCTTGGCCGTGATGGCCATAGGCACAGAAGCCGGCGCCGCCATTCGTTTTCCTGATGGCCAATTGCAAAAAGACAATCAAGGCGCAGTGATCATAGCCAAAACTGACATGGGATTACTGGCGAAGTTGGCCGCAGCGAATGATGGCTTATTTGTGCCTATGAGTGTTAATGGCGCAGATGTGCAACAAGTGATTGACTGGTCAAAGGTGACCCATAACGCCAAGCTTACCGATATTCAAGGTGAGCAGTGGCAAGATCTTGGTCCTTATATCGCCCTATTATTGTTATTGCCCGTGTTGCTAACCTTCCGGCATGGGATATTGGCCAATGCCGTCTTCGCATGTCTGTTATTAACCTCAAGTGTCATCGCGCCGAAGGCACAAGCCAGTAGCTGGGATGATTTATGGCACACCCAAGATCAACAAGCGCAAGCATCTTATGCCAAGGGACAATATCAACAAGCTGCCGATACTTTTACTGACGCTAAGTGGCGCGGCGCCGCTTTATATCAGGCGAAAGAATATGAGCAAGCACTCGCTGAATTTAGTAAAGATAACAGTGCCAATGGTCTTTATAATCAAGGCCATGCCTTAATGCAGCTCGAGCAATATGAGGCCGCTAAAGAGCGTTACCAGCAAGCCATTCAGTTAGCGCCGGATTTTACTGAGGCTAAGCAAAATTTGGCACTGGCAGAAAAATTGCTCCACCAACAGCAACAGCAAGAACAAGAACAACAACAACAGCAAGACTCGCAATCTGGCGAGTCCGGCCAAGATCAACAGCAAAACAATCAGGGTGAAGACAGCCAGCAGAACCAAGAATCCTCAAGTGCTGAACAGTCAAATGAGCCCAGTGGACAACCAAACTCTGGTTCAAATTCTGACTCAAACCAAGCATCGAAGCAGTCATCATCACAGTCTGAAGCAAATCAAGAGGCGAGCAGCGAACGCGAGCAGCCAACCCCTGCTGACGACACCGCAACCCCAGCACATCAAGATGCTGATAAGAGTCAGTCACAAGGGGGAAATGATGCTCAGTCAGATGAGAAATCTGAGCAAGCTTCTGCATCAAATCTTAATGAGCCTAAGCCTGATGAGTCCAATTCTAATGAGCCCAAGCAAGATGAATCTACCCCTGATGAATCTAAGCCTAATGACTCAGATGAACAGCAACATGAGCCAAGCAATCAAGCGCCCATGCTGGCAGACCCTAACGATAGCCAGGCTAAGTCGCCAACCAACGGTGACACTAGCTACGGGAAAGAAACAGAGGCAACACATGATAAGTCACAGCCAAGCTCAGCAGATGAGTTAGCCGCAGGCAATAGCCAAGCGGCTCAAAGCGCAGCAAATGAGGCTGCCGGCAATACAGAAGGGGCTACAGCAGGTATGCCGTCAGCAACCACTGACCCACAAAGACCGCCATTACCCGCGGAGATGCAGCGCATGCTCAACGCTGTCAGCGACAATCCCCAGATCCTGCTACGCAATAAAATGCAGCTTGAATATCAAAAGCGCCAAATGCAAGGCAACACCAATAAGGAAGCACAACAGTGGTAAATACCAAATCCCTATTTTTCTTGCTGTGGTTAATCCCCTTTTTCACCCATGCGCAGGTGACACGATTATCCGCAGAAGTGGATCGCAATCCAGTCATGCAAAATGAATACTTTGCGTTAACTATCACAGCTAACGATGATACCGCCAATAACGCGCTCAATACCTCAGCCTTAGCTAAGGATTTTATTATTGGGCGAACCAGTGTCAGTCGCAGCACTAAAATCATTAATTTCGATGCGAGCAAGGAAACCCGTTGGCAAATTTTATTAGCGGCCAAACAAGTCGGCACTACGACTATTCCAGCCTTTAGCATTGATGGCATACAAAGCTCACCGATAACCCTTGAGGTGGTTGCTGATACGCCAAATGCAATGCATAACCAAGATGTCATGTTAAAGGCAAAGCTATCGAAATCTGAGCCTTATGTTGATGAACTAGTTACCTATCAGGTTAAGTTGTATTTAGCTAAAGACTTACAGCGCGGGGTAATTAGCGCGCCGGAAATTAAAGGGGCGCAAGTAAAGCAGTTAGGTGAAGACAAGGACAGCACTGAGATAGTTAATGGCATACGTTATCGGGTCATTGAACGCGTTTATGGTATTACCATAGATACGCCTGGCAAAGTCACCTTAGTTGGCGCCAAGTTTAACGGCGATATTATCAATCAAAATCAATCCACTAACTTATTTGCCTTTAATGAAAGTCGCCCAGTGCAAGCCAGCGCAGAAGATAGCACCTTAGACGTATTAGATGTGCCAAGCGACTTTAACGGTCAATGGTGGGTCGCAGATTTAGCCATGCTGTCGGAAAAGTGGGATGATCAACAGCCATTTGAAGTGGGGGTTCCAATTACTCGTACCTTCACTCTGGTTGCCTCCAACGCCGAAGATTACAATCTCCCTAGCCTGAATGTTAAGGCGCCAGCTAATGTGAAGCTCTACCCTGAAAAACCTGTGCGCCAGAGCATTTTACGTGAGGGACGCTTAATATCACAGCTAACGCAAACGGTTGCTATGGTGCCAACGCAGCCAGGCCCTTTAACCTTACCCGCCATCAGTATTCCTTGGTGGAATCCGCAGTTAACACGGGTTGAATATGCCACGCTGCCAGAGCGGCAGATTGATGTTGCGCCATCAGCTATGGCCACTAGCACACCATCGGCATTAAGCAGTAACCTAGGTAATTCATCAAGCAATGCCATCAATAGTACAGATGGTGATGAGAGTGTGTCAGTCAACTCGGCACTGACACAATTGAATAATAGCAGCCTATGGCCATGGCTAAGTTTAGGCTTTGCCATCCTATGGTTAATCACCCTATGGGCCTGGTGGCGCGCGCGCAAAACATCATTCAATGCCGCGCCAGCGCACTTAACTCACAGTCAAATGGCGCCAACTCAAGCTAATGAACAGGCGCTCAAGCGCGCCTGTGAGCAACAAGCCATTGGCACCATAATGACGTTAGTGCCCAGTGTCTGCAGTGATAAGTTAGGGGTTAACCTATCGCTAGTTGAACTAGCCGGATACGCGCCCGCAGTGGCGGCAACCTTAGCTCAGTTACAACGCCACGCCTATGGCCAAGAGGAAAATCACGATAGCGCCGCATTATGCACACAGCTATTAAAAGAGATTAAGCAGTTAGCGCCTGCGAACCTGCAACGCTCTGAATTAAGTGCACTTAATCCTTAGCCCTTGCCCCTTAATTTTAGAGGTTAACGCATAACATAAGCGGTGCTGCCCATGTTGTGCGTTAACCTGCTAATCCGCTTAAGATTGCTATCCTTTCAGCCATCGCCTCTATCTCAGTTAAACACAAGCATACCCATTGCCTCTGCTCACTTTTAGGTTAAGCTGATATTATCGCCGCCTGCATGAATGACTATGTTCACAAAACTTCGAAATAAAATTCAGCCAAGTACGGTCAATAATGACATGCTGAATAAACAAAAACGATACGACGCCCTAGTGAAGGTTTTGCATGCCGATATATTTCGTTATGCTTACTGGCTTTGTGGTGATCGACATGTAGCCGAAGACATCACGCAAGAAACTTTCTTGCGTGCGTGGAAGTCATTAGATGCCTTAAAAGATGAAAAAGCGGCGAAAGCTTGGCTTATCACCATTTTAAGGCGTGAGAATGCACGGCGGTTCGAACGCAAACAGTTTGACTATACAGATACTGAAGAAGGTCAGTTAGAGGACAATATCAATCTAACCCTCGAGCAGAAAATGGAACAAACCTTATTGCGCCGTCAAATCGCTAAGCTAGAGCCTGAATATCGTGAGCCATTATTACTGCAAGTCATCGCAGGCTTTACTGGCGAAGAGATAGCCCAGGTTCTTGAATTGAACCAGAACACTGTATTGACTCGCTTATTTCGCGCGCGCAATCAATTAAAAGATCTTCTTGAATTTAACCAGATAAGAGATGTGAACAATGGATGAATTACACTTTCGTCGGCAAGCGGTCATTGACCCACATTGCCAAGATGAAGACTTTATCCAAGCGGCGACTCATGCCGATAAAGCCGATTTTTTGGAACAAATGCAAACACTCGATAGCAAAATACATCGGGCGCTAGCTGTCCCCCCACCGCCATTACTGGCAGACAAGTTGCTACTTAATAGTCAGCTAAAAAGCCACGCAATCGTAAAACGAAGAATGGGAATGAGCTTTGCTATCGCGGCCTCCATAGCTTTTATCAGTGTGATGACCTTGAGCTTATTAAGACTCGCGCCCATTAATTTAAGTGAACATGCCTTAGCTCATACGCATCATGAGACCAAAGCGCTACAAAGCGAGTCGATTGTGCCTATCGCTATGGTCAATGCAAAGTTAGCGCAACTATTCCCAGGCAGTAGCGAACATTTTGTCACAACGCCCGGGGATATCTTATACGCCACTTATTGTGACTTTCAGGGCGTTAAATCGCTTCACCTAGTATTACAACAAGGGGATCAAAAGGTTACCTTATACATAGTGCCTAAAGACGAGCGTTTTCAGTTAGCTAGCAACTTTAATGATGATGACTATATCGGTGCTGCGTACAGTACTCCAAATGCTTATATGTTACTGGTGGCCAATAACCAACAAGCATTAATCACCACCCGCTCACACATAGAAACCAGCTTTATCTAATACTGGAATGGCTTACCTTGTTTGCGAAGGTAAGCCATATTCTGCTAGCATATCAGCAAGCTATAATTTATCTACTGATGGATTATCCATCACTCACCCGCGTAAACCTTGATTAAAGATCTTTGACCAAACAGTTTTGCTGGAGTTGGTCATGCACTAGTGTCGCTAATAATAATGAGAATTCCCCGTTATGACTGTTGAACTACCTATTTTAATTACTTTTAGTGCTTATCTCATCCTCATGCTTGGCATAGGATTTTGGGCCTATAAAGCCACAGATTCGGTTGATGACTATATTCTGGGTGGCCGCAAGATGGGGCCCGCCGTAACGGCCTTAAGTGTTGGCGCATCGGACATGTCTGGCTGGGTGTTGCTCGGATTACCTGGCGCTGTCTATCTTGGCGGGTTATCAGAAGCTTGGATCGGCATAGGCTTAATCATGGGGGCCTTACTCAATTGGAACTTAGTGGCTAAACGCCTGCGAATTTATACCGAATTTGCGAGTAATTCATTGACCTTGCCTGACTTTTTTGAAAACCGTTTTCAAGATAATAAAGGCTTACTCAAGTTTGTTTCCGCCATTACTATCTTATTATTTTTCACCTTTTATTCAGCGTCAGGTATGGTTGGCGGCGCCATTTTATTTGAAAAAGTCTTTGGCTTTGATTATGTCACGGCGCTAATCATAGGCTCAGCCATCATAGTATCTTATACCTTTATTGGTGGTTTTTTTGCCGTCAGCTGGACTGACTTTTTTCAAGGCTGCTTAATGTTACTGGCCTTAATCATAGTGCCCGTCACTATTTTTACTGAGCCACAAGCCATCAATAATCTTAATCAACTCGACCCGAGCTATTTCAGTCTGATTAATGACAATACCAGTCTCTTAGGTGTTGCCTCATTATTAGCTTGGGGACTCGGTTATTTCGGCCAGCCCCATATTTTAAGCCGCTTTATGGCGATTGAAGATCATAAGGCGATTCCGTTATCACGCAATATCGCCATGATTTGGATGGCGTTAGCCTTAATCGGAGCCTTGGCCGTAGGTATTAGTGGCCATATTTATTTCAGTAACACCTTAGCAAGCCCTGAAACTGTCTTTATTCAATTAGTGCAAGTGGCCTTTAATCCTTGGGTCGCAGGTCTACTGATTGCGGCTATCATGTCGGCCATTATGAGCACCATTGATTCACAGTTATTGGTGTGTTCAAGCGTAATTACTGAAGACTTTTATTTAAAGTGGCTGCGCCCAAAAGCAAGTGATAAAGAATTGCTGTGGGTTGGCCGTGCTGGCGTGTTAGTGATTGCCATTATAGCCACAGTACTCGCGCTCGATCCTAAGGCAAGCGTACTTGAACTGGTGAGTTATGCGTGGGCTGGATTTGGTGCCGCCTTTGGTCCTGTAGTATTACTGGCCTTATTTTGGAAAGACTATAGCCGTGATGGCGCAGTGGCCACGATTTTAGCCGGTGCCATTACTGTGGTGATTTGGAAGCAGTTAAACGGAGGTATTTTCGATGTTTATGAAATTATCCCAGGATTTATTGCAGCAACCATCACTGGCTATCTTGTGAGCCTTATCTCTAAACCTAACACTGCAACACTAGCGCAGTTTGAACGCTTCAAGCAGCAGTTATAACGCTTTTAAGAGCCTCATTAACGCGTTATTGCAGTGCTTATCTAGCGATGGCATTAGCCTTTCCTTGGGAGTTAAACGCCCCTAACGGCTTAAACCTAGAGCAAAATTTAGGGCAAGACCTAGGCTAAAAAGTTAATTTATCGCCAAAAACGCAAAATCATTGCATTAAAAAAGCACAGTCAGCGACTGTGCTTTTTATTTATTGTAACGCTATGTTGATGCCATCCCAGCGAACTAACTTTCCCAACCCAAAGTACCAGCTCAGAATAAAATACTCAAATAACAACAACTTACACAAAACAGCATCTCGCGACCAAAATAAGCAAAACCTAAAATTATACAGCGACTTAACTTTTTATTAACAGCCATTTATCTCTGGTCGGAGTTGTGGCATTAGTCACCAGTCCCTAACATACAGCCATTAAAAAGGCAGAGTATCGCACTGTGCCAATAATAAGAGATGATAATAATGAAAATGTTCAACAAGACTCTATTAGCCACAGCAGTGACTTTACTCAGTGCGCAAACCATGGCCGCAGGCTTTCAATTAAATAGCCAATCAGCCACAGGTATTGGTCGTGCTTTTGCCGGTGATGCTGTTATCGCTGATAATGCATCAGTGTTGGCGCGTAACCCATCAGCCATGGCCATGTTTGATGAGAAATCTTTGTCCGTTGGTTTAACCTATGCGGATGTAAGCGTAGAAGTCAGTGATGCGAGCTGGAATCGTGGCCCATCGACTGAGTCTTATAGCCATCAGGACAATGCTGCGGAAGCTAAAGTCATTCCAAACGCCTTCTATATTCAGCCTATCAATGACACCTTCGCCGTTGGTTTAGGCGTATTCTCCAACTATGGCACAGGTACTGATACGACTGATTTGGCAGGCAGCAACAAGGCTCCTGGCGATTTGATCGGTAAGACTGAAGTTACTACCGTGAATTTTAATGTCAGTGTCTCTGCTCGTATTAATGAACACTGGAGTGTTGGCGCCGGTTTAGACATTATCCATGGCGAAGGTATCTTGACTCGTCAAGGACAGATTGCCTTTTTACCAAATGTTAAGACTGTCGATGTTGAAGCCGATGGCATCGCATTGGGCGGTATTGTTGGTGTCACCTATGAAATCAACGACAACAATCGTTTTGGTTTAAGCTATCGCTTTAGCCCTGATATGAAAGTTGAAGGCACCTTACAAAAGCTGAATCCAGCCACCTTTGGCATGGCTGATTATGATGAACTGACAGTTCCGATGGCGGATATTGCTCAATTTGCAGGTTTCCATCAGTTGACCGATAAGTTTGCACTGTCTTATACCGCGCAATGGACTCAGTGGAGTAACTTTAGCTCAGTCGATTTACACAAGGGTAGCAACACTGAAATCCTGAAAGAATACGGCTGGAAAGACTCATGGTTCTTGAGTGTTGGCGGTACTTATACCCTTAACCAAGACTGGACCTTACGCGCCGGTTACGCCTTTGACCAAGGCGTAGTAGATGATATTCAGTCTATTTCAATCCCAGATTCTGACCGTCAGTGGTTATCAGTAGGTGCAACTTATAACCTAACCAATAAGTCCACCATAGATGTAGGTTTTGCCCACGTTATGGGTGAAGAAACTCAAGTGACTGAGCAATCTTTAAATGGCATTAATGGCACCCTGAGTGCAATTACCAATACTGGTGCCAATTATTTCTCTATCCAGTACAGCCAAAGTTTCTAATCATTTAGGATTCATTGGATTACGAATCTAGACATTAATGAAATCTCAAAAGCCGCGAATTCGCGGCTTTTTTTATGGGCAAAATGTACAAATGCTGCGCAACTAGATACAGTGAAGCCACTTGAAGCAATCAAGGCATCACTATCGATAATCTAGGGGCAAGGACATAATGAAAGATATTATTGCAGCGGCACTACTAGGATTGGGAATTTTTGCAGGTCTAGTTGGACTTGGCTATCAAGCCAGTACTAGCCTCATCGCCATGAAAACCTTAGATAGAAGTGTAACGGTAAAAGGGCTTGCCGAAATGGAAGTTAAAGCCGATGTTGCCATTTGGCCTATCCCATTTAGCGTCGTTGATAACGATCTCAGTCAACTCTATCAAAATGTCAGTAAAAACAGTGAAATCATAGTGGCCTTCTTGAAAGAACAAGGCTTTAGCGATGCTGAAATTACTAATACCATGCCATCTATCGATGATAGACAAGCTCAGGGCTATTCAGACCCCAATGTTCGCTACCGCTATGGCGCTAAAGCCACCATATCTGTGTACTCCACCGATGTCGACAAGGTGCGTAAAGCGCAGCCATTAATTTTAGCCTTATTGAAAGAAGGCATTACCTTCGCAACCGATGGTTACGATAGCAAGGTGCAATATCTCTACAATGATCTCAATACCATTAAACCTGAGATGATCCAGCAAGCCACTAAAAATGCTCGCGAAGTCGCCGACAAGTTCGCTAAAGACTCACAATCCCAGCTCGGTAAAATTATGCAAGCGAGCCAAGGGCAATTCACTATTACCGATCGCGATAGCAATACTCCTTACATCAAGCAAGTGAGAGTGGTATCGACTGTGACTTATTACTTGATTGATTAAGTAGAGAAATGACCCCGTTGGCAGTGACTTAACTGACGTCATTAAGTCAATTATCTTGGGCGATCTAGTAACGACAACATTTGATAACAAACTGTGGGCTTAGTTAGCGTAAGGCTAGCGGTTATTTAGCCTAAACTTGCTCTGATATCATCGATGGTGATGAAGAGTTTGTTCTCTGAATGTTGAAACGCTTGAAATCCATAACGTTCATAGAAGTATTTTGCGCCATCTTTGGCGTCAACGATAACTACAGGAAAGGCGACGCTGTCACTAGCCGCTAATAGCTTTCGGAGTGCGTCGATAAGCACCCACTCGCCAAAGCCTTTCCCTTTATATCGGTCATCGACAGCTAAACGAGCAATGAGACCACCTGAAGTAGACGATTGGTGCTTCTTCTGTAACTTATCGGGCAATGCCTTTAAGTCAATTGGTGTCATTGTTAGCGTGTAAAAACCAATAATATGTGAGTTGTCGTGATCATCTTCCAAAACGAAAGTTCTGGTGTTGTCTTTCTTTGCTTGCTGACTAGCCATTACTTTTAAATAATTATTGAGAGCTTCGACTCCACAGTTGAATCGGTTTCTATCGTGCTTATCTTTATCTAGAAGCACCGTATTCATCATTGAATTTTACTCTCGTAGCGGTCAGAAGCTATTTTCAATTTAGGATTAGGTGTTGCAGGGCGGTCTAAGGCTTCCATTAACAACATAGCGTCAGCTTGGCTCAGTTTTAGAGCTTGCTCACGATCGATTACTTGTTTGGCTTTTTCAATTGCAGCACTTAAAACAAATGAATTAATACTGGACATGCCAGCAATAGCAGCAGCTTTTGTAAGTAAATCTTGTGTGTCGACATCAACTCTAGCGGTGATGCGAGGCAAAGTAGTAGCCATAATGTTATCTCCTGTTGTGTCAAAATGTCACATGGATATTATGGTCTTAAAGTGTGTAATAAGCAATCGTTGTGTCACTTTGGCACGCGAGCTAAATATTTATTGACCACGCTCTTTGCGCACATACAGCGAGTTCGGGATCTCGAACTTGTTATGCGCTTTAAACGACAAGTAACCAATATTATTTGTCTTTGTACCGATGAATAGACGCAGGTTTCCATCTTCGTAACGGTCGAAACGGAACACCTCGCGAGTTAAATGGATGCTGCCACGATCAGCCTTAGACTTTCGCTTAGGTCTCCCACACCCGCCTTTCATGAACTTCTGGTAAGTTTGATACCAGCTAACCGCACTGTTACGGATAATCTGGCTAGGGCATTCCAGATACTACGCGCACAGCCCATCCACTGGCTTAATACCAGCTTTTGGTCTGATGTAGGGTTAGCGCGTAGCTTAATGCCAGTAAACATTGTGTTTACTTTGTTGCTTTCTGTACTCAGGTTATGACACTGCGCTTACAGCTGTTAATTTAGTATGAGGTTAATATGTATGAATGGCGCACAGGCAGAAACTGCCATTTTAAGAACAATGCGCACCTAGTATTTGTGACTAAATACAGGCGTGGTGTGTTCACCAAAGAGATGCTGGATAGAACGAAAGAGATAATGGAAGAAACGTGTAAGCAGATGAATTGTGAGCTTTTAGAGTTTGGTGGCGAAAATAACCACATCCACATGATGATCTCGATTCACCCAAAGGTGGCGGTGTCTAACCTTGTCAGCAAGCTAAAAGGAAAGTCGTCATACATGCTTAGACGCGAATACTGGGATCGCATTAAAACCATGCTTTGGGGTAATCACTTCTGGTCTCCGAGCTACTGTGTCGTGTCTTGCGGAGGGGCGAGCCTTGATGTTGTTAAGCAGTACATAAAAAACCAGAATACGCCTCCTAGCGAAAAGGCGATTAGAACGTCCAAGTCCTTGAAAAAGATCTAGAGAAGTTACCGCCCGCTAGACTCGCCCGTAAACGAGCGAGATTGCGCGGGCAACATGTTCAGAGGATTAATTAACCACCCTCTGATGCAATCAATCCATTATATTTTTCTAATGGATTGATTGCAGTCTGCCTCGCATTCCATTAGAATTTTTGCATAGATGATGTTTGTCTCTGCTTTTCAATGGAATTGAGGTCAATAATGAATATGCGCCGCACTGCCTTACTGGCGGTAATGCTCAATGTTAGTGCATTCCCCCCGCTACTTTTCGCTCAAAATAATGATGCCATTGGCAATGAGCCCATGCTCAATCAAGAAATAGTCAATGACCATTTCGCTAAGGATCTCATCACTATCGCTCCAACGCTGGTCAAGCAAACCTTAGCATTAGATGCCACCATTGAAGCCGTAAAAAATGCAACTGTCTCAGCCCAAACCTCAGCGCGTATTTTAGCCATTAATTATGATGTCAATGATAGGGTTCCTGAAGGCGCAGAATTACTGCGCATGACCAGCAAAGAGCAAGGGGCGGAATTAACTCGAGTTGATGCTGAACTTGCCAGTGCCAAAGCTATCAATATTGAAACTCAAGCTCAGTTGCAAAGGCTTAAACAACTGTTTCCACAAGGCGCTGTATCACAAGGTGACATGGACAAAGCCATTGCCAATGCTAAATCTGCCACTCAAGCCGTCAATGCAGCGCAATCTCAGGTCGATAAAGCCATTGAAAATGTCAAATACACCCAAGTATTTGCGCCATTTTCAGGGATAGTCACGGCTCGTCATGTCGAAATGGGTGAAACCGTGCAACCTGGGCAAGCACTGCTGTCTGGTTATTCAAATCAAGCCATGCGCGCTGTGACTTGGGTTCCTGAGCGTTACCTAGCAGCATTAACTCGCGAGCCTGCGTTTACCATACGCCTAAGTGATGGCCGAGTGTTATCTGACATCACAGCTGAGATCAGTCCCTTTGCTGATCCTAAAAGCCACGCTTATATGGTGCGCTTAAGCCTGCCATCACAATTAACCAATCTCAGCCCAGGAAGCTCGGCTAAGGTCAGCTTTACCCGCCATCAAGCAGAGCAAATTCAGATACCAGAGACTGCCATCTACCATCTAAATCAACTCTCAGCGGTATATCTTTGGCAACAAGGTAAATATTTACTGACACAAGTACGCTTAGGTGAAACCCACAATGGGCAAGTGCAGATACTCTCAGGCTTAAGCGCAGGGGATAAGATTGCTATAAACCCTTATCAAGTATTAGTGACAGGCGCAGCGTCACCAAGCCAGCACCAGGCGCAATAGGTATCTCATGGAAGCGAACTCTCAAAAATTAGGCATAGCTGGGCGCTTGGCGGCAGCTTTTCAAACAAACCCTATGACGCCGTTATTAGCATTGCTTGGGCTACTCATGGGACTTTTTGCCATTATTGTCACCCCCAAAGAAGAAGATCCGCAGATAGATGTGACTTTTATTGACGTCTTTATTCCTTACCCAGGCGCAACCCCAGAGGAAGTGCAAAACCTAGTCACCTTGCCTGCTGAGCAATTAATTTCAGAAATTAAGGGCATAGACACCTTATATTCAATGTCACAAGCCGACGGCGCTATGTTGATAGTGGTTTTTGAGGTGGGAGTAGCTCGCAATGACGCCATAGTTGCTCTTTATAATCAGCTTTATGCCAATATGGATCGCCTGCCAAGGCAAGCTGGAGTTGGTGAGCCACTGATCAAACCGCGAAGCATAGATGACGTTCCCATAGTGAACATCAATCTCTTTTCCCACGATATGAATGTCAGTGCCGAGCAATTAACCCAAGTCGCTACCGGCTTAAAAACTCAGTTAAAACGCATTGCAGGCACGGGCGAAATTAGCTTAGTCGGCCAGCAAGAGTTAGTGCTTAATATTCGGATTGACCCCATCAAACTTAATGGCTTTGGCCTCAGTATTGAAAAAATACAAGCCAGCCTTAACGATAACAACCATGCGTCGATTCCGGTATCTTTGGTACAAGATAATCAAGTCATTAAGGTAAAAACTGGTCAGTTTTTACAATCAGAGCAAGAAGTCGCCGATATTGTTGTGGCCGTAATCCCATCAAGTAACGGCCCGCAGCCTATCTATTTAGGCGATATTGCATCGATACATTTAGGCGCCGATATCAGTGATGCGAATGTGTGGTTTCAAGATAATAGCGGCAGCTTTCCTGCTGTAACTATCGCCATCGCCAAACAAGCGGGGGTCAATGCGGTTGATTTAGCCACCACTATTACTGATGAACTCGCCTTGATGCATAACGTGTTAATCCCACATAACATCGAAGCAGTGGTTAGTCGTAACTATGGCGAATCGGCGGCAGAGAAATCAAATACGCTGATTTATAAACTGATGTTTGCCACTATGGCGGTGGTCTTACTCGTACTTATGACCATGGGAGTGCGGGAATCTGTGGTGGTAGGCGTTGCTATCTTAATCACCCTTGCTATGACGTTATTTGCCAGTTGGGCATGGGGTTTTACGTTAAATCGTATCTCTCTATTTGCTTTGATTTTTTCTATCGGCATTTTAGTCGATGATGCCATAGTAGTGGTTGAGAATATTCACCGTCATATGGCATTAAGTCATGCGCCGATGACAACACTCATCCCCAAAGCTGTAGATGAAGTTGGTGGTCCAACAATTCTGGCAACCTTAACTGTCATAGCCGCCTTACTCCCCATGAATTTCGTGGGCGGTTTGATGGGGCCTTATATGAGCCCTATTCCCATCAACGCTAGTATGGGCATGTTAATCTCTCTGGCAATAGCTTTTATGGTAACTCCTTGGCTCAGCGGTAAGCTTCTGCGTCACGCCCCAGTATTAAAGACACCAGCCACCGTGCCACCGCGCCTTGAGACCCTAGTTAAGCAACTACTTAGCCCGTTTATTATTGGCCAGCATGCCAAAAAAAATCGCCATTTATTTAGCACCGCCATTATTACCTTGATTGCCATTGCCTTAAGTTTACCTGTGGCCAAGTTAGTGGTGATGAAGATGCTGCCCTTTGATAATAAGTCTGAGTTTCAAGTGATGCTCGATATGCCAGAAGGCACCACCCTAGAGCAAACCCAAAAGGTACTCAATGGGTTATCCCAACACTTATTAACGATGAGCGAAGTAAGCCATGTGCAGACTTATGCAGGCACAAGCTCGCCAATGAATTTCAATGGTTTAGTTAGGCATTACTATTTACGCAGTACGCCTGAGCTTGGCGATATTCAAGTTAACTTACTGCCACTGGCGCAAAGAGAGCGTGACAGCCATACCATAGCCGCCTCAGTGCGGCCGCAATTAACTCAGATAGCCAAGCAGTATGGTGGGCGCATTCAAGTGGTAGAAGTGCCACCAGGGCCGCCGGTGTGGGCGCCAGTGGTTGCTGAAATATACGCGCCGAGTGTTGAGCTTAGAGAGCAAGCGGCTATGGCAATGCAGACTCTGTTTGAACAAACCCAAGACATGGTTGATATCGACATCTTTTTGCCAGCACAGCAAGTTCAGTGGCAAGTCAGCATAGATAGACAAAAAGCCAGCAGCTTAGGTGTCTCTTACGCTAGCATTGTTGACTTAGTGACGACCTCCATTGGTGGGAAAGATGTCGCAAGCTTGCATCAAAGCCATCAACAAACTCCTATTCCTATTAGGCTTGAGCTTAAAGAGTCCATGAAAATGGATTTAGATCAGGTATTAAATCTGACCTTGCCTAATCAGCAAGGGCAAGCGGTGGCGCTAGCTAATGTCGTGACTATCCAAAAATCCAAAATAAGCACGCCCATCATGCATAAAAATATGATCCCTATGATAATGGTTACTGGCGATATGGCGGGCGAGCTTGATAGCCCGCTCTATGGCATGTTTGATATGGTTAGCCGCATCAAGGAGCCTCAGGGTTTAGGCTACCAGCAATCATTTGCTAGCCAGCCGTCAGGCTTAGATAGTGTGAGTATTTTGTGGGACGGTGAGTGGAAAATTACCTACGAAACCTTTCGAGATATGGGCATTGCTTATGGCATCGGCATGATAGGCATTTACCTACTGGTGGTAGCGCAATTTCGCTCTTACCTAGTGCCGTTAGTCATCATGGCACCTATTCCTTTGACCATAATCGGCGTCATGCCGGGACATGCGTTATTAGCGGCGCCATTTACGGCCCCGTCTATGATTGGCATGATAGCGCTCGCGGGCATCATAGTGCGCAATTCAATTTTACTGGTCGACTTTATTAACCATGAATTAGCCAGAGGCATTCCTTTAGATCAAGCCGCGATTCATGCCGGTATGGTGCGCGCCAAGCCGATTCTATTAACCGCACTGGCCGCCATGATAGGCTCATTGTTTATCTTAGGCGACCCGATTTTTAACGGCCTAGCGGTGAGTTTATTGTTTGGCATTTTAGTGTCGACCTTACTCACGATTATCTTAATCCCAGTACTATATTTCAGTTTAATTAACCGCTTCCCAGCCATAGCTAAACGCTATATTACGGAGAAATAACATGTCACTCGAAAAATCTATATTCGTGTTTGCAGGTTTCATGGTTTTGCTATCTTTAGTGCTAACACACTGGGTAAGCTCGCATTTTATCTGGCTTACTGCCTTTGTCGGTGTTAATTTAATTCAAAGTGCTTTTACCGGCTTCTGTCCAGCGGCCATGGTGATGCGCTACTGTGGTATCAAGTCAGAAGCTGAGATAACAACTGCTAAGCTTGCAAAAGGATAAGGAAATGCAATTTTTAAAAGTAATTACAGGTTTTGCTGTCACGCTGTTGGCTGTGTTAAGTCTACAAACTAGCGTACAAGCCGCGGATGAGGACAATCAAGCTTGGCAAATGATCCAAGATGGCGCGTTAATCGTCGATGTGCGCACCCCGGCGGAATTTGCCGAAGGACACTTAGCGGATGCGATTAATATTCCTGTCGATCAAATCGCCCAAGTTTTTGCTGAGCGTGATATCGCCAAAGACACTGAAGTGGTTTTATATTGCCGCAGTGGTAATCGCAGTGGTAAGGCGCAGCAAACCTTAATAGAGCAAGGTTACACTCACACCTTTAATGGCGGCGCCTTAGAAGAATTACAACGCACAGCGCCCGCGCAGCAATAACTGCCTGCCCACTTGCCAACCGAGCAAGCATCAAACAATAACGGCCGCAATTGCGGCCGTTAACTTTATATCAATAGAAGCAAACGCTTAATACAGGCGCTGCGGAGTTAATGCTAAGCTTTGATCATCATCATTAAGCCACATTTCGCCTTCAGAAATATTGCAGCTCAAACGCATGCTGCGTTTCACTAAACTGGCTAATAGCTGAATTTGCTCTTTAGGGAATTCCCACACTTCTAAGTTTTTATAACGACTCAAAGGCCCTTGGTTTTTCTGCCACCAGATAGGTACGCTGCGACCACCATAGGTATACAACTTAACGGTTTTGGCGCGACCACAAGCCTTCTTAATCCACTTTTCATCGGCTTCACCAAACTCAATCCAGAGTTCAATGTCACCACATAAACTTTTTTCCCATAACTCAGCTTCATCATCAACACACAAGCCTTTTGAAAAGGCTAAATGTTCTGAGGCATTCAAAGCAAAGGCAGCTAAGCGCACCATCATACGTTCATCAGTTTCAGAAGGATGCTGCGCTAAGGTCAAATGGTGAGTCTGGTAGTAAAAACGGTCCATATCTGCAATCTGCAGTTCGGTTTTAAAAATCGTGGCATTAGGTGCCATGTACAGCTCCAGCAATCAAGGTCAAACAATGAGGAGATTGCGCTGCCGCTAATGCCAAGGTATCACTATCTGCAATCAGCATAGTGCGATATCCAGCGCGTTGGCGCGAAAGCGCCGCCGATACTTCAATCAAGGCTTCGCGGTGGCAATCTCGGCGAATTAATTCATTAAGCTCCAAAGCCACCGGGGCGCGATGGAACAGGTATTCAAGCTGCTGCAGTAACGGTACGGCAGCTATAGGTAATAATTGAGGAACTAGCTGTTCATCTAATAACAATAGCGGTGGCAAAACGTAAGTCTTAGCGACCAATGCCTGTTGAAATAAGGACGGAGTATGATCATCAAACCTATCGCCATTCAGGCTAAAAAAATGCTCCCAGCAACGGCGTCTATCATCTTCATTTGAAAATGTTTGCTTCACTGCGCCGCGCTGCTCAGCCACAAAGTCTAATAACGGGGCTAACGAGGCGGGTAACGCTTGCTCTAAGCGGCTGCGAATAGTGCGCGCATACACAGGCGCCGCGCCTGCAGTACTGATGGCTACTTGTAAGCGGCCGCGATCAACTATCGCTGGAGTAATAAAACTGCACAGCGCAGGCGTGTCAACCACATTGACTAAAATCGAAAGATTGGCGGCTTTGGCGGCTAATTGCTGCTGCACTTCACTATCATCTGTGGCTAAATAAATTAGCTGATAGTGATGAGTAATATCGCCAGCCGCAGCGTGATGCGCTAACCATTGTATACGCTTGCTTGCAACTAGTTGCTCAATGGCTGGAGTAATCGCTGGCGAAATAACATCAATATTGGCCTGAGTGCGGGCAAGGAGCGTTAACTTACGTTCAGCGACGCTGCCGCCGCCCACCACTAAAATATTGAGCTGGTTAGTGTCCAGCATGATTGGGAAATACTGCATGTTTTCCTAGAGGCTAATACTGACAACAATCGTCTTAATGGTTAATCCTTAACCAGTGGCAGTTGGTGTTGCTGCCAAGCTTTGTAACCGCCAATCAGCGATGCCACATGGGTGTATCCCATTAATTGCAAATGATGGGCAGCCATGACGCTGCGATAACCGCCGCCGCAATACAGCAACAACGGCTTGCTCTTATCTGGCACTCTAGTTTCAATATCACGCTCGATAATGCCACGGCCCATATGGATGGCGCGTGGTAAATGATCGACTAACCATTCATGATCTTCGCGCACATCGACAAGTTGCCACTCATCTTCGGCCTGATATTGTTCTATGGTAATTTCTTTTACATGGGGACGAAAAAGCTCAACGATTTTTTCAAAACCTGGGTTATGTGCCATTACTCACATCCTTAGTGCGCTTCACTGCGCTCAGCACTGCATTGCCAACATAATTCAAAACTGGCATGGTTCAACTCATGACATTTTACACACTGCCATTGTGGGCGGTCAGCATCAAGATTGGCTAACTGTGATTCCGCCAATTCAAATTGCTCATGTGCAACCCATAATTCGACGGTTTGTAAGTCAACGGGTAGTTCACCAACGCCGCCCATTAAGGCTTCGCCGCGCAATTCTACCACAATCCCGGCTGACTCGAGTAATCCCTTCCAAGTGTGAGCCTGGAGTAAATTACCACCAGCAACTAAACGTTTACTTGTTTGCATTCGCCTTCCCTACTACTTATGTTGACTTCGAAGCGCATGATTGTTGCCATTAATCCGTTAACTAAACCTCAACTTCTGCCAGCATGTTGAGCGTGAAAGCAGGCGCTGTCAAGTACGAAACTTAGGCAAAAAAAAGCCGACTTAGTCAGTCGGCTTTTAATCAAATCAGCACTTAAGGCATCATAGGTGGTTGATCAGCACCTTCTTTCTCGACTTCAATTGGGAGCATATGCTCACGACTAACGCCAAGACGCATGGCTAAGTAACTCGCCACATAGATAGATGAATAAGTACCGAACAAAATACCCATTAACAGTGCAGTCGCAAAGCCATGGATCATAGTGCCGCCTTTTAAGAACAAGGCCACCACAGTGATCAAGGTAGTACCAGTAGTAATAATGGTACGACTCATAGTTTGAGTGATTGAAATATTAATCACATCATATGGCAGTAACTTACGGATTTTAATGAAGTTCTCACGGATACGGTCATACACTACGATAGTATCGTTAAGTGAATAACCCACAACCGTCAGTAAGCCTGCCAATACAGTCAGGTCAAACTCTAGTTGCAGCAGTGAGAACACCCCTAAGGTTAAAATCACGTCGTGTGCCAGTGACGCTACCGCGCCAGCGGCTAAGCGCCATTCAAAGCGGAATGATACATATACCAGAATACACAAGAGGGCCGCGATAACCGCTAAACCGCCCTGCTCTGCCAATTCTTTACCTACTTGTGGACCGACAAACTCCACTCGCTTTTGAATGACTTGGCTATCAAGTACTTGGGCTGCGCGCATGACTTCAGTCACTTGAGCATCACTTTCAATCCCTGGACGCACTTGCAAGCGCACTAAGATATCTTGTGTTGAACCGAAGTTCTGAACAATAGCACCACTGACTTTGTCATCGGTGAGCTGCGCGCGTAAATCGTTAAGATTGGCAGATTTAGAGAACTCTAACTCCACCACAGTACCACCGGTAAAATCCAATCCCCAGTTGATGCCTTTAGTACCTAAAGACACAAATGAAGCTACTACCAAAATTGCCGACATTATGCTGATCATTTTGGCATGTTTGAGGAAGTCGATAGTATTTTTAAATGCGCTAATTTGCATCATGTTAGTCGTCTCCCTTAAATCGATAATTTCTTCACACGTTTACCACCCCAGACTGCGTTCACAATAGAACGAGTACCGACGATTGCAGTAAACATGGAGGTGGCAATACCTATCATCAGGGTGACGGCAAAACCTTTAATGGCACCAGTACCCACAGCAAATAAGATTAAGGCTGTGATAAAGGTGGTTAAGTTAGCGTCAGTAATGGTTGAGAATGCGTTAGCATAACCTTCATGAATCGCTTGCTGTACACTGCGGCCAGCACGAAGTTCTTCACGAATACGCTCGTAAATCAGAACGTTACCATCAACCGCCATACCTACCGTCAGTACCATACCGGCAATACCAGGTAAGGTTAATACTGCGCCTGGGATCATAGACATAACGCCGACAATCATAATCAAGTTAGCGCATAAGGCTAAGTTGGCGATAAGGCCGAAAGCACGGTAGTAAACCATCATGAAAATCAACACGATAGCCATACCCCACACCATGGCTTGTATGCCTGATTCTATGTTCTGCGCGCCTAAGCTTGGGCCAATGGTACGTTCTTCAACAATAGAAACCGGAGCAATCAAGGCACCTGCACGCAGTAATAACGCTAGGTTTTGTGATTCGGCGTGATCAAGACCTGTGATGACGAAATTGCGTCCTAAACGGGCTTGAATGGTTGCTACCGAAATCACTTCTTCAATTTTCTTCATCTTGACGCTGCCGTCAGGATTACGCTCACCGGTATCTTTGTACTCGATAAACAAGGTAGCCATTGGCTTACCGATATTATCTTTGGTGACGTTAGAGAAAATGGTGCCGCCCTTCGCATCTAAATTAATCGCCACTTGTGGACGGCTATATTCATCAAACGTTGGCTGGGCGCCAGTGATATGGTCACCGGTCAGCATCACTTCTTTTTTCAGTACGACTGGACCACCTTCACGGCGCTGATAAATTTCACTGCCTGGTGGTACGCGGCCAGCGGCCACAGCACTAGGATCAGCTTTATCATCCACCATGTGGAATTCAATCGATGCCGTTGCCCCTAAAATTTCTTTGGCGCGGGCGGTATCTTGTACACCTGGCAATTCAACAATAATGCGCTCAGCGCCTTGACGTTGAACCACAGGCTCAGCTACCCCTAACTCGTTAACACGGTTACGTATGGTAGTGATGTTTTGCAGTAAAGCTTCTTCTTTAATCTGCTTTAAATAAGCTTCACTCATAGTCGCTAACAGGCTGAACTCGCCATTAGCAGAAGTGTCGGTGAACACCATTTCATTACTACGAGACTTTAAGAATTGTTCAGCTTTAACTAAGTTGTCTTCATCACGGAACTTAATTTCAATACCTTTGCCGGTACGGAAAATGCCCGCGTAACGAATACGCTCTTCGCGCAGTTGTGAACGGAAATCGGCAACCTTAGCTTCATCCATCTTACGAATGGCTTCATTCATGTCCACTTCCATTAAGAAGTGCACACCACCACGTAAGTCGAGACCTAATTTCATGGGTGAACCACCCACAGCCACAAGCCACTCTGGCGTCGCTGGAGCAAGGTTTAAGGCGACTGTGTATTTGTCCCCCAATTGTTTGGCAATGGCCTCTTTTGCAGCCAACTGTTGATCCGCATTGGCCACTCGTACTAAGAGTTGACCGTCGGCTAACTCAGAACGCTTAACCGCGATGCCTTCTTTGGTTAGTAAGTTGTCTACTTCAGTTTGTAACGCTGGTGTTGCGGCAACACCGCGCGTTCCTACCACCTGAACTGCGTGATCTTCGCCAAATAAATTCGGCAGCGCATAAAAAAATCCAACCGCGATGATCAAGAAGATCATCACGTTTTTCCACATTGGGTATTTGTTCAACACACAATCGCCCTCTTGGCTTATAACGACTGAATAGAGCCTTTAGGCAGTACAGCAGCAATATAATCTTTCTTGATAGTAATTTGAGTGCTGTCATTCAAGCTCAGCAGTACCATGTCACTGTCATCGGTAATTTTAGCAATCTTGCCAACAATACCGCCGCTAGTCAGAATTTCATCACCTTTGCCTAAAGAAGACATCAGGTTCTTATGCTCTTTAACACGCTTAGCTTGTGGACGATAAATCATGAAATAGAAAATCAAGCCGAAAATTACCAGCATGAAAACCAATTCCATAGTACCGCCAGTTTGGGCAGCGCCAGGGGCTGCTGCATGTGCATCTGCAATAAACATAATCTTTCTCTTCTCTAATTATCGTTAATGTTAATCAACTAACTTAGGTACTTCACGACCTTGACTGGTATAGAACTCAGTCACAAAGGCCTCTAATGTACCTGTCTCAATTGCCCCACGCAAACCTTCCATCAATTTCTGATAATAACGAAGGTTATGAATGGTATTTAGGCGAGCACCTAAAATTTCGTTACAGCGATCTAAGTGATATAGATACGCTCGTGAATAGTTTTTACAGGTGTAACAATCACACAGTGGATCCAGCGGTGCAGTGTCGTCACGATGACGCGCATTGCGGATTTTAATCACGCCTTCACTGGTAAATAAGTGACCGTTACGGGCATTACGAGTTGGCATAACGCAGTCAAACATGTCCACACCGCGGCGTACACCTTCCACTAAATCTTCTGGCTTACCAACGCCCATTAAATAGCGTGGCTTGTCAGCAGGTATTTGTGGGCACACGTGCTCAAGAATGCGGTGCATATCAGCTTTTGGCTCGCCTACGGCTAAACCACCAATGGCATAACCATCAAAGCCAATGTCAACCAAGCCATTTAAGCTCTCGTCGCGTAAATCTTCATACACGCCACCTTGGATGATACCAAACAGAGAATTTGGGTTTTCTAAACGCGCAAACTCATCTTTTGAACGCTTGGCCCAACGCAATGACATCTGCATGGATTTACGCGCTTCATCTTCTGTGGCTGGGTATGGAGTACACTCATCAAAAATCATGACCACATCAGAACCTAATGAGTTCTGAATTTGCATGGACTTTTCTGGGTCTAAGAAAATCTTTTCGCCATTGATAGGTGAACGGAAATGCACGCCGGCTTCGGTGATCTTACGAATATCACCCAGGCTGAATACTTGGAATCCGCCGGAATCGGTCAGAATTGGACGCTGCCAGTTCATAAAATCATGCAAGTCGCCATGTTTACGCATGACTTCTTCACCAGGGCGCAGCCACAAGTGAAAGGTGTTACCTAATAAAATGTCAGCGCCAGTGGCACGCACTTCTTCAGGAGTCATACCTTTAACTGTGCCGTAGGTACCTACCGGCATAAAAGCTGGGGTTTCTACTGTGCCACGATCAAAAA
This sequence comes from Shewanella sp. SNU WT4, assembly GCF_006494715.1. Taxonomy (NCBI): domain Bacteria; kingdom Pseudomonadati; phylum Pseudomonadota; class Gammaproteobacteria; order Alteromonadales; family Shewanellaceae; genus Shewanella; species Shewanella sp. SNU WT4. The sequence continues at coordinate 3,005,564 of NZ_CP041151.1, forward strand.
TCAAACGACCGCGACGCGCACGACCATCAGTAGTATCTAATTCAAACTTCATAAATTACCTCGTCAGAGAAACAGTCTGACACTGGAGTTGGAAATAAATTCCTATAAGCTAGTGATATAAGAACAAATTTTATAAATTCAAGGGCATTATACAAAAATACCCACGCTCATTGAGCGCGGGTATTTTATCGCATTCTAAACCATTAAAGGGTTTTTTTAGTCACAAACATGGCATCGCCATAGCTGAAAAAGCGGTATTTTTCAGCAACTGCATGTTGATAGGCATTAATCACCTCATCAAATCCTGCAAATGCACTGACCAGCATGATCAAGGTCGATTCTGGTAAGTGGAAATTGGTAACCATGGCATCAACCACTTGGAACTGATAACCCGGGTAAATAAAGATATCTGTATCACCACTAAAAGGCGCTAACTCACCAGGGCTCGCTTTGGCCGCACTTTCCAGTGAACGTACTGAGGTAGTACCAACGGCAATAACGCGTTTACCCGCGGCTTTGGTCGCTTTCACTTTCTCAACCACATCGGCAGGTACGTTGGCCCATTCTGAATGCATTTTATGCTCAAGAATCGTTTCCACGCGCACTGGCTGGAAAGTACCCGCGCCCACATGCAAGGTCACAAAGGCCATATCCACGCCTTTGGCTTTGAGAGTGGCCAGCATAGCTTCATCAAAGTGCAAACCCGCGGTAGGTGCTGCGACTGCACCTGGATTTTGGTTGTACACGGTTTGATAACGTTCTTTATCGGCATCATCATCAGGACGGTCGATATAAGGCGGCAAAGGCATATGCCCTACGGCTTCAAGCACTTCTAAAATGGTGCTATCAGACTCAAGTGCCAACTCAAATAAGGTGTCGTGGCGAGCTACCATCATCATTTTTTCGCCGCCATCGAGAATGATCTCGCTACCTGGCTTTGGCGATTTTGAGCTGCGGACGTGGGCTAATACCCGCTTATCGTCCAACATGCGCTCAACTAAAATTTCTAATTTACCACCACTCGCTTTTTGGCCGAACAAACGCGCAGGGATCACTCGCGTATTGTTAAACACCATTAAGTCGCCTGGCTCAATATAATTGAGCAGATCAGTAAACTGCTTATCAGCCAGCGCGCCAGTGTTACCGTCTAAGGTTAACAAGCGAGAGGCGGTGCGCTCAGCCATAGGATAACGAGCGATGAGTTCATCGGGTAAATCGAAAGTAAAATCTGCGACGCGCATTCAAGCCTCTATTTGCTACCAAGATAATGCCTAGGTGAAGGCGGTATTTCGCGGCTAGTCTAGGGATTGACGGCCGTAAGATCAAGATTAGTGGTGTGAGTCACGCCCGATAAGGTAAATTTGTGGCAATGATGGGCAGATAAACTTGAGGTTAGCGCGCAAATAATCACCACATAGCAGCGACTAACCAGCTTACCTAACAAGAGCAGAAGCGGCGCCACTGTGCTGTGGCTTGGAGTCAATCGTTCACGCCAAACCAATAACCGCAGACTTATCATAAAATTAATGACCTTATATGACACAAGTTGACGTATTGAGTGTTTCTCGACAGCGAATATCATGATAACGTGAAATAAAGCCGTAGATTAAGAATCCATTATGAATTTCCTTGCTCATCTCCATCTGGCTGATTTCAGTAAAACGTCATTGGCAGCCAATTTAGCGGGCGACTTTGCTAAAGGCAACATAGCCGACCACCCTCAACATCTGCAACAAGGCATTTGGTTGCATCGCCAACTAGATACCATTACCGATGAACATGAAATCATTCATGAATTACTGGCGCAGTTTCCCAAAAGTCATCGTCGTATTGCGCCGATTTTAATCGATTTAAGTTTTGATTACTTTTTGGCTTACTACTGGGATGAGTATCATGCACTGCCGCTTAAACAGTTTTGTGACTATGCCTATCAAGAATTAGCAAACACCCCAGAACTGCCACCGGCCATGCAGGACATTTTAGTGCCAATGCAAAGCCAAGATTGGCTGGGCGCTTATCAGCATAGAGAAGGGTTAAATGCCGCTATTGCTGGCGTTGCCCGCCGATTTTCACAGCCACAACTGTTTGTGGGCGCAGAAGCCTTAGTGGAAAAAATGGATGTCCCGTTAGAAATTGCCTTCCGAACCTTGTATCCGCAATTAATGGCCTACAGTAAAATTTTAAGTCGTAAGACACCTACCGAATACTTGGATACCCGCCTTGATTAAGAAAAATGTTAACCCGTGGCGGCGCCGTGTCATTGAGTTAGGTCTGTTAGCTATCGCTATGTTTTTAATCAGCACTTATATGCAACGCCATATGATTTCAGGCGCAGCGCCTGAGTTATCGGGGCAAACTAGCTTACATGCGCCATTTATCTTGCAGAGCGACCCTGAACCGACCTTAATCTATTTTTGGGGAACTTGGTGCCCTGCGTGTCGTATGACATCTCCAGCGGTCAATGACTTAAGCAAAGATAATGCCGTCGTGAGTGTGGCTGTAAGCTCTGGCTCTAACGATGACATCAATCAATTCATGTTAAGCCATGACTATCAATTCGCTGTGATTAATGATGATGGTGAGCTATCTAAGCGCTGGGGCGCCCATGCATTACCGGCGATTTATATCGTGAAACAAGGTGAAGTGCAGTGGGTGACGTCAGGCGTTACCAGTGGCTGGGGACTAAAAGTGCGAATGTGGCTTAGCCAGTGGTTATAAGTCCTTAAGTAAAGGGTTGGATTTAGCTTGCTAGCATTAACTTAGTGTCTTCTTGAGTGCTTTAGTGGCTTATTAGCCAAGTTGTCATAGTCATACCCCCCCAAGGCTAAGATGCTTTAGCCTTGGGACAATGCTATTATGCCGTTAGCATAATTACGATCAGCCTTTATACCCATGCAAATTTTTGAATACTGCCCGCCTGCACTTCCTTGGCTAGATTTACGCTATATCGATGACGATATTATTGTTATCAATAAACCCTCTGGACTCTTATCCAACCCAGGACGCGCGGCTCACACTTATGATTGCGCTATTACTCGCCTGCAACGCCTATATCCTGAAGCGATTTTATTGCATCGCCTCGATTGCGACACCTCAGGTTTAATGGTGTTTGCCCGCAATAAAGCCACTGAGTCGCATATTAAAACGCAATTTCAAGACCGCAAAACGCAAAAGATATATGTCGCTGAAGTGATGGGAAAACTCAAAGATGCGAAGGGTTGTATTGATTTAGCCATGCGCGCCGATAAAGATAATCCCCCGTGGCAACTGATAGCCACCGATGGCAAGGCCGCCATCACCGACTGGCAAGTATTGGAGTATCGAGCGCATTCAAGCTTAGTGCAATTAATGCCGCATACCGGCAGAACTCATCAATTACGCCTACATATGCAAGCGCTTGGACATCCTATTTTAGGGGATGTGTTTTATGGTGACAGTGACTGCCAAAACGCTAGTCCAAGATTACGCTTACACGCGTGGAAGTTAGGATTTACTCATCCTCGCACTAAAGAGTGGCTGATGTTTTCCAGCCCGCAACCGTTTTAAATCTCAGGCTTGCGCCCATTAAAAAAGGCTAATCAGCAGTGTTGATTAGCCTTTTTTATAATGAGTGCTTTTATAATAAGTGCTTGATGACTTTAGGCGCGTTTTTTACTCATTGGCACTAATACCAAGCAGCCCTGCGCATCACACAGCTTTAAGTCGCCATAATCAGTCAGTAAGAAATACTCACCGAAAAAATTCGCTTCCACATCTTCTAGGCGCATATCGAAATTGATTTTAGTGGCTTTCATCTTGTCTAGACTATGACAGCCATCATCAGACCAAGTTTCAAGAAACCACTCTTCATCATTACGATACAGGCTGATTTTATCGCCAGCATCAGGACGCGGGTCAAACCATTGACCAACCAGTTGTCTTTGTTCCATCCATTGCCCCTGTATTTTCATCGCGGCTCGTTTTTGGATGGCAGGGCTATCATCTAATTGCCATTTGGCCCCCATAGAGGTTAACCACTGCCAAGGTGATGTTTTTAGCATAGATGACATAAACTCGCGATTCCTAATACTGAACGGGTAATTCGCGAAGTGTATCGATTTTAACCATAAAAAACTTGATGGACATCATGCTTTGACTAGTTTGCCATCGATTTGTGCAGTTTCTCCCATCTAGCGGTGAAGTATTGTCATTATCCAGAAAAATAACCGCGGCTGACTTCTCCCCTCCTCAAGGAGGTAGAGGATGTCAAAATAAATATTCCATTTTTAGCCACGCATTACGGCCAGGCTCATTAACTCTTGCCATCGGTAAACCTACATCATTAATCGCACCAGATTTACTGATATGCTCCGCATATTCACGATCAAACAAGTTTTCAACTCCAAAGCTAAAACGAACATGCTCACCACTGTGCCAAGCGGCATTCAATGCCAGAGTACCAAACCCAGCACTTTCAGCCAAATCTATCCCTGAAATATTTCCCTGACCAAGAGCAACACGTTTCTGATTATCCACCAATCGCCACAACAAGCCGAAGTGCCAATTTCCTACATTGTAATCCATCGTCAGACGCCCCTCTAAAGGCGAGACTTGAGCCAGCGCCATGTTATCGGTGTCATTTTTACCATGAGCATAAACAAGACTAATTTGGGAATCTAAATTCTCTGTTAGTTGCCAGGCTAAGCCTAATTCTCCGCCCCAAATCATTGCATCAATGTTGCGTGCGGTTTGGCTCTTATCGCCACTAGGAGTCTTAAATGCCTGAATCAAAATATAGTCTTTGATTTCACCGTAATAAAAGGCACTCGATAGAGTTACTACATCGTTATCATAGATCCATCCAAAATCTAACTGAGTGGTATTTTCTGGCGAAATATCAAAAGTCTTTGCTGTTGGTTGACTCAGTTTAGCTTTGGTTAATTCCCAATAATCAGGCATACGTTCAGCATGGCCTACGCCCATATAATATTGATGATAATCAAAAGCATACTCTATCCTGATAAAACCGCTGTAAAGGTCATCTTTTCGCTTCTGCTGTTGCGGCAAAAATAAGTCTGTCTGCCAGCGGTCATAACGCACCCCGGACACTAACCTTCCCTCATCCAAGAGGTATTCAAGTTCAGCAAATGATCCAAACTGCTGATAACTCAAATCATCACTTAACTTGCCCGCCATTAAGTCGTCAAGACTACTATCCAAGTTAGGCGCAACTTTAAAGATTTGATGAGTTGAATCCTGCATATCCATCCCAGTTGTCAGAGTGACATCGCCGATAGCAAACTCGCCCCACAAATGGCCACCATAAGTCGAACGGTTAACGTGAGCCCCTGAGTTATTGGGTAAATTTTTATCAAAATCATCCATCACATGATCATTGTCATTACTATAAGCTTGAAACTCTATCGACTGCAGGTAATCACCGTTAAACTCATGCTCCACCAACAAGGTGTAATTTTCATTTTCAATTTCGCGGGCTTTATAGGCACGATCTGCATACTCAGCATCACCGTCTGACTTGCCGTAGCTTACTTCAATCACAGTGTCATCTGTCGGCGTCCAACCTAAGGCCAAATCCATATTACGTCGGTCATAACTTGATTGCACAGGGTTACCGTTACCATCTTTATAATGAGAGCTAGACGATTGATTGGCATCTAAATCCATATAATAGCTTTCATCACCCGCGCGCAGGTCAACTATATAATCAAGCCGCTCAAAACTCCCCGCTGTCACACTGGCTCGCCCTGTAGGAACAGCTTCGACATACGTACGCCTATCTTTATTGAATAATACGGTTCCTGCGGAACCTACCGGGCCATGACGAACAGATTGCGGCCCTTTAATCACTTCAATACTGTCATAAGATTCGGGATAAATATAAGCGGTAGGGGGATCCATCCGTCCGCCACAAGCACCATAGGTTCTGTCTCTTCTACACAAATTATTAGCAAAAAATGGAACTTTCTTGACTGGCGATGATCAGATCATGCAAATTCACTCACTTCATCATTTTTAATGTCAATTTTTAACCCGAACAAATGGGCATATGATCACTTTCATCATGCTGAGCTAGGTGATAAACGACGAGCGGCAAGGTTAACCGTCGTCGCTGAACACATGGCGGTTGGCAGCGGTAAATCGGTTGCCAGATCTTGTAATGGTGAAGATGCCAAACTCGAAGGAGCCTATCGATTGATCCGCAATGATAATGTTAGCCCATCTATGATCAGAGCCGCCGGTTTTGCTCGCACCGCCCAAGCGATTGAAAATATAAATGAAATACTTGCTCTCGAAGACACGACAGCCCTGAGTTATAAGCACAGTGTGGCGTCTGAATTAGGGAAATTAGGCAAACCTACCGATAAGTCTCGTGGTTGGTGGGTTCATTCTGTCTTGCTACTGGATAGCCATACTTCTCGGACCTTGGGCTTGATCCACCAAGATTGGTGGTGTCGACCTGATAATCCCAACGAGGCCGATGAAAAAGAGAGCGGTAAATGGGCCGATGCATCCTATTTTACGCGGCAACGCTTGCAGGCTCACATGTCGCGAGTGATCTCAGTGTGTGATAGAGAAGCGGATATCATGCATTATTTATCGGATAAACAATCACATAGTGAACGGTTTGTGGTGCGGGCAAAACATGCAAGAAACCTAGTAGAATACGAGGCTAAGCTGTTTGAGCACATGGATAGTCATCCCGTTACCGGCGGATACACCATCGCCATCCCACAAAAAGGCATAAAGGAAGCCAGTGGGAAAAGCAAGAATCGTCCCTCGCGAACAGCCAAACTCACCCTCAAAGCCAGTGCGGTTAACATCAAACATAATCGTCAGCAGCATGCGATTAATGTGGTGTACGCACAAGAGCTCAATCCTCCCCAAGGTGAAGATGGACTATCTTGGATGCTACTGACCAGTGAGCCGATTGACACGTTGGCGCAGCAACTTCATGTGATTGATATTTATACCACTAGATGGCGCATTGAGGACTTTCATAAGGCGTGGAAAACCGGCGCGGGGGTTGAAAGGTTACGCATGACATCGCCAGACAACCTTGAGCGAGCGGCCTCGATACTTTGCTTTATTGGTGTGCGGCTACTGCAACTTCGGGAAGTGATGAGCCTGCCAATTTATCTGAGAAAAAGAGGGCAAATCGAAGCAGCGCAAAGCATGGAAAATCAAAGCTGCAGCAATGTCTTAGAGAATGATGAATGGCGAGTACTGATGCAGCTCTACAAGCCAAGGGGACATAAAGGCAAAGAAGCCCCAAATATGAAGTGGGCTTATCAATCCTTGGCCAAACTAGGAGGCTTTAATGATAGCAAGCGCACGGGAATGGCCAGCTGGTCCACGATTTGGGAGGGATGGGATGATCTTCAGGCTCAGGTAAAGGGGTATCGCTTAGCCAAAGCCCTATTTGAAGCCGGAGAAACGCTATGAGATCTGATCAAGAGACAGCCATAGGTTTGTTGACCGTCATCAACAATATTAATTCGCGAACCGCCAAGCCCTCGCAATGAAGGATCACCACCGCCTCCTCCTTTACGATTAATATTAAATCCTGGAATAGTCTTTAAAAAGCCGGCACCATCATAAGAAGGCAGTGGTAACCGCGGTTTTTTAGGATCAGTTGTCACGGTTAACGGATGGCGCATTAATTCACCTTTGACAACAATACGCTCATCACAGCCACCAAGTTTATTGCAGCCTATCTCTTCAGCAAACGAGGTCGTAGATATTCCAGCCAACACACCGGCAACAATATTGCTCAACATTTGCTTATTCATTTTTATCCTTAATGTAGAGACAATATTTCTCATAATTCTTTACCTAGACGCGGTTGTATTAATATTCCCGCATTCTATAGAGGGTGTTAATAAATGAGAAATTGAATATAATTAAGTGCGACAATAAGCATATTTCGACGATATCAAGATATTTAATTCTGAATTTATATAATAACGGCGTAAATCGAGAGTAGCATCGGTGTTGTTGTCAAAATCAAAGACGAAAGGTTCATTTATTTAGGCAACAACGCAGTTATTATTTAGTAAGGTATTTTAAGAAAAATTCTCAAAGCACCTAATCGACTAAACCAATTAATTGTTTGTAAAAAAGGCTTGATGAATTTCATCAAGCCTTTTTCGGAAAATATCAATCTAGACTACTTAGAAGAAATACCTAAATCAATCCATACGCTAGCTTTGCTAGGCTCTTCGCCTTTAGTCCACCACTTAGCCTGATACTTACGGCCTTTATGAGTGGTAATATCGTTGCCGTTATAAGCTACGCCTGCGTCCCAATCAAGCTGAACATTACTTACTAATAACCACTGTTCAGTAGTGCGTGAAGGCGCGTTACCTTGAGTCCAATACTTAGCTTTCCACAGCAAATCGTTATGGCTTACTGTTTCGCCACCATGATAAACAGTTGATGCGTTCCATTGCGGGTAATCACCAGCATCAGGATCAGTTGTGCCACCATCATCAACCACCGTCACAGTCACCGCTGTCGCAGCTTCTGCGCTTAGAGTTTCATCAGAAACTTTAACTGATACTGAAAATAACTTTTCTTTTTCAATAACTGGCGCAGTAATAGTAAGGGCGTCAGTGCCTTGACCTATCACTTTAAAACTAGTAGGGACTGTCCAATTATAAGTTAACTTGTCACCATCAGGATCGATAGCTTTAGCTTGTAAAGTAACCGTCTTACCACTTTCAACGCTAACGGTTTCAACCATAGTAACCTGTGGTGCTTGGTTAACGGCTGGCGCCTTGTTCGTGATAGTCATGGTATCAACAGCAGTTAAACCTTCAATGTCCTTAACAGTAAGGCTAAAGGTGTAAACTGTATCAAATTCAACCTCTGGAACTTCAACTATTAACACTGCCGAATCAGAGTTATTAACATCAAGAGTTATGCCGTTAATTTGCTTCCATTGATAGGTTAACTCGTCACCTTCTGGATCACGAGATTTTGAACCATCAATTTCAACAGTGACTTCGCCCTTAACCGTTAGATCTTCACCGGCATTAGCAATAGGCGCTTTGTTTGCCGGTGGGGCGATACCTTCACCGTGGCCTAAGCCTTCATGCATAGCATTAAGTAAGTCGCCGTTGTCTCCGTCAATTTCCCATGAGAAAATTCCGCCTAAGTCGTGCTTAAGAACATATTGACCTTTAGCAATAACTGACTGAGGATTATCATAAGTAATCAAGTCACCTGTTGATTTTTTAAATAGGTAAGGTGCTTCTGCTACTTCGTCATAGCCTTTTTCCCACTCTGAATCCATATGGTTATTAACGATATCACGATAATCTAATACACCATCTTCCCAAGTCCCCTTGATCTTACCTGTTGCAGTACCAGTAAAAGGGTTGCCATCTTTATAGTCATGTACTCCAGTCCAGCCACGACCATATTTGGCAACACCTAGCACTAACTTTTCAGAGTCAACGCCTTGGTTAAGTAATATTTGAGTGCCTTTATCAGCAGTGTATTTCGTGGTTTCCCAGTGACCATCATATAAAGCGGTTTGATGTCCTAAGTTAGTATTTTGCCAAGCACCGTTAAAGTCATAGCCCATCATAAAGATGTAATCCATGTACTGTTGAGCTTCGCCATAATCAACCACGGCAAGCTTATCGTAACCCACGTTAATAGCAGAAGTCAGTTGATACTTACGACCAGTTTCCTTAGATAACTGATCAAGCATTGCACGCAATTCTTTCATCAAAATAACGTAGGTTGCACCATCTTCAGGCTTACCTAAATGTATGTTTTCACCACCACCACCGGGAAATTCCCAGTCGATATCTAAACCATCGAAGAATTTCCAAGTTTTCAAAAACTCTTTAGCAGAATTAACGAAAACATCACGCTTTGTTTTGTCATCAAATTGGAAGAATGGATCTGATAATGTCCATCCACCGATAGAGGGCAGGATAACTAAGTCTGGTTGCGCTTGCTTAAGCGCCATTAACTGACCAAAGTTACCTTTATAAGGGTCGTTATAGTTCATAACTCCCCCCTGTGTCAGGATTGTTGTCACCCTTAAATAATCATTATTTTTAAAGACAGGGTGCGGCAAAAGAGAACGATATGGCTCGGTATTCACCAGAACGTAAAGAGGCGATCCTTAAAAAATTATTACCGCCTCACAATTTAACGGTCGCAGAGGTTGCTCGGGAAGAAGGCATTGCGGTGCAAACCTTGTATCATTGGCGAGATATTGTCAGAAAAGAAGGTCGCCCCGTGCCAGGTAAAACATTAACAACTGATGACTGGTCAGCTGAAGCTAAGTTTGCGGTACTCATTGAAACAGCCCCGCTATCGGAAGCCGAGTTAAGTCAGTATTGCCGTGAAAAAGGCTTGTTCCGCGAACAAGTACAGCAGTGGAAACAGGATTGTTTAGCTGGTTTTCAAACCTCAGAAGTACAAACCAAAACCATTAAACAGCAGGCCAAGGCTGACAGAGCCGAAATCAAATCATTGCAACGAGAATTGCGCTACAAGGAGAAAGCGCTGGCTGAAGCTGCTGCGTTACTGGTGCTCAGAAAAAAGCTCAATGCGCTCTGGGGGGACGACAGCGAGGAGAGCTAACTCCCTTGCCTGAGCGCATAGAATTGATTGCCTTAATTCAAGAGGCGTATACCAATGGTGCTCGCCTTTACAAGGCTTGTGCTGAAACTGGACTCAGTAAACGCACTTATCGACGTTGGTATCGAGCAGGCCAAGTGCAAGCCGATTTAAGACCAATAGCGGCTCGACCAGAACCGACAAATAAACTCGAAGCACATGAGCGACAACAGATATTAAGTGTGTGTAATCAAGAGGAATATGCCAGCTTACCACCGTCGCAAATTGTGCCGACATTATTAGATAGCGGAATTTATATCGCCTCAGAATCAAGCTTTTACAGAGTGTTAAATGCTCATGGTCAACTTAACCATCGTGGTCGCACTCAGGCTGCTGTTAATCGAAGTAAACCGTTAAGTTATCGGGCTGATGGGCCCAATCAAGTGTGGTCGTGGGACATCACTTATTTGGCTTCAACCGTCAAAGGCCAGTTTTATTATCTGTACATGTTTGAAGATATTTACAGTAGAAAAATAGTGGGTTACGAAGTTCACGAACAAGAATGCGGTGAGTACGCCGCCGCGCTAATCCAACGCTGCATGTTACGCGAGCAATGTTTTAATACGCCATTAGTGCTGCACTCTGATAATGGGGCGCCGATGAAGTCACTGGCCATGAAAGCCAAGCTAGAAGAACTCGGTATTACGGCATCATTAAGTCGGCCGCGGGTGAGTAACGACAACCCCTTTTCAGAGTCGTTATTTAAAACCTTAAAATACCGACCACAGTGGCCAAAATCGGGTTTTAGCAGTTTAGCTGGCGCAAGAGAATGGGTTGAGAAGTTTGTGAAGTGGTACAACGATGAGCATAAACACAGCCAGCTCAATTTTGTCTCACCAGGACAACGTCATGCTCAGCTAGATAACGCGATTTTAGCCAAGCGTAAGGAAGTGCTTGAAGCGGCAAAGGCAAGAAGACCGACTCGCTGGTCTAAAGACGTGAGAAATTGTGAGGCGGTTGGAGCCGTGACCCTAAACCCAGATAAAGCACCAATAGAAGGCGTAATAAATGCAGCTTAATATTTAAGCAAAGAGTGACAACTATCTTGAAAAACACCGACTCCCTCTTGTGGCTTTTGAATAGCAGCCCAAGGATCATGAATGGCTAGCTCAAAATTAGCGCGACCTTCACATGCTTTTTGCAAGGCTTGAAAGCTACCTTCAATACTTTTAAGGCTGTCATTAATGCCATCACCACCACACATAGGGGTAAAGCCATATAACAGGTGGGTTAGGTTTTTAGAAGGCATCTTATCAACTGGGAATTGGCGACCGTACACCCCCCACTCAACAAAATACGACCCAACAACCTTGTCAGTTTTATTAACGTATGGGCGGTTATTTTCAAGCATCTTAGTTTCAAGAGGCGCTAAATGGCTACCGTCAGTATCAGCAACGATAATTTCTTTAGTTTGGCTATAAGAGCAACCTTCATCATTACACAAGGCCACACGCATTTGATAGCGACCACCTTTTTTTACATCAAATGTAGCCTCACCTGCTGCGACAGAAATTCCTTTCCAAACTTCCTCACCGTCTAAGTACACCTTAGCAGTGTCACCGAGTTCACCATTCCATAAGTTCCAATTAACGGTAACTTTAGCAGCATCTTTAACCGTAACAAGTTTGTTGTAGGCGCTGGTTGATTGGTCGATATCGATGATTGCAAATTTTGTTTCACCCCAACCTAAAGTTGGCGTACCAGGCAGAGCCGCAAATGTATTTGCTGATAGCATAGAAGCAACAAAAATCGCTGCGGTGGATAGTTTAGTTTTCAAAGAATATTCCTTATTAGACAATGCAAATAAGGCAAACAAAGTGCGTAAGCAAGCAAATTAAATTGCTATGATTTTGGCGTCCCCGCTATCTTAGGTTTCCCCTTAGACCGGAAGCTTTGCGTCCCAGCCTTTCGACTGGTTTGCCTTTTTCTATAAAATCAGACATTAACGTAAGATTTGTAGCTATAGTAACATACTGTAACAGTAATATGAGAGCTTGATTTTTTTGGGAAAACAATAAATCGTGACCTACACCACAATAATAAATGACTCTCGATTTCCCAGCCCTACGTTACTAAAAATTAGGCTTTTTATCACATTGCCTGCCAATGAATCTGTTACAATTTATTTAGAGAAAATGCGTCATAATAAAGTACTGGTATTTTCATTGAATCACTTTTGGAATTGAGGAACTTTTATTGTAATTAGGCGAGATTGGTGTAACGGCTTATGAAGAACATCTCATAATTAGTTTACTGTGATTCCGATAAGTCATGGAGGCTCATTAGCCTAAAAGAAATAACAAAAGGGCTAGTCACTTAGTGACTAGCCCTTAATAAAAATAGCCGTTATGACAAACCAACCTGTATCACATCACTTAGCCTTGCTGGCGCTCTAGCGCTTCACAGGCTGCAGCGGTAAATACCACGTCAGTTGAGCTATTCAAGGCGGTTTCTGCCGCATCTTGAATAACACCTATGATAAAGCCTACAGCAACTACTTGCATGGCTACATCATTACTAATACCAAATAAGCTACAAGCTAATGGGATAAGTAGCAGCGAGCCACCCGCCACACCTGATGCGCCGCACGCCGATACTGCCGCGACCACACTTAATAACAGCGCAGTAAAGATATCAACTTGAATACCTAAGGTGTGCACTGCCGCTAAGGTCAGCACAGTAATAGTAATCGCCGCGCCGCCCATGTTAATGGTGGCACCTAATGGAATAGAGACTGAGTAAGTATCTTCATGCAGCTTAAGCTTGGAGCAAAGTGCCATGTTCACTGGAATGTTGGCCGCACTTGAGCGGGTAAAGAAGGCGGTGATACCACTTTCACGTAAGCACTGAAACACCAGTGGATAAGGGTTACGGCGAATTTTAGCAAATACGATTAATGGGTTAACTACTAATGCCATAATAGCCATCACGCCAAGTAACACAGCCAACAAATGGGCATAACCCGCTAACGCTGAAAAACCTGTTTGCGCGAAGGTGGCAGACACTAAACCAAAAATACCAAGTGGCGCTAAACGGATAATAAAACGCACCATCTGCGAAATACTGTGGCTCATATCGGCAAACACTTGTTTAGTCGACTGTGACGCTTGCGCTAAGGCAAAACCTAGACCCACACCCCAAGTAAGAATACCAATATAGTTACCAGTTAACAGTGCATTGACTGGGTTATCGACCAACTTGAACAGCAAGGTGTGCAGCACCTCACTTATGCCTTGTGGCGGCGTAGTGCCGGTTGCCGCGTTAATCAGTACTAAATCTGTTGGGAATAAAAAGCTCATTGCCACGGCAGTTAAGGCGGCGGTGAAGGTACCAAATAAATACAAGATCACAATTGGGCGCATGGCGGTTTTACTATTTTGCTTGTGGTTAGCAATCGATGCCGCCACCAAAATAAACACCAGCAAAGGAGCTATGGCTTTTAACGCGCCCACAAACAAGTCACCTAAAATAGAGGCGTGTGCCGCACCTTCTGGTGACCATGTGGCTAGCGCAACGCCGGCGATTATCCCCACTAAAATTTGCAATACCAAATTGCCATTGGCAATGCGGTAAAAAAATGAATCATTCTTATTCATGACTTAGGCCCAATCTTGTTATCGTTATGTTATTAATGTCGCGATGATAAACTGGCTTAAGCAGCAAAACGCTGCACTTTGTTTATGGCGAGTCTAGTTTTGTAACTAATGTCTTAGCCCTTGTCTAGCCTAGATCCCAATTAACTCACCATATTGCTGAAAATTAGCCGCTAGCGCCTGATTTCTGTGATATTTATCGCGGATCGCTGGTACCTAGTTAAAGATTGGTTAATGTAGCAGACCATTAACCACATAAAACCACAGTGCGCTTAGGCTAATACTTGAGACCAAGTGTTACAAAATTGTCAAAACGACGCTCACAAGAAAATATAAAGGGCACCCGATTAAGGTGCCCTTTAAGGAATACTCACAGTAAAGCTAGTTTAGATTTACATCACTGCGTTTTACATAATTGCGATTTACTGCAATTGATAAACCACATCAAAGGCAAATTGATCCCAACCATCGCGGCTAAATGCATTGGCATTGACATTGCGTACTTGGCTAATAGCGTGCACAGGCGCTGCGCCTTGCTCAATCAAGTATTGCGCCATCACTAAGCAAGTACAGTCTTGACCTGAGCCGCAGTGGATTAATACCACTAGACCATCGTCGCAAGCTTGCTTGATAAAGGCGATAACTGCTGGCAGGTGTGCCACAACATCTTCTAAATCTTGCGCGCTCGGGGTAATAGCATCCGGTAACGCAATGCACTCATAGCGAATGCCTGCGGCGCGAATACGCTCAGCGTCAGCGGCATCACCATCAATAACTGAAATAATTGCACCAATTCCGGCGTCTTTCAGTTCACCGATATTCCATGGGTTAAGGGTTGGGCCACTGCGTCCGGCAATCTGACCTTCCACTAACCAAAACATATGCAGCATAAACCACTCTGTTCAGTGAAGGAAAAACGCTACTATGCCAGCGCTTTGAAAAATCGGTTAGGATCCAGAGCGCATTTTTGGTTTCTTTTTGCGCTTTTGCGAGCTTGGAGCCACTTTTTCAGTAGGAAGCTCTGCTGCTTGCTGGTTATACAGCTCAAGACTCTTAGGGGTAAACCCCTTTAACTGCAAACGCTCAACGGCCAACTTATGCTTCTTTTCTATCACACCAAAATGCTGATATTCATCATGACAAATCAAGCTAATGGCAAGCCCCGCCTCCCCTGCTCGGCCAGTACGGCCAATACGGTGGATATAATCGGCTGGGCTTCGTGGCAATTCAAAGTTAATCACGGCCGGTAAATGCTGAATATCTAAACCGCGCGCTGCAATATCGGTGGCAATCAGTACAGGGATTTTGCCCGCCATAAAATCATCTAACGCTTGATGGCGTTTGCCTTGTGATTTATCGCCGTGGAACACTAAGCTGTCGATGCCAGCTTTTTGCAGCTTTTGCGCAAGGCGGTCACAACTTAATTTGGCATTCACAAACACTAGTACTGACGATAATTCTAAGCTCTTGAGTAAATGCGTCAGTAACGCTGACTTTTGCTCACGGTTAACTTCATACACCCGCTGCTCAATCTTGGGCTGAGATAACACAGATTCAATCTGGATATGCTTAGGCTGGTTTAACCAAGCATCTGCCAGGTGCTTAATGTCATCATCAAACGTCGCCGAAAACAGCTGTGTTTGACGCTGTTTAGGTAAGCTTGCTAACAACTGATTAAGCTCATCACTAAAGCCTAAATTTAATAAACGGTCGGCTTCATCTAACACTAAATGCTTAACTTGGCCGAGTTTTACCGCGTTGCATTCGATTAATTCCAATAAGCGACCAGGCGTAGCCACTAGAATATCGGCGCCATTGCGTAAACTTATCATCTGCGGGTTTATCGATACGCCGCCATGGGCCAAACGCACGCGCATGGCTGATTGCTGCTTATTGGCAAACTGAATACATTGAGTACTTAATTGGCGCGCGAGCTCGCGGGTTGGCGCTAAAATCAAGGCGCGGATATGATTGCCTTTTACGCCTGCGCTATGCTGTTGTAATTGTTGCAATAATGGCAGCACAAACGCTGCGGTTTTACCGCTCCCCGTCGCCGCTTGGGCAATCACATCTTGGCCAGACAAAATTAGCGGAATAACGCTGGTTTGGATGGGGGTAGGTTCAATAAATTCTGGGGCTAAATGCTTAGCAAACTCAGGCGCTATGCCTAATGATGTAAAACCGCTCAAGGGAAAATCCACAACAATAAAAGACCCGCTATCATACCTTGGATGGGCGATAGCGGCCAGTCATGTGCATGGCTAGCACTAAATTCAGCCAAGCTTGTCTGGCATAGCACCGTGAACTACTCGCAGCTAAAGCAGCGAGCTTCCAAGACAACAGCCTAAGCTGCTAACTTTTCTTTTTTGACGCTTCGTTGGACACTGCTAGTCGAGTTGTTGGCTCGGCTAGTCTTACGATTGCCTCCACGTCCACTATCTGACTTGGTTCTTAGAACCCCATCATCAGACAACACCGTTCCAGTGTCTAAAATTAGGTTAATTGCCCGTTTCTTAATGACCAGTGATGCGTTGTTATCTGCATTGTCAGTATTGCCACATTTGCCGCACACAAAGAGTTCTTGTGATTTACGGTTGTCGGGGTGAGTGTGGTCGCACTTAGCACACTCCTGACTGGTATACGGGGCGGGAATTTTGAATACAGCTTTACCCGCTTGGTAAGCTTTGTATTTGGTGTAGGTTTCTATCATGTGCCAGCCAACATTTAGGATGGACTTGTTTAGTCCGGCTTTTTGTTTGGCTTTATTTGGCAGATAGCGGCCTTGCTCGTTTTGCTTTGCCTTTGGCTTGTGCGTCATGCGTGAGGTACTTAGTGCATCGAAAACAATAACCTTTGCTTTGCTATCGACAAGCGAGCGGCTTGTCTTGTGCGCAAAATCATTGCGGATATTCGCTTTTTTAGCATGGTGAGTAGCAATACGATGCTTAGTTTTGTTGCGACGACTTGAGCCTTTTTGCTGACGTGCCAGTTTACGTTGCAGTCGTTTAATATAGCGTTCTGCTTTGGTCATGTTCTTTTTCTGATTATCGTAGAAATCGAACGTCATTGATCCAGCATGAACAGAAATTGCAATACCACGATCTACGCCGATCGTGTGTTCTTCCAGATACTCTTTTGTTGAGCCTTGCAGAAATGCTAGATGCTCAGAATTGCTAGATAGCTCCGACTCGTCTTTGCCATTCTCATAGCAGAAAGACACATAGTACTGAGGAATCCCCTGATAATTTACAAATAAATCATCAAATTAGGGTGGAAGCGCATCTTGTTGCATGATCAAATGGTTTCGTCAAAAACTACACTTGGACAACAAGATGCGCGAAGCCAATATCCTACAACATTCTTTACACCAATACTGCCCAGAACTTCACCTAAAACGATTAAACAGTTTGATGCTGGCCTCTAAGGCACTGATTGAATGTAAGACACTGACCTTGACTGAGTTAGGTCGAAATTTACCAACCACGGCTCGAACCAAGCACAACATCAAGCGCATTGATCGTTTGCTCGGCAACACGCATCTGCATCAAGAGCGGTTAGCGGTCTACCAATGGCATGCCAGCCTTATCTGTTCTGGTAACCCTATGCCGATTGTGCTCGTCGATTGGTCAGATATCCGAGAGCATAAACGCATCATGGCCCTGCGAGCCTCAATAGCCTTCAATGGCCGCTCTATTACCCTATATGAGAAATCCTATCCCCTATCAGAACAATGCTCTAAGGCCGCCCACAACGGTTTTTTAGCGGACTTAGCCAAGATTTTACCTTTGCATGTTACCCCTCTCATCGTGACTGACGCGGGGTTCAAAGTGCCTTGGTACAAAGAGGTTGAGGCACATGGTTGGTTTTGGCTAAGCCGTATTCGCGGTACAGTTCAATTTGCAGATATTGGTGCCGAAAATTGGCGTGCAGTGCGCAGTACACATGACTTGGCCAACGGTCAAGCGAAGAGCCTGGGTTGTAAGACCTTGACCAAAACTAACCCTATCAATTGCCATCTCTCGCTGTATCGTAGCAAACCTAAGGGCCGTACAAATCAGCGTTCAACCAGGACGAATTGCCACCATCCATCAGCAAAAACGTACTCAACAGCGGCGAGAGAACCTTGGGTGTTAGCCAGCAACTTACCACCAGGATCTCGGAGCCCAAAACAGCTGGTAAACCTGTACGCCAAACGTATGCAAATAGAGGAAACCTTTCGTGACCTCAAAAGCCCTGCATACGGCTTTGGCTTACGCCAAAGTCGTACCAACAGTCCAGAGCGATTCGACATCATCCTACTGATTGCGTTAATGGTTCAATGCCTGTTGTGGCTAGTTGGTTTACATGCACAGCAACAGGGCTGGGATAAGCATTTTCAGGCCAATACCATTGGGCATCGAACGGTACTCTCAACGATTCGCTTGGGATTGGAGGTACTCAGGCGGCCTGATTATCAAATCACGGAGAAAGAATTGCTGGCGGCGTGGGTATTATTCGCCAATCAGTTACTCAAATATGGCTATGCTATGGCCGATTTATGAGGGGATCCTTCAGCACATAGTATTGACCACGCTCTTTGCGCACATACAGCGAGTTCGGGATCTCGAACTTGTTATGCGCTTTAAAGGATAAGTAACCAATATTATTTGTTTTTGTGCCGATGAATAGACGCAGGTTTCCATCTTCGCAACGGTCGAAACGGAACACCTCGCGAGTTAAATGGATGCTGCCACGATCAGCCTTAGACTTGCGCTTAGGTCTCCCACACCCGCCTTTCATGAACTTCTGGTAAGTTTGATACCAGCTAACCGCACTGTTACGGATAATCTGGCTAGGGCATTTATACAGCCACGGCGTTAACTCTTTTGACTTGAATTGAGAAGCTTTCTGATCAATCGGCGCGTAAGTACCAATCGGGTAATACTTACGAGCAAACGTCCTGTAGTACCTTTCCTCATCAACTTTGGCATTCCATATACTACGCGCACAGCCCATCCACTGGCTTAATACCAGCTTTTGGTCTGATGTAGGGTTAGCGCGTAGCTTAATGCCAGTGAGCATTGCGTTTCCTTTGTTGCTTTCTGAACTCAGGCTATGACACTGCGCTTACAGTTGTCAATTCTTGATGTTGTTAAGCAGTACATAGAAAACCAGAATACGCCTTCTAGCGAAAAGGCGATTAGAACGTCCAAGTCCTTGAAAAAATTCTAGAGAAGTTACCACCCGCTAGACTCGCCCGTAAACGAGCGAGATTGCGCGGGCAACATGTTCAAGTCTCAATAAATACTCTTTGACATCAAGACCATGGGCATAGCCTGTGAGTTTACCATTACTGCCAATTACCCGATGGCAAGGGATCACTATGGCAATTTGATTGGCGCCATTGGCGGTACCGACCGCGCGAAATGCTTTGGGACGACCGACATTCACGGCTAAATCGGCATAACTGCAATAACTGCCATAAGGAATTTGCTGCAACCCTTGCCACACTTGGCGCTGAAACGTAGTGCCAGCAATATCAAGTGCGACCGTAAATTGCTGTAATTTTCCGGCAAAATAGTGGTTAAGCTCTAAGGTCAGTAAATCAAGATGCGCGGCTATCGCGCTTAAGTCATCTTGAAGATTAACATTCCAGTTGTTAGCCGCGCTGTTGACGTTAGAATGGTCAATCACTTCAGGGGTTAAGCGGCGAATACCATGCTTACTCGCTTCTGCCCACCATAGTCCCAAAGGCGTGGTTATTGGACGCGCTCTTAGCACTAACTCATTACTGTTTAAGTTAGCTTCAGCGTTATTTGTTAGGTTTTTCCTATTTTTCATGCCACATTCCCCGCTGCTAATGCCCAAATTTGGTGAGTCAAATAACTGCCCCATGGACGAATTTGCTGTTGCCATAAAGCGCTAAGCTCGGCAGGAGTAATACTTGCGTTAACCTGATGTATATCAATTTTATGCATAGCCATTGCAGCGTCATTATTGGCCGCTAACAGTGTGCTATCTTCCTCTACTGCTGCATGATCAATATTGAAGCTGCCAATATGTAAGCTGTCACCATTAACGCTCATCTTGCCACGATTAATTAATGCAGCTAGATACTTTTTAATAACGGCGTCCCCTACTAAAAATCTGTCGGTATCCCCTAATCCACGCATAGCACCATAATCACAAGTCCACGGGCCTATGCCTTTAACCTGCAGCCAATCAGCGGCTTGCGGCGCGGGACAATCAACCCATAACTGAGCTAAAGCCTGCAAACTTTGCTGGCGAGCCTTAGGGATTGGCAAAAATGATAAATCACTGGCAGCGATGGCCGTTGGCGTTGGAAAGAAACAATAACTTTCACCATTGACCTGCCAAGGTTCAGCGAATTTTGCCACTAGTAAATTAATGAGCTTCACCCCAAAACTAAGCGTCACTTGTTGCCCTAATACGGCGCGGCATAGCGCTTCAAAGGGCGTGACTGTCTGCACTAAGCGCAGCCCAGGTTTTGCGCTATGACCTAATAATTGCCGCAGGTGTTCATCAATAACATGGCTATCAGCATCCGCATCTAAAAAATGACGCGCCCATTGATGCAAAGCCAGTACAGGTAAGTGGTCACAGTCTGGATGCGGCCAAAATTTTAGTGCGAAGCGGCACTGTTCGCCTTGATGAGTGATCTCTACTAACCCTTTGATATGGTTGTTATCGATAGTGGTGGTATAGCGATTAATGCCATCACTCCTTGCCATGCCACTAATGCAGCGTTTGGCTAAAAAACTAATGGCATGCTGCCAGTCATAAGGCGGGCGATAACCCACATGAAATTGCACTAAATTGCTACAGTTATTAGGGTTAGAGATATGCTTATTTAACGCTCGGCGAATATCACTTGGGGTTTTACCGAGTTTAGTTTTGCAGGCGTCATTAAAACTGCGCATCGAATTAAAGCCGCTATAGACAGCCACTTGCTCGAAAGTTAAGTCACTGCGGTGCAACAATTGCTTAGCCATTAATAACTGCTGATGCAATCGAAATTGTGTTAATCCCATGCCTAAATATTGCTGACTTAATTGCCGTATATAGTGACTAGTGACCCCAAGTTGCTCAGCAATTTCTTCCATTCGATAAAACGCCCCTGTCACTGGAGAAACTTGTAAACATAACTGCGATGCTTGATGTAAATGTTTGGCAGATCCTAGCCATCGCAGGGATGCGGGCGCGGCGTCTGGGCAACATCGCAGGCACGGCCTAAAGCCTGCTGCCGCCGCATTAGCTGCGTGTAAAAAGTAACGCACATTGGCTTCATTAGCTGCTTTAGCTGGGCATATCGGCCGGCAATAAATACCTGTGGTAACCACGGCCACATAAAATTTACCATCAAAGCGTCTATCACGGCTTAAACGCGCACGCTGACAGAGAGTGTCACTCAGTGTTAATGGCTGACTCACACTGGCATTGCTCATAACCTCACCTTATTCGACCATATTCAATCTTAGTTATCTCATAGCGTAACCCGTTCCATGCACCAAACTAGCAAAAAACGGAACTGATACTGTTAAGTTAATGCTATCGATTAGTATCCATTTACGGTTATCTTAAAGCCATAGCTATGATGCTATCAATTACCACGATTCATCGGCACTGATGTCGGTGATTAAGCCAAGGAAAGCTATGTTCAAACTCTTCGAACATTGGACCGATCCCCTGCCCGAACAAGCTATAGAAACGCCACCCAATAGCCTACTGGCATTTTGCCGTTTTTATACCCGCGGCTTTGAAAAACCACTCATATTGATGTCAGTGCTAACGGCAATCATGGCCATGCTCGAAGTCAGTCTGTTTGGCTTTATGGGGCAATTAGTGGATTGGCTAGCGACAAGGAACCCAGATATCTTACTCAGCCAAGAAGGCGGTAAGTTATTGATAATGAGTCTAATACTCTTAGTGCTATTGCCACTAGTGACGCTATTTCATTCGTTAGTCGTGCATCAAACTCTACTTGGCAATTACCCTATGGCCATTCGGTTTTTGGCTCATAAGTATTTACTCAGACAATCGTTAGCTTTTTATCAGCAAGACTTTGCAGGCCGCGTTGCCACTAAAGTGATGCAAACTTCCCTTGCCGTGCGCGAAACCGTGATGAAGCTTCTCGATGTACTGGTGTACATCTTAGTGTACTTTTTATCTATGTTAGCCATGATAGCCAGCAGCGATTGGCGCATGGTGATCCCTATGCTGGTATGGCTTGGCGTTTATAGCCTTATTCAATGGTTTTATATTCCCAAATTAAAACAAGTGTCTGAACATCAAGCGGAAGCGCGCTCGTTAATGACAGGTCGCATCGTTGATAGTTACACCAATATTTCCATCATTAAGTTATTTGCCCATAACGAGCAAGAAGATGCCTATGCAAAGCAAGGTATGCGGGAGTTTTTAACCACTGTCTATCAGCAAATGCGTTTAGTGACTGGGCTGAATGTATTAGTGCATATCAGTAACTACTTGCTGGCATTTGCTGTCGCCGCCTTGGCCATTAGCCTGTGGATTGATAACGCCATCACCATTGGCGCTATTGCCGTGGCGATTAGTTTGGCACTGCGGCTCAACGGTATGTCGATGTGGATCATGTGGGAACTCAGCAGTCTGTTTGAAAATATGGGCACAGTCGCCGATGGCATGGCCACCTTAAGCCAAGAAACAGCAATTTGTGATAGTCCAAATGCTAAAGCACTAACGGTTAGTCAGGGGGCAATCAATTTTGAGTCGATTTACTTCAGCTATCATGCCAATTCGCTGTTTAATAATCTGAGCCTAAGCATAAAACCCGGGGAAAAAGTTGGCATAGTCGGTCGTAGCGGCGCCGGGAAATCGACCCTAGTGAATTTATTGCTGCGTTTTTACGACCTCAATCAAGGACGTATTAGCATTGATTGCCAAGATATTGCTCTGGTGCAACAAGATTCTCTGCGATCTCATATTGGCATGATCACTCAAGATACGTCCCTATTACATCGCAGCGTTCGCGACAATATCTTATATGGCAAGCCTAATGCTACCGCCGAGGAACTACAAAACGCTATGACTATGGCTCAAGTGGATGAATTTATTGATGGGTTATCGGATCCACAAGGCAACCAAGGATTAGAGGCTATGGTCGGAGAGCGCGGCGTAAAACTATCTGGCGGCCAAAGACAGCGAATTGCTATCGCGCGGGCGTTACTTAAAAATGCGCCAATTTTAGTGATGGATGAAGCCACCTCTGCGCTGGACTCAGAAGCGGAAGCCGCCATTCAACACAGCTTGACCCAATTGGTGCAAGGCAAAACGGTTATTGCTATTGCGCATCGATTATCAACCATAGCCGCTATGGATAGATTGATAGTGATAGATAATGGCGCCATTGTAGAGCAAGGCAATCATCAGCAATTACTCGCAGCCAATGGTATTTATGCCCAATTATGGGCGCATCAAACCGGTGGGTTTTTAGGAACTGATTAATGCCAGTGCTTACAAGAAATGACTTTACGATCAGTGCCGGCAAGTGACAGCCATGATTAACCTCATCAAATGGCAGATACAAAAAAACCACCGTAAGGTGGTTTAAATGTGGTATCCCCTAGGGGATTCGAACCCCTGTTACCGCCGTGAAAGGGCGGTGTCCTAGGCCTCTAGACGAAGGGGACCCTGGACTTAAGTGTTTATACTCTCTTAAACGAGTTAACATTTTCAGTTGCCTGAAAACTTGGTGGAGCTACACGGGATCGAACCGTGGACCTCTTGCATGCCATGCAAGCGCTCTCCCAGCTGAGCTATAGCCCCGAATTCTTGTCTACAACAAAAACTCAGAAATTGTGGTATCCCCTAGGGGATTCGAACCCCTGTTACCGCCGTGAAAGGGCGGTGTCCTAGGCCTCTAGACGAAGGGGACCCGGACTTAAGTATTTATACTCTTCTTAATACGAGTACAGGTTTTTTAAACACTGCAAAAATTTGGTATCCCCTAGGGGATTCGAACCCCTGTTACCGCCGTGAAAGGGCGGTGTCCTAGGCCTCTAGACGAAGGGGACCCGGACTTAAGTATTTATACTCTTCTTAAAGCGAGTACAGGTTTTTTAAACACTGCAAAAATTTGGTATCCCCTAGGGGATTCGAACCCCTGTTACCGCCGTGAAAGGGCGGTGTCCTAGGCCTCTAGACGAAGGGGACCCTGGACTTAAGTATTTATACTCTTCTTAAAGCGAGTACAGGTTTTTTAAACACTGCAAAAATTTGGTATCCCCTAGGGGATTCGAACCCCTGTTACCGCCGTGAAAGGGCGGTGTCCTAGGCCTCTAGACGAAGGGGACCCTGGACTTAAGTATTTATACTCTTCTTAAAGCGAGTACAGGTTTTTTAAACACTGCAAAAATTTGGTATCCCCTAGGGGATTCGAACCCCTGTTACCGCCGTGAAAGGGCGGTGTCCTAGGCCTCTAGACGAAGGGGACCCTGGACTTAAGTGTTTATACTCTCTTAAACGAGTTAACATTTTCAGTTGCCTGGAAAATTTGGTGGAGCTACACGGGATCGAACCGTGGACCTCTTGCATGCCATGCAAGCGCTCTCCCAGCTGAGCTATAGCCCCGAATTCTTGTCTACAACAAAAACTCAGAAATTGTGGTATCCCCTAGGGGATTCGAACCCCTGTTACCGCCGTGAAAGGGCGGTGTCCTAGGCCTCTAGACGAAGGGGACCCGGACTTAAGTATTTATACTCTTCTTAATACGAGTACAGGTTTTTTAAACACTGCAAAAACTTGGTATCCCCTAGGGGATTCGAACCCCTGTTACCGCCGTGAAAGGGCGGTGTCCTAGGCCTCTAGACGAAGGGGACCCTGGACTTAAGTATTTATACTCTTCTCAAAGCGAGTACAGGTTTTTTAAACACTGCAAAAATGTGGTATCCCCTAGGGGATTCGAACCCCTGTTACCGCCGTGAAAGGGCGGTGTCCTAGGCCTCTAGACGAAGGGGACCCTGGACTTAAGTGTTTATACTCTCTTAAACGAGTTAACATTTTCAGTTGCCTGAAAACTTGGTGGAGCTACACGGGATCGAACCGTGGACCTCTTGCATGCCATGCAAGCGCTCTCCCAGCTGAGCTATAGCCCCGAATTCTTGTCTACAACAAAAACTCAGAAATTGTGGTATCCCCTAGGGGATTCGAACCCCTGTTACCGCCGTGAAAGGGCGGTGTCCTAGGCCTCTAGACGAAGGGGACCCGGACTTAAGTATTTATACTCTTCTTAATACGAGTACAGGTTTTTTAAACACTGCAAAAATTTGGTATCCCCTAGGGGATTCGAACCCCTGTTACCGCCGTGAAAGGGCGGTGTCCTAGGCCTCTAGACGAAGGGGACCCTGGACTTAAGTATTTATACTCTTCTTAAAGCGAGTTCATCATCTCAGTTGCCTGAAAAGATGGTGGAGCTACACGGGATCGAACCGTGGACCTCTTGCATGCCATGCAAGCGCTCTCCCAGCTGAGCTATAACCCCTTAACTTTCATTACTTTTGAGTGCGCCGCTATTTACTAGCCTTGCCCTCAACTGCGAGCGCATTCTATGCAGCACACCCAAAAGTGTCAACGGGTTTTTTAGGAATTAGCTCTGTTTGCTACAAATTCCACCGCCTTGGATAATCTCTGCGCACAACGAGCCTTTCCAATCAGTAACATGGTTAAATCTAAACCAGGTGACTGCCCTGCTCCAGTCACAGCTACACGCAGTGGCATACCCACTTTACCCATACCTACGTTTAATTCAGTTGCAGTATCTTCAATAACTTGATGAATCGCTTCTTGAGTCCACTCAGTTAAGGCCGCTAATTTGGTTTGAACTAAGGTTAATGGCTCAAGCGCTACGCCACGTAAATGCTTTTTAGCAGCCGCTTCATCAAATTCCGCGAAATCTTCATAGAAGTAACGGCTAGATTGAGCTAATTCTTTCAGCGTTTTAGCACGCTCTGACAAAGCACTCACCACTTGCGCTAACTCAGGACCTTCACTCATATCAATTTGCTGATCATGCATGTGCCACAATAAGTGCTTAGCAACATACTCAGGATCCAGCGCTTTAATATAGTGCTGGTTTAACCAAATCAGTTTCTCAGTGTTAAAGGCAGAAGCGGCTTTATTGATATCGTCCAGTTTAAAGAACTCAATCATTTCAGCCATAGAGAATACTTCTTGATCGCCATGAGACCAGCCCAAACGCACTAAGTAGTTCAATAAGGCTTCTGGCAGGAAACCATCATCACGGTACTGCATCACGCTAACTGCGCCATGACGCTTAGATAACTTGGCGCCATCATCACCTAAAATCATAGCCACGTGAGCATATTCAGGGATTGGAGCACCTAACGCTTTAAGGATGTTGATTTGCTTTGGCGTGTTGTTGATATGGTCTTCACCACGAACCACACAAGTAATACCCATATCCCAATCGTCAACCACCACACAGAAGTTGTAAGTAGGAACGCCATCGGTACGCGCAATGATTAAGTCATCTAACTCTTGGTTAGCAATTTCAATGGTGCCACGAACATGGTCATCAAATATGACTGAGCCAGTTAATGGGTTTTTGAAACGCACTACAAAAGGTGAATCATCAGTGCGCGGCGCGCTGTCACGACAACAGCCATCATAACGCTGACGTTCGCCTTTAGCTGCTTGCTCTTCACGCATTAGCTCAAGACGCTCTTTCGAGCAATAACACTTATAAGCAGTTCCCTGCTCTAACATTTGCGCGATGATTTCGTTATAACGGTCAAAACGCTTGGTCTGATAGTAAGGACCTTCATCCCAAGTTAAGCCTAACCATTCCATGCCTTCTAAAATGGCATCACACGCTTCTTGGGTTGAACGTTCAATATCTGTGTCTTCAATACGCAGAACAAATTCACCTTGGTTGGCGTGTGCGTGGAGCCAAGAATACAATGCCGTACGGGCACCACCTACATGTAAGAATCCCGTTGGGCTTGGGGCGAAACGCGTTTTTGTTGTCATCGGACACTGACCTTCATTGATTAAGATTTACAGCTAAAGAGTAAAAGCTGTATCTAAACGATACTGTGGCGCCATTCTACCAGCCTAAGCTAGCACGAAAAAGGCTTGCAACCTTGCAAGCCCAAAAATAGCCTTAAAAATCTGACTTCAGGGATTTATCGCTACGACTTCCCTGCCTCATTAAGCTGACGCTCGACTTAGGTAAAATGTCATGGCGGTTTTGCACAGGTTTGATTCCTGTGCTTGACTAAGGGCATAACCCTAGTATGGAGATGCCGACATGCCTCACGTCAGTCAATCAGCCTCACTAAGCAGTATTATTGCCTACCTTAAACTAGTAAACGATTATGACGATGCCTCAGCACTCAAAGAAGCCAAAGAAGTGATGCATAACTTAATCGACATGCGCCACAAAGGTTTTATTACCGGTTGGTACTTTGATGAGCATGGCCACTTAGAATTGCTTCCCAGTGAAGCCGTGCTCAGAAAAATATCGCCACTTAAATGATTAACTCAAGCGAGTTAAGCGCAGACTCAAGAGCACTAACACGAATAAGATAGCGACAGACCCAAGTACTACCCCAAGCCAGCCCATCGCATGCCAGCAAGGCATTAATAGTGGCCCACCAGCTGCTGCGCCCAAATAGTAACTACATAAGTAGAGCGACGTTGCCTTGGCTTGATGCGATGACGCTGTCGTGACCACATAGCTATTGCACACGCTGTGAATTAAGAAAAAACCTAGGGATGAAAGCATGAATCCCAGCACTATCATTGCTATAGGGCTAAAACCACTGACACAAGTGCCAAGTAGCATAATCACCCCACCCATGGGCAGTAAGCGTTTATGGCCAAATCGATAAATGATCTTACTCGACTGAAACGACACCCAAGTCCCAGTTAAATAGCATAAGAAAATTAACGTGGTCTCAAAACGATTAAGCTCGTAAGGCGGCGCCATTAAGTGCAATTGAATAAAGCTGTATTGATTAACCATCACCATAAACGCAAGTGCGCCAATCACGTAAGTTAGCCGCAGTGACGGTTCAGATAAATGCAGCGTAAAGCCCGCCAAAGCTTTACAGGTAAATCCTCCTTTTACCGGCTTAGTAAAACTCTCAGGCAGCTTAGCTAACAGATAGATTGCCGGTAACACTAAAGCTAATGTCACCGCCACCAGCATCCTTAGTCCTTGTGACCAAGATAAGTATTGCGAAAACAACCCACCCAATAAACGGCCACTGATCCCGCCAAGGCTATTCATAGCAATATAGATAGCTGCAGCGACCAGCAATTGCTTACTGTCTAATTGCTCTTTAAATAACGCCATGGCAGTGGCTGGCAATACCGCCAACGTTAAGCCTTGCAGCAAGCGCACCAGTAATAGTGTTTCAAAGGAGTTAGCCAGCAAAAAGCATAAATCGATAAGTACCAGTAAGCCCATGCTCAGCATGATAGGTTTACGGCGACCCAACTTATCGGAAAAGACGGCGACTAACAGTAAGGAAATAGCCATGCTTAAGGTACCTACCGATAACAATAAACTGGCATGACTGGGTAATACTGAAAATTGCTCGCCAATGGCTGGCAGCATTCCTTGAAAGACATAAAGATTGATATATAAAGCTAATGAAGCAAGACTCAAGGCCAATATTAACCTTAACCCTTGCTGACCCGCCTGCTCGGCTTGATGAAATGCGCTAAACATGGTGCTTCCGACTAACAATGATAAGTAAGCCTAGCAAGCCCACAAAAATAACAATAATATATATTTACCCTGCCAAATATTGAAATTACTTATATTATGGAATTTAGACAACTGCAGCATTTTTGTAGCCTGATTCAATATGGCAGTTTTACCATGGCAGCAGAACACCTGCAGTTAGCCCAGCCCGCCTTAAGCCAAAGCTTAAAAAAACTCGAAACTGAATTGAAAGTAAAGCTGGTTAATCGCAGCGCCGGTAAATCTGATAAATCCATCAGCTTGACCGCAGAAGGTCAAGCATTGCATGAACATGCCAAGATTATTCTCGGACAAATGGAGCAAGCTCAGCGCCATATCAGCAGCATGGCATCCTTGTCATTAGGTGAAGTGCGAATTGCAGTCCCTGGCATGTTAGGTTCATTTTATTTACCTAGCCGCCTGATGGCTTTTAGGCATAATCATCCCAACATCAAATTATCCCTGTTTGAAGGCGGCACCCGCGATACCTTGCGCATGCTTAACCAAGAAGAAGTGGATATAGCCATTATCACAGCCGCAGATATGCAAGATAACTTTGATGGTCATTTTTTATTGCAAGAGCAAATGGTTGCGGCCGTGGGTTTTGATCATCCCTTGGCCGATTTTAACCAAGTGAGCCTAGCGCAATTTCTGGCCCATGACTTAGTGATGTTTAAGACTGGTTATTTCCATCGGGAGTGGTTATTAGAGCAAGCCAAAAAGCTTGAAATTAGCCCGCAGATAGCCTTTGAAACTAACTTAATCGCTTTGATTAAACAGTTAGTATCCCAAGGCTTTGCGGTAAGTAGCGTACTAAAAATGGCGGTCAATCAAGATGATAACATTCATGCTATCCCCTTCTCGCCGCCCATTAGTCTGGATTTATATATTGCCTGGAAAAAAGCCAAACCCTTAAGCTGCGCCGATACCGCCTTTGTGGAATTTTTACTTAAGCATGCTAAATAACCGCGTCGGCCTGTAATTCTGGTGCCGCCTTAATAAAGGCTGGCAGAGTTAAGCAATAATCGTTGACTCTAGTAATGTGCGGATATTCGCTCATGTCTATGCCAAAACGCAGCGCATTGTATACTTGCGGCACTAAACAAATATCAGCCAAGGTCGGGGTATCACCCACGCAGCATAGTGACAGCGAGCGGCTAAGCATCTGCTCCAGCGCGCTAAAGCCTTGCTTTACCCAAGTGTGATACCAAAGCTTACGCGCATCACTGTCTTGATTAAGCGAGTGCTCAAGGTATTGCAATACTCGTAGATTATTTAACGGGTGAATATCGCAGGCAATGAGCTGAGCTATGGCGCGCACTTGCGCGCGCTTGGCAATATCCTGCGGCAATATGGGAAGCTGTGGATAGCGCTCTTCTAAATATTCAATAATGGCCAACGATTGGGTTAATACTAAGGGGGCATTGCTGGGGCTATTGGTAGAAGTATTTATCTGACTACTCATAGCGCTATGAGTGACTTCACCATCTAAGTCATCACTTAAGCCATCATCAATTAAGGTAGGAACAAGTTGCTGCGGATTTAATGCTTTATATGCAGCCGTTTTCTGCTGGCCGCCCTCTTTGACTAAATGCACAGAAATATGCTGCGCTTGCAGCTGCTTAAGCCCTAGTGCAATCCTGACCCGATAAGCGGCGCTTGAGCGCCAATAGCCATATAAGGTTAACATCTTGCCTCCCACATTCGGGGCAATGCCCCGAATTATCCATATGTTTTACGGATGATATTGCACGATTTGCTGATCTATGGCGCCAAAAATACTGTCGCCGTTAGCATCAAGCATTTCAATGCGCACTGTGTCACCAAAGCTCATAAAAGGCGTCTGCGCTTTACCATCCGCTATCACTTCTAACATACGTTTTTCAGCTAAGCAGCTTGAACCTGCGCTTCTGTCATAGTTAGAAATAGTGCCAGAGCCAACAATGGCGCCAGCGCCTAACGGCCGAGTAAAGGCGGCGTGGGCAATAAGCTCGGCAAAACTAAAGGTCATATCGACCCCGGCATTAGGCTCACCAAATAACTCATTATTTAAATGAGTAATAAGAGGTAAATGCACTTTAGTGTCTTGCCATTTATCGGCTAATTCATCAGGAGTGATGGCAACCGGTGAGAAACTGCCTGAAGGTTTTGATTGGAAGAAGCCAAAGCCCTTGGCGAGCTCTCCAGGGATAAGATTACGCAAAGAAACGTCATTGACTAACATCAATAATTTAATGTGTTTGGCGGCATTAATGGCTAAGACGCCCATAGGCACATCATCAGTAATGACCGCTATCTCTGACTCAAAATCTATGCCCCAAGCTTCATCCGCTAAGGCAATGGGGTCGCGTGGCGCGATAAAACTATCTGAACCACCTTGATACACTAACGGGTCGGTCCAAAAGCTAGTTGGCATTTCTGCGCCACGGGCTTTACGCACTAATTCCACATGATTCACATAAGCACTGCCATCAAGCCATTGATAGGCACGAGGTAATGGCGATAAACATAACTGCTCATCAAAGGCCACTGCGTTATCCATTTTACCAGCGTTCAGCGCTTCATATAATTCGTGTAATTGCGGCGCTAATAAATCCCACTGATCCAGCAGTTGTTGTAAGGTATGAGCAATCGCTGGCACAGCAATCGCGCGGCGAAGATCGCGGCTCACCAACATCAATTGACCATCTTTACGACCGTTTCGATAACTCGCTAACTTCATAGGTACTCCTAACCTCTGCGCTCTGTCCAATAACAGGTTGAACCCTGATGGCATGACCTTAAACTTAGCTACATATCTACCTTAACTAGCAACAGATTCATATATGAGCTTGCCATTCAACGGTCAAAGCCATCACCTTATTTTCGTAAAGATAAACTTACACCTCTTGTTCTTCGGCACTTAAGCTTTCAACAGTACACCTTTAACAACCCATCTTTAAGGGCAAGCTATTAAGAACAAGATTTTTAGCAAATACGCTTTTAAAAATAACGTCTTAATACCCTTGCCATGGCTGCAACTCCCTGGCAATAGCCTTGTTTAGCAGCAACATAGGCGCGGATAGTTAACTTGATGAACTTTTAGGCTTATTAATTTGATAATCTCGTAATTTATTGGCGATGGCAGTGTGAGATACCCCCAATTTTTTAGCCAATTGCCTAGTACTCGGAAAGGCTGGATAGAGGCGCCTTAATAAATTGGCTTCAAATTGGCGCATGGCATCATCTAAGGTGCCATCAAACTCGTTATCAAAGTAGCCAAAACCTTCAGCGTAAGAAGGTAATTTAAGCTGCTCGACAGTGAGTTCTGTACTGCCATCCCACATAGATACCGCTCGAAACACCGCATTTTTAAGTTGGCGCACATTGCCAGGCCAAGCATAGGTAAGCAGATGATCGCGGCAATTGGCAGAAATTCGGCGCAGTGGGCTCGATAATTGCTGGCTATAGTGTTCTAAAAACATTTCGGTTAACGGGATAACATCCACGCGCCGCTCTCTTAACGCCGGCATATGAAAACTCAACACATGAATGCGGTAATATAAATCTTCTCGGAAACTGCCTTGCTGACATAACTCGGCTAAATTCTTTTGGGTTGAGCAGATAATTCGAACATCGACCCTCACCTCTTCATCGCCACCTATGCGTCTAAAGCAGCCATCTTGAAGGAGTCGCAATAATTTGACTTGCGCCGCCTTAGACATTTCAGCGATTTCATCCAAAAAGACAGTGCCGCCTTGAGCTTCTTCAAAAAATCCGCGTTTAACTAACTTGCCATTAGCCACAAAACCAAACAATTCTTCTTCAGCGGCGCTATCTGGCAGGGCGGCGCAGTTAATCGCAATAAACGGATAATCTCGGCGAAGACTGGCATCATGACAAGCCCTGGCCATTAACTCTTTGCCGGTACCGGTTTCCCCCGTGATCAGTAGCGGCGCGTCTAATTGCGCCATACGCCGCGCTTGATTGACCACCAGCTTCATTTTATCGCTGACGGCGAGCACAGTTTCAAAGCCTTGGGATTGATGCTGCAACGCATTAAATTGTTTGCCTAAACGGGCGAGAGATTTGAGTGACACCACAGCGCCAGTGAGAATATGCGCGTCTTGATCGTCAGGTAAATAGATGGGCAGCATTTCAGCGAGGAATTCACGTTCACCGATTTGCACGCGCGCGGTTTTAGCTAACACTTGCGGTTCACTAAGCCAGCGACTGAAGTTTTCACCTTGAACCCAATGATTTAACGGCTCTTCTAAAATTTCGGTTTCGCTCATGCCTAACGTCACTAAGGCGGACTCATTAACAATCCGGATACGGCCTTTAGCATCTAAGGAGAACACACAATCAGGTAAGGTTTTAAGCAGGGTCTTTAATGCGTAATGTTCTTGTTCTGAGGGCATAAAAGACACGGTACGGACGTCGCTGACACTATCGACTTTACGCAGTTGCGGCATAAGCGCACTTAAGGTATCAAAACTGACTTGCGCGAACTGAAGATAAAGAAAGCCTTTATTGCTGGCATCTATCGCCATTAAATTAATGCCATAACGCTCTAACACGACCAAGATATCTTTGGCTAATCCGACCCTGTCATGGCAGCTAACAACTAATCGCATGATACGCATCCTCTTGATAGCGAATTTTGCTGGCATCCGGCCAACATTCACTAGCATTTATCAGTGGTGGCTATACGTTAGAAGGTTTCGCTTAAAGTGGCAAGTATTGTTTACAGAGGTTTTTCCTAAGGCAAAAGAGGTGAGCCCTATCATTAGCCGCCCTATCATTAGCCGCCCATGAATCGGCGACTAATGATGGGTTACTAGATGTCATGTTATGGCTTGGACGTCAACACTCTTACTGCTATAGCCATATACGGTTACAGCCTTATACAGTTACAGTCAGATGCAGTTTCAGTCAGATACCGTCGTGATGAATAGCTACGAGTAATGACTCACTTCTACCCTTGAGTCAGCAAATCGGTTTTAGCCGCCATGATAAAGTCGTTTTTATGCAGGCCTTTAATGGAGTGCGACCACCAAGTGACAGTGACCTTGCCCCATTCAGTGAGAATACCTGGGTGGTGAAACTCAGCTTCAGCTAATTCAGCCACTTGATTGGTAAAGGCTAACGCTTGTTTAAAGTTTTTAAACTTATACACCCGCTCTAATTGCATAATGCCGTCACGTACTTGTACCTGCCAATCGGGAATGGCACGCACTAACTCAGCAAGCTCAGCATCGGTCACCTTAGGGGCATCGGCTTGGCAGGCTTCGCAGCCTAAAGTCGCTAATTCAGTCATAATGTTTCCTTATTATTCATGGGTTCATGTGAGCGTTAATGCCAGAAACTCTTAGTTAATGTATTGATTGAATTTGCCATTAACGCCCTAGGTAATTTTTTAGTGTGAGTTAAACCATGAGTATGGCAAACGCAGTTACACAGTTTGGCTTTTAGGGGCAAATCGCGGCGCAAACAAGCCTAATTGCCGTGCTTTAGCAACGCTTGCCATTATGTCCATCTTGCGAATTTCACCCAGAAAATCTATGTGCTCAATTTCATAATAAATCGGCTGAATAATGTCAATGCGATAGGGAGTGCGCAGCACATTAAGCAAATCAAACGGCTCGTACACAGGTTCGCCACTTAAGGCATATAAAGTTTCAGCCGGTGAGCTTAATATACCGCCGCCATAAATGCGCCTCTGCGTATCCACGCTAGGGCCTGAACTCGCACCCACATTAAGTAAACCAAACTCAACGGTAAACCAATAAAGCCTGGCTAAGTAAGGCCGCTCTTCTTTACTCGCCGCTAACCCTAATTGGCCATAATGCTCAGAAAAATCCGCAAAGGCTTGATTGGTCAATAATGGGCAATGACCAAAGATTTCATGAAAAATATCGGGCTCTTGCAAGTAGTCCATCTCTTGCTCGGTGCGAATAAAGGTCGCGACCGGAAAGCGTTTATTGGCCAGTAACTCAAAAAATCGGCCAAAAGAAATTAAGGCCGGAACCGCCGCCGTTTGCCAACCGCTAGTTCCTGCAAGCACCCGATCAATTTCAGCAAGTTGCGGAATTCTATCTTTTGGCAAGGCTAACGCATCCAGTCCTTGCATATAGGCATCACACGCTCGGCCGGGCAAGTTTACCGCTTGGCGCGCATATAAACGCTGCCATACGCTATGCTCTTGCTCTGGATAATGGATCAAGCCATCGGCATCAGCCTCTCTGGCAATATAACTCGTTGCCATCATAACCCTCGATAATTAACAGGTACGTCACATTTTCATCATCTGTTATCCGCTCGTGTTTGTTAATCATCCCCTTGATAAATAATGACTCAAAGCCTGAGCGCAAACGTCAACTTTTATTTACGAGACGGTTTTTCCCCGAATAATGGATGCGGATCCCACATCCTAATGCTAACTCGCTTGATTAATTGACCTGACAACATGCCTTTTTCAAACGGCTGCTTTACAATAGCCAAACTCATAATTGATTACGGACATCAAATGAAATCTCAAAAGATTAAAAAAGCAGTAATCCCAGTAGCAGGTTTAGGAACCAGGATGTTGCCTGCAACTAAAGCCATTCCGAAAGAAATGCTGCCCGTTGTAGATAAACCTTTGATCCAACACGTAGTCAGTGAAGCTATTGCTGCGGGTATTAAGGAAATCGTACTGGTGACTCATGCCAGTAAAAACTCCATTGAAAACCATTTTGATACCAGCTTTGAGTTAGAAGCTCAGCTTGAGCGCCGGGTTAAGCGCCAGTTACTCAATGATATTAAGTCCATCTGCCCTAAAGATGTTACTGTGATTAGCGTGCGTCAATCCCAAGCTAAGGGCTTAGGTCACGCTATTTTATGTGCTCGTTCCGTCGTCGGTAATGAACCTTTTGCGGTGTTATTACCCGATGTCATTATTGACCAAATGAGCTGCGATTTGAGCACGCAAAACTTAGCCGAAATGGTTGCGCGCTTTGATGAAGATGATTGTGGCCAAATCATGGTAGAAGGCGTCGATCACGCCTTAGTTAACCAATATGGTATTGCCAACGTTAACGGCCTGACACTCTCTCCAGGCGACTTTGCGCCCTTGGTCGAACTGGTTGAAAAACCACCATTAGATGAAGCGCCATCCAACTTAGCTGTGGTTGGCCGTTATGTGCTGCCTGCGGACATTTGGCCATTGCTGGCGAAAACACCAATAGGCGCTGGTGATGAAATTCAGCTGACCGACGCCATTGCCATGCTGATGGAGCAACAAACGGTTAATGCTTATTACATGCGCGGCAAAAGCCATGACTGCGGCAATAAACTCGGCTATATGAAAGCCAATGTTGAATATGCCTTACATCATGCAGCCATTGGTGATGAATTTAAAACTTACTTAAAACAGCTCGTCAAGGATATGGATTAATGACCATTTTAGTAACAGGTGGCGCGGGTTATATCGGTAGCCACACCTTAATTGAGTTATTAGCGGCCAACTATGATGTAGTGGTGCTTGATAACTTATCCAATTCCAGTACTGAATCCTTAAGCCGCGTTGAAGCCATTAGCGGTAAAAAAGTGAAATTCTATCAAGGGGATATTTTAGATAAACTCTTGCTGCAATCGATTTTTGGTCAACATCAGTTTACTGCTGTGATTCATTTTGCTGGTCTTAAGGCGGTGGGTGAATCTGTGGCTAAGCCGCTCAAATACTACCAGAACAATGTCACTGGCACCTTAATGCTGTGTGAAGTGATGGCAGAATATAAGGTTAAAAACCTAGTATTTAGCTCATCAGCCACTGTTTATGGCGATCCTGCGAGTTTGCCAATTACCGAAGACTTCCCGACGGGTGCCACTAACCCTTACGGTCAGTCTAAGTTAATGGTTGAAAATATCTTAGCTGACTTACACCATGCTGACCCAAGCTGGAACATAGCGCGCCTGCGTTATTTCAACCCAGTGGGCGCCCATGAAAGCGGCTTAATTGGTGAAGACCCTAACGATATTCCTAATAACCTGATGCCTTTTATTGCCCAAGTTGCCGTAGGTAAGCGCGAGTGTTTAAGTGTCTTTGGTGATGATTATGCAACGCCTGATGGCACTGGGGTGCGCGATTATATTCACGTGGTCGATTTGGCTTTAGGTCATATCAAGGCACTGGAAAAATTAGCCACCGACTGCGGTCTAGTGACGTTTAACTTAGGCACAGGTATCGGTTATAGCGTGCTTGATATGGTTAAGGCGTTTGAGAACGCCAGTGGCAAAACCATTAAGTATGCCGTTACTGCGCGCCGCCCTGGTGATATTGCAGCCTGTTATGCAGACCCAGCTAAGGCGCGTGAGCAATTAAACTGGCAAGCGCATCATACCTTGCAAGATATGGCCACCAGCAGTTGGCATTGGCAATCAAGCAATCCTAACGGTTATCCCAAGTAAGCCGTTAGCCTAAGCTTTTATAGTAAGTAGTATATTTAGGGGGCCTGTCCCCCTAATTTTTTAAAGAACACTATGGCAATTTATGGCAATTGATGCACAAAAACGGCGTTTGTTTAGACGCCAACCATCTAGCAGTATTCGCCCGCCTTATAGTCGCACTGATGCTGACTTTACCGATCTCTGTAATCGCTGCCAGCTTTGTATTCCAACCTGTGACACCGGCATTTTAATCGCGGGCGATGGCGGCTTTGTTGAAGTCGATTTTACTAAGGGCGAGTGCACCTTTTGCGGTAAGTGCCAACAAGTGTGCGAGGCGCCAGTATTTAACCCTGAGCAAGCTAAGCCTTGGTCTCATTTAGCCGTGGTTGCCCATCATTGCTTGGCCTTTGAAGGCGTAATGTGTCAAACCTGTCGCGATAATTGCGATGTCACGGCCATTCGCTTTGATTTACACGCAAAACCTGCTCCAACACCACACATTAATCCCGACTTATGCAATGGTTGCGGCGCCTGTGTGGCCAGTTGCCCGGTGCAAGCTATCACGATGAAAGTTCCGACTAGCACTGATTAACTAGGCTAGTGTTACCGCTAGTTTTGGGCCTAATGCTAGACCACAGATAAATATCGCTAGTATTTTCAGCAATTTGTATAGCAATGCAGCAAAGGGTTGCGTCACTCGCCACAGTCAATTATTTATGGTTTTAAAGCCAGCACAGACAAGGTAACATCCGCGCTCCTGTCGATAATGGTTATAAATCTATGTTCAAACGTAATAAATCCACTTCTGAGTTAACTTATATTGCCAAAAGCACTTGTATTAGCGGTGACACTGAATTTGCTGGCGATGCCTTAATCGGTGGCCAACTTAAAGGGCAAGTGATTTCTCAAGGCCAAATTACCATAGAACATGAAGGCACTATCCAAGGACAGGCGCAGTGTTATGAAATGCGTATTGCCGGTCACTTTATAGGCCAATTAAGCTGCGAAAAAGTCATCATTATGAGCACTGGCACCTTAGAGGGCGAAGTGGCGAGTAATCAGATGGAAATTCATGAAGGCGGCCAATTTATTGGCATGAGAATTAAAGAAACCGTTAACTTATTAGAAGGCACTCAGTTGTTTGATGATGAGAAGCTTAAAAAACTGCAAGAATTATCTGCCGCTTAAGCGTAAATGCCCCTCACAGCCATAGCTATCGTTGAGGTAGCTAGGCTGCAGCGCACATCGATTGCGCTTAACTCCCTTTGTTAAATATCCTACTTAGACATCTTTTACTTAAGTATTTCCTGGCTGATATGCGCTTGCTGAAATTGTCGCAGTAACTGCTTAGCCTCAGGCAGTGAGCGATCAAAGCTATCGGCCGGAATATACAAGTGATAACCCAAGATTTGATTTAGCTTTTGCGCTCTGTGGCCAAACATGGCTAACACTCCGCTATAGTGCTCAGCGCCCAAGACTAACGGCGTAAACTCAAGTGCCATTTGGTGCTCATAATCATTCAAATCTTCATCTTGGGTGGCAGCTGTCATGAGTAACGGCCGCTGCTCGGTTAACAAGCCGGTAGCGAGCCGCGGCGAAATATTATCAAGCACAGGATTTAAGTGTTTAAGCTTAATGCCAAGATAAGGCAGTTCTACTTGGTTAAAATCTTGCTCCACCCTCAAGGTATCAAGGCGCTGCACATTCGACCAGGCAATAAATACTGAGCCGCGGCGATGATAAAAGGTCAAGCCTTCACTTGTTAGCTCAAGGCTAATGTCAGGCTCCCGCCATTTAGTAACACCTATCACTAGCCCTAATACCCCTAACGTAAACAGTACCAAAGCAGGCCCAAACCATTGAGGCAGCAGTAAAAAAAGCATAAGTCCGAGCGTAAATAGCACGCCCCCCGCCACACTCATGGTAATGGCATTACGCTTAATTTGAGGACGAAGACAGACATTAGTCAGCATGAGTCAGCTCCTTGGTTGCATTGTCATTTTGCCAGTGCGATTTTAACCACCACCAACTTTTACCGACATATTCATGAATTGCGCGCTGTGAATCGAGTAAGTTATCCGCGCTTAACACCCACCAGCGCCCGCCGCGGCCATAGTAATCCGCTGGCGCCGCTACCGGATGAGTGCCTTGCCTCTCAAAAATTGCCATGGCTCGCGGCATATGTGTTGCCGAAGTCACTAGCCTAAATGGCGCGTCACCGATTTCCCAGCGTAAATGCTGCGCTTCTTCTATGGTGTCTTTGGCCAGTGGCAAGCTAATGATCCGCCCTTTCGAGAAACCTAATTCAATGGCAGCTGCCGCCATCACATCGCTATGCGGCTTTTGATTATCATCGCCCGCAAAACCACTGGTAATTAACAGGCAATCTTTACCTAATCTGGTTTGATGTAAGCCTTCATTTAAGCGCATTAAGGCGGTGGGTGATAATTGCTGCAGCGCGGTGACAGGCAAACTGTCATCATGACCACTGCCCAGCACCATCACCACGCAAGAGTCAGTAATAGCTTGCTGTTGATAAGGGTACTGCTGCTCTAATGGCTCAACTAATAAACGGCTGCCGCCCTGGCTACTAACAAACACTAGCAAGCCAATCGCGAGTCCTAAGGGCAAGCGCCATGACGCTTTATTGCGGCGCAGTAGCCAAGCTAACAAGCACAGCAATAATAAGGTTAATGGAATAGGCATGATTAACTGACTAATGATTTTTTTAAGCGTAAACATCCCTAATTTTCCTAAGCTATTTTCTAGTTATGGCCATAACCAAGCAGCACCTCTAACGCCTGATGCATTGCCATGCTGGTTCGGCACTATCTTGGTATTACATTCTCGCCCAAACACTTGGGAAGCTAAATGCGCATTGGCATATGGGTATAATTCAGCAATATCTGACATGCCGCCACCCAGCACAATAATATCTGGATCCAATACATTAACTACATGAGCTAAAGCGCGGCATAGCCTATCACAATATCGCTGAAAAACCGCTAATGCATCAGACTCTTGTAACCGCATACGGGCGATAATTTCAGGCCCAGTAAGGCGCAATCCAGTCGTTACAAAATAATCCTAACTAAAGCCAGTGCCAGAAATAAAGGTGTGAACTACTCGCAGCTAAAGCAGCGAGCTTCCAAGACAACAGCCTAAGCTGCTAACTTTTCTTTTTTGACGCTTCGTTGGACACTGCTAGTCGAGTTGTTGGCTCGGCTAGTCTTACGATTGCCTCCACGTCCACTATCTGACTTGGTTCTTAGAACCCCATCATCAGACAACACCGTTCCAGTGTCTAAAATTAGGTTAATTGCCCGTTTCTTAATGACCAGTGATGCGTTGTTATCTGCATTGTCAGTATTGCCACATTTGCCGCACACAAAGAGTTCTTGTGATTTACGGTTGTCGGGGTGAGTGTGGTCGCACTTAGCACACTCCTGACTGGTATACGGGGCGGGAATTTTGAATACAGCTTTACCCGCTTGGTAAGCTTTGTATTTGGTGTAGGTTTCTATCATGTGCCAGCCAACATTTAGGATGGACTTGTTTAGTCCGGCTTTTTGTTTGGCTTTATTTGGCAGATAGCGGCCTTGCTCGTTTTGCTTTGCCTTTGGCTTGTGCGTCATGCGTGAGGTACTTAGTGCCTCGAAAACAATAACCTTTGCTTTGCTATCGACAAGCGAGCGGCTTGTCTTGTGCGCAAAATCATTGCGGATATTCGCTTTTTTAGCATGGTGAGTAGCAATCCGATACTTAGTTTTGTTGCGACGGCTTGAGCCTTTTTGCTGACGTGCCAGTTTACGTTGCAGTCGTTTAATATAGCGTTCTGCTTTGGTCATGTTCTTTTTCTGATTATCGTAGAAATCGAACGTCATTGATCCAGCATGAACAGAAATTGCAATACCACGATCTACGCCGATCGTGTGTTCTTCCAGATACTCTTTTGTTGAGCCTTGCAGAAATGCTAGATGCTCAGAATTGCTAGATAGCTCCGACTCGTCTTTGCCATTCTCATAGCAGAAAGACACATAGTATTGACCACGCTCTTTGCGCACATACAGCGAGTTCGGGATCTCGAACTTGTTATGCGCTTTAAAGGATAAGTAACCAATATTATTTGTTTTTGTGCCGATGAATAGACGCAGGTTTCCATCTTCGCAACGGTCGAAACGGAACACCTCGCGAGTTAAATGGATGCTGCCACGATCAGCCTTAGACTTGCGCTTAGGTCTCCCACACCCGCCTTTCATGAACTTCTGGTAAGTTTGATACCAGCTAACCGCACTGTTACGGATAATCTGGCTAGGGCATTTATACAGCCACGGCGTTAACTCTTTTGACTTGAATTGAGAAGCTTTCTGATCAATCGGCGCGTAAGTACCAATCGGGTAATACTTACGAGCAAACGTCCTGTAGTACCTTTCCTCATCAACTTTGGCATTCCATATACTACGCGCACAGCCCATCCACTGGCTTAATACCAGCTTTTGGTCTGATGTAGGGTTAGCGCGTAGCTTAATGCCAGTGAGCATTGCGTTTCCTTTGTTGCTTTCTGAACTCAGGCTATGACACTGCGCTTACAGTTGTCAATTCTTGATGTTGTTAAGCAGTACATAGAAAACCAGAATACGCCTTCTAGCGAAAAGGCGATTAGAACGTCCAAGTCCTTGAAAAAATTCTAGAGAAGTTACCACCCGCTAGACTCGCCCGTAAACGAGCGAGATTGCGCGGGCAACATGTTCAATGCAATCATAACGGCCGCAGTAACAAGCGCGCTGCTGAAACTCAGCCGGTGTTAACCACGGCAGCGGATTATGACCCCATTCACCGCCAAGGCCATTGTTACCTAAGTGCACTTGCCCATTGATGACTAGCCCTGCGCCGCAGCCCGTGCCGAGAATGACGCCAAACACGACCTTTTCCCCTTGCCCTGCCCCGTCAATGGCTTCTGATAAGGCAAAGCAATTGGCATCATTGGCTACACGCACCGGCCGCTTGATAAGCGCTTGTAAATCTTGCTGCAGACCTTGGCCATTAAGCCAAGTAGAATTGGCATTTTTAATCAGACCCGTAAGGTGAGACACAGTGCCAGGAATACCTATGCCTATGCCGGTATCAGCGCTTATTGTGAGTGGCTGATGGCTGAGATCGATAGCGCCTTGGCCACTATCACTATTCTTGCCATTGTCACTGTTACTGTCATTGCCACTAACAAACTTACTGCCTAATTCACCCGCAAACTCAGCAACTAAATCACTGACGAGGGCAGCATATGTGTTCACCTTAGGCATTAGTATGTCATTCACTTGGGCTTATTTAGCTGACTTTATTTAGCCGCTGCATTTAGCTGCTTTATTTAGCGGAATGTCTTGCCAGCCACTGCGGCCCAAAAGCAATAAACTCTGGATTGCGAATACTCTCTTTCTGGTTATAGCGCAGGCTCTGCAAGGTATCTTTCACTAACACTTGTCCGCCAGCCGCTTCAAGCACGGCTTGCGCCGCGGCCGTATCCCATTCACTCGTAGGTCCAAGGCGCGGATAAATATCAGCACTACCTTCGGCTAGTAAACAAAATTTTAAGGAACTGCCGACCGCAAGGATTTGATGCTCAGAGTATTGAGCAATAAAGGTTTCAAAATCTGGGCTCGGGTGCGAGCGACTGCCAACAATAATCGGCGGACGCCCTGCAATAGCTAATGCTTGATCGGAGGCATATTGACCATGAGCGGGGTTATCACTAGCCAGTGCAAGTAAAGATAATGCTGGGTCTTCTCCGGTTTGCTTCCAAGCCCCAAGGCCTTTGGCGCCAAAGTAGCACTGACCTAACGCCGGTGCGTACACTACGCCAGCATGGGCATACCCCGCAATGATTAAGGCAATATTGACCGTAAATTCACCATTTTTTTTAATGAATTCCTTAGTGCCATCAAGGGGGTCAATTAAAAAATAGGCAGGCCAAGATTGACGTTCTTTCCAATTAGAAAGGCTAGATTCTTCAGAAATAATCGGCAATTGCGGCAAAAGGTCATTGAGGCCAGTCATCAAGTACTCATGACTGGCGAGATCGGCGGCCGTTAATGGCGAATTATCGGCTTTACTGACAAGTTGCACATCATGGCTGTGATAATGCGCCATGATGCGCTCACCTGCGCTTTTGGCTAAATCAACTAACTGCAACAAAAAGGCTTTATCTATCATATCACTTGCCATCATCTGGTGAATAAGTGGCTAAGATTATGCC
Source organism: Shewanella sp. SNU WT4 (assembly GCF_006494715.1). Lineage (NCBI taxonomy): Bacteria > Pseudomonadati > Pseudomonadota > Gammaproteobacteria > Alteromonadales > Shewanellaceae > Shewanella > Shewanella sp. SNU WT4. Next base: position 3,049,203 of record NZ_CP041151.1, read on the forward strand.
ATTATCCGTTTGATTTATTGATAACAAATTATCATTAGCCGCGACTAAATAGCCTAAGTGGCGTGAGTTTAAGATTACGCCTTACTGTTATTCGCGTAATGAAGCAAAGTCTTGTAAATGTTGATGCCCACGAGCCTCTAAAAAGTCCAAGATGGCATTAACGCTGCGATTAAGTAAGCGCTCTTCGGGGAAGTTTACTGCATCTAATAAGGCGCGACTTGCGGTTAAGCCACCAAGAGCCAAGGCTAAGTGCGCGTCCGAGCCCATCACTAAGGTAGCGCCTAAGTCTCTGGCACTCTCGGCTAATACTAAGCAGTTGGCTTTACTGCCGCGCCTTGACGCCAGAAAAGACGAGTTGTTAATCTCAAGCGCCACATTAAATTCTACCGCAGCTTTTACCACTTCCACTATATCTATGGGGTACACAGGGTTACCTGGGTGAGTAATCACATCCACTTGACCGCTTGCCATAGCCGCAATTAATGCCTTGGTATGAATGAGTTTATTTTGCGGCGTAAATACTGGCTCATGCAGTCCCGCCAAGATAATATCTAGTTTTTTGAGGTGGTCAGCGCCAAAATCAATCTCACCTTCAGTGTTTTTAATATTGGCCTCGATACCTCGCAAAATCCCCACACCTTGATGAATGCGCGGCAACACGCGTAAATTAACGAAGTGCCAATAATGGGGCGCATCAGCCATGGCAGGCCCATGATCTGTGGTGGCAAATAACTTCATGCCCTTATGTTTAGCGCTGGCAATATATTCTTGGATAGTGGAATAGGCATGAGTTGACGCTATGGTATGGCTGTGAATATCAACAGGGTACTGCATAGAACATCCTTGGTTCAGCTAGAATCTCTCCCAATATACTATGTAACTGACGATAATTAATGCGATTAAGCCCACTAAAACGCTAGTATTTTTATAGCGATGAGTCCAAGATAAGTGCGGTTATGTTAAGGAGACCTCTCATGATTAACGCGAGTAGATATCAGCACTTAGCGATTGCTGTGGGTTTAGGTTTCATCCTGTTGGGATGCCAACCTAAAGAAGCGCCCGTCAGCGTCACCGAAACCAGCACGCCACCACCCAAGGTTCAAGCCGACAGTAGTAAAACTGCTCTCGACTGGCCAGGACAATATTCAGGCACCCTACCTTGTGCCAGCTGCGAAGGCATTAAGACCATAATAACTCTTAACGCCAATGACCAATATGTTATCAACGCAACTTACTTAGGCAGTAATACCGAGCCATTTAGTGAGAAAGGTGAATTTAGTTGGAATGCGGCGGGTAATATCATCAAGCTTGCCAATGGCAATCAGTATCTTGTAGGCGAAAACCGCTTATTGATGCTAAATAATGACGCCAAGCAAGTGACCGGGGATTTAGCGAGCTTTTATGAGCTGAAAAAACTGACGCCTTAGACTAATGATTAGTCGTCTAAGCCAAATGGTTAACATAAGCTTTAAAAATTAGCTCTTAGCTAAATATTATAATGACACAGAGTAGTTCATCTCTCTGTGTCATTATCAATTTGCCTTTTAGTCATTAAGTTAATTTACAGGCTAGATAGTCGGTTAATGCAATAATCACTAGCGGGTTAAGATAAAAGACCTTAGTTCATCAGCACTCATTGACCGCGCATAATACCAGCCTTGATGTACATAAATACCTAATGATTGTAAAATACGAACCTGCTCTGCTGTTTCAACTCCTTCAGCTATTACACCAGCATTCATATCCCTAGCAATATCAACATAAGTAGCCACAAGCGACTCTTTACTATCGGCAGTACCTAATAAACGGACAAATGCTTGATCAATTTTAATCGTATTCAGAGGCAGTTTCTGCAAATACAGATGACTGCCATAACCAGTGCCAACATCATCAAGTTTGACCTTACACCCATAAAATTGACAAGCAGCTACAAAGGCTTGAGTTTGTGGCCAATCGGTGATGGGCAAGCGCTCTGTCAGCTCAAAGGCTATGCTTTCCAATGGGTAATCCTGATGGTGCCATTTTTCGAGTAAGTTTAGCACTAAGCCTGATTCAATATCTTTAACGCTGATATTAATGCTACACCAAGGTAATTGCCTCGATACTAATAATGATTTCAACTCTATAAACATACGTTCTAATACCCACAAGGTCACAGGGATCATCGTAGGGCTTTTTTCGAGATGATGAATGAATTCAATAGTAGGAATTTCACGCCCGTGATGATGCCAACGTAGAAAAGCTTCAACCCCCACAACCTCAGATGTACGACTATCAATGACTGGCTGGTACTCTAGTTTGAACTCTTCATTTTTCAATGCCTTTGAGAATCGATATTGCCAATATGCAGAGATAAACTTGTCTCGGGTTTGAAAACCGACCCAAGCAAGGAACGATGATATGCCTAGTAGCAAAATAAAATAAAATAACCAGAGATAATTTTGAACCAACCGACTCGAACTTAAGGTGAATGATAATGGGGTAGTATCATTATCAACGTTGACAGTTTGGCCAACATCCCTAGTCTGTCCCAGAGAAAACCAACGATTGTAACCCACCGACACAACTGTACTAGACAGGTGCCAACTACTGTCAAGTAACGATCTAAATCGTGAACTTAATGTCAAACGTCTAAGCACTGAAATGCCTTTACCATCTACCCCAACGTAAAGAGTGGTTCTATTGTGAAGATCTTTGAGTTGGTATAAGGTAACACCTTTGACATAACTAGCTACTTCGCTAACGTTTTCAGGTTTAGATACTACGCCTAGAGCAGAACAATATTGTTGTCGGCTTTTGATGTAAACAACTGGTATGTAATACTCATCTCTTTCAAATACTTTTTCTTTCAAAAAATCGACCAATTCGCTGCTACAGTATTCAGTATTTACAGTCGTCAGTTCATCAGCAAGAGTTTTTATTTGAATGTATGCTTTTTGCATATATTGTTCGTAAAACAAATCCAACTGTTCCGCTTTATTCAGCAACAATTGTGTCAAAGTGTATTTGCTAAGAAATAACGATACACCTAGTAACGTTATGAGCGACACTCCGACAACCAGTGATAAAATACTGTTTTTTTGAAAGTGAGACTGAAATTGCATCATAATTTACTTTTTAGTATAAACATAAGAAAAATCGAAACTGCAAATACATTCATAGTTAATGCCAACAAAAAAATAAAAACGTATCCACTCAACGGTTGTATTTTAAATAATTACCGTTGCGCGCATCACTTAATACTATGTTAGAATTTTAAATCGCAGCCATACATTAGTCATTCATTGTTTAGCGGGTTAAGAATGATAATCTTTAACATGATAACAGAGCTGCACGAATATAGCCATCAATGGGTCCCCGATGCTGAGGAATCCCCTGATAATTTACAAATAAATCATCAAATTAGGGTGGAAGCGCATCTTGTTGCATGATCAAATGGTTTCGTCAAAAACTACACTTGGACAACAAGATGCGCGAAGCCAATATCCTACAACATTCTTTACACCAATACTGCCCAGAACTTCACCTAAAACGATTAAACAGTTTGATGCTGGCCTCTAAGGCACTGATTGAATGTAAGACACTGACCTTGACTGAGTTAGGTCGAAATTTACCAACCACGGCTCGAACCAAGCACAACATCAAGCGCATTGATCGTTTGCTCGGCAACACGCATCTGCATCAAGAGCGGTTAGCGGTCTACCAATGGCATGCCAGCCTTATCTGTTCTGGTAACCCTATGCCGATTGTGCTCGTCGATTGGTCAGATATCCGAGAGCATAAACGCATCATGGCCCTGCGAGCCTCAATAGCCTTCAATGGCCGCTCTATTACCCTATATGAGAAATCCTATCCCCTATCAGAACAATGCTCTAAGGCCGCCCACAACGGTTTTTTAGCGGACTTAGCCAAGATTTTACCTTTGCATGTTACCCCTCTCATCGTGACTGACGCGGGGTTCAAAGTGCCTTGGTACAAAGAGGTTGAGGCACATGGTTGGTTTTGGCTAAGCCGTATTCGCGGTACAGTTCAATTTGCAGATATTGGTGCCGAAAATTGGCGTGCAGTGCGCAGTACACATGACTTGGCCAACGGTCAAGCGAAGAGCCTGGGTTGTAAGACCTTGACCAAAACTAACCCTATCAATTGCCATCTCTCGCTGTATCGTAGCAAACCTAAGGGCCGTACAAATCAGCGTTCAACCAGGACGAATTGCCACCATCCATCAGCAAAAACGTACTCAACAGCGGCGAGAGAACCTTGGGTGTTAGCCAGCAACTTACCACCAGGATCTCGGAGCCCAAAACAGCTGGTAAACCTGTACGCCAAACGTATGCAAATAGAGGAAACCTTTCGTGACCTCAAAAGCCCGGCATACGGCTTTGGCTTACGCCAAAGTCGTACCAACAGTCCAGAGCGATTCGACATCATCCTACTGATTGCGTTAATGGTTCAATGCCTGTTGTGGCTAGTTGGTTTACATGCACAGCAACAGGGCTGGGATAAGCATTTTCAGGCCAATACCATTGGGCATCGAACGGTACTCTCAACGATTCGCTTGGGATTGGAGGTACTCAGGCGGCCTGATTATCAAATCACGGAGAAAGAATTGCTGGCGGCGTGGGTATTATTCGCCAATCAGTTACTCAAATATGGCTATGCTATGGCCGATTTATGAGGGGATCCTTCAGTCCCCGATGTCGCTTAATTGGTCAGCATCAACAAAGTTTTTACATCTTCTCACAAAAATCCACAGAAAATAATCAGAAGTTGACTTCTTAGCACCTGAACTTTATCGAGACAATAACTCTAGCACCACATTTAATTACATTTCAAGTTAAAAGTAGCGCTAAAAACTCATCATTTACAACTAGATTGCAAGATCTGAATAATTAAAAAAACGGGACTTAAATTTGACTTTTATCATGAATTAAATTGATGTGGTGGTTTTTAAAATAGTAAATCCACAGCCATTTACAAAAGCCAACTTTGTGATAAAGGTTTAAATAATTGATGCTGATATTTGATTGGTTTACGTCAAGGTGTATATTGTCGAGCATCAGCATACCCACCTCCTATAATTTACTAGAGCCTTAAATGAAATTACATATACTTTTAATGTTGACAATATTAACAAATGCATGCAGTTCATTCCCAAACTCTTCCAGTAAAATTAATAACGTTCAAGAACAAGATTTAAAACATAATATTAATGCTCTCGACAAAGTATTGTCCGGTGATGAAATCACACGTTTTTTCGCAAGTTATTACAGCCTACAAAAACACATTAACAACAATCAAAAAGCAAGTGTCATGACCAACAACGATCAAACAAAATGCTGGGAACCTTTTGAAACAGCGATCAATAATCTAGCTTTGCAACGCCATAAGGACATTAAAAAAGTTTCATATGGGAACCATCCTAAAGAGGCCCTATTTATCGCATCTGATTCGTCAATAATAATTCATCAACTCAAACAAATGGCCAATGAAACATGCGGAACTGAAAAAAATATTAGTGCCATATCGAAATACCGACAACAATTATCAGCACTATCCACTCAAGTACAAAACAATAAACAAACAGCTTGCGCAGCATATTCAAACATTCGTATTCAAGAACTCACTTCACCAACTATAGATAAATTAAAAAATGAAGAGATTTTTATTTTAGAGCACTTGTGCCAGTAATATCTGTCTAACTTAAACATTAAAAATTTAGAATTCCAGACATACTAAATATTGATTAATCCAGCAAAAAATATGTAACCTTTTGCAATTAACCATCAGCATATTGCCGATATGCGCACCCTATCACTTACCATTAATTGAACAAGGCCAATAAATCACTGCGATCGCCTTGCCACAGCCCTAAATTATCTTCGGTCAATATGCTATCGGCGAGCCCTTGTTTTTGGCTTTGCATTAACTGGATTTTCTCTTCAACGGTATCTTCAGCAATTAATTTATACACAAACACAGGTTTTTCTTGGCCCATGCGATGGGCTCTATCTGTGGCTTGGCGCTCAGCGGCAGGATTCCACCAAGGATCAAAATGAATCACAGTATCGGCAGCGGTTAAATTTAACCCTGTGCCACCCGCCTTTAAGCTAATAAGAAATACTGAGCTGTCGCCCATTTGAAATTTATCTATCTCATCTTGTCTGAGTTTAGTTTTGCCAGTGAGCTTGCTATAGCGAATATCAGCCACATGTAACCAGTCTTCAATATGATCAAGCATGCTGGTAAATTGACTAAAGATAAGAATCTTACGCCCTTCTTCTATCATTTCTGGCAAGTGCTGCTGCAGCCAAGCCAACTTAGCATTAGAGTGCACCTGCTGCGCTTGCTCAAGCTTGACTAATCTTGGGTCACAGCAGGCTTGACGCAATTTAAGCAAGGCATCGAGGACTTCAATATGACTCTTAGCCATGCCCTTTTCAGCAAACAGCAATCTAACGCGCTTTTCCATCAACACACGTATGCTTTCATATAAGTTACGTTGATCTTTCTCAAGCGCTAAGTAACAAACTATCTCGGTTTTTTCAGGTAATTCACTGGCGACTTGCTGTTTAGTGCGACGCAATAAAAAGGGAGCAATACGCTGGCCTAATTGCTGCGCCCTTTGAGTGTCGCCATCTTTTTCAATGGCTTGTTTAAAGTATTGATTAAAGCTCTTAGAGTCACCCAGTAACCCTGGCAGCACAAAGTCCATTAAGGATTTAAGTTCACCTAGGTGATTTTCCATCGGCGTGCCAGATAGACACAACTTCATAGTGGCCGTCATAGCTGCTAACAACTGCGTGACTTTAGCTTTGGCATTCTTAATATGCTGCGCTTCATCTAACACTAATAAATCAAATTTTTGCTTGAGGTAAAAATCGCTATCACGCTGAATTAATGGATAACTGGTAATGATGACATCGGCATCTTCCAGATTTTCAAACTGAGCTTTGCGTTTAGTGCCATGCAGGACTAGCACTTGTAAATCCGGCGTAAAGCGCGCGGCTTCACGTTGCCAATTACCCAGCAAACTGGTTGGGCACACAATTAAAGTCTTATTAGCAGGGCTTAGTTGCTGCTCGCGATAAATAAACGCCAGCGTTTGCAAGGTTTTACCTAGCCCCATATCATCAGCCAAAATGCCGCCAAAGCCGTACTGCTTTAAAAAACACAGCCAATTTAAGCCAGCGCACTGATAATCGCGCAGTTCTGCTTGTAAGCCTAGTGGCGGCTCCACTGTTTCAATTTCTGAAAAGGTGCTGAGCTTAGTCATTAGGTCGCCAAGGCGCTCACTGTAATTAACTTGGACATTTTCAAGCGGTAATGAATTAAGCACGTTCACCCGACTAATAGGTAAGCTCACTTGCTCATCTGACTTATGCAAAAACTCCAGCATAATATTAATCAGCGGTTTCACTTGCTTAGCCGCCACTTGGAGACGCTCGCCTTCACGGGTTTCTAGCACTAACGTCTGGTTATCTTTAGGCTCACCGTATTGATTGACCCATTGCTTGATGAGTGGAATAAGATCCAGTTCAGCGCCATTAATATCGGCACTTAACGCCAGTGAAAACCAATCATTGGTGGGTTCTTCTATTTGCAATTGCAGCGTTGGTGAATACAGGTTTAAGCTGAACTCATCACTGGTCACCACTTCAAAACCAGCCTCAATTAATTCAGGCACTTGGTTATCAATAATCGCAAGCCAAGGCTCAGTAGACTTTGGCAACTCACCTAAACTGAAATTCACTTCTTTAGTGTGAAAATGTGTGTTCTCCCTAAATCCAAGCGCCAGCACTTGCTGCAGATATTCATGTTCTGCCGTGAGTTGGCGATGAATATTGGCGTGACTCTTGCCTTTAGAGATCAAAGTTATAGCTTCTGCTTTTGCGGGGTAACTAACAGCATAAGTGCCATAGATAAAATCAAGCTTAGCGACGGGGTGCAAGCTGCCATCGAGATTGGTTACCGAGGTAAAAGTTAAGCGGGGGCGCACAGCGCATGTAATCTCAGTCAACTTGATTTTGACCGGCAAATTTAGGCTAGGGAGCGGGACATAGCGGCTTAATGCTAAGCCAACCTCTGTCATCTTGTTAGTAGCCACACTTGGCATATGCAGCAGCTTTAGCAACAATTCGCCATTTATTGGGGTCGTGATTAGGCCTAACTGATTACGATTAAGATCCATATAAATAGGCGGCTCTGTGGCAATCAGCTCCCAAGACTCGCTCGCATCCAACACTAATTGCAACTGATAATCTTGATTATCAAGCATTTGCCATTGGGTCACTAACTTAGCTGGCGCACATAAGGCAAGAGGCTCGCGGCAGTTTTCCCAGAACAATCTTTGAGTCGCAATCAATTTGGGTAAGATAAATTGCCCAAGTTCGCCTTCAAGTGGTAAACGGCCTGTATGAGTGGCCGCTGACTGCAACCATTGCACTAATTGTTTATCCGCTTTAGTTAACCAATATGGCAGTGCACTTTTAAAATCTGTGAGGGTTATCTTAGTGCCCTTACCTAACACGCCTTTTTTGCCAATTTTGGTATGACGCAGCTCAACATAAGCGCCAAGCTTATCTGTGCCCAATACAAAAATGAGCTCTTTTGATAGCTCATGGCCGCGCTCAATTGCATCGACATCATCGCTGCTTAATTGCTTTAACCAGTGATCTAACGGGCTAGTTTTCACCACATTTTGCGGTGCACTGTGCTGAATTAACTGAATAATAATCGCAGCGACATGTTTACAATTATGAGCGACAGGGCAAGAGCAGTAACCATTAATGATGGGTTTATTGGCTGAGCGATATAGAGAAATTTCCTGCTCATAAGAAGAATGATGACTGCCAGAGACTATGCCAGTGATATTACTGAAATCGTTATTAGCAACGCATTCAACCACCTTGCCTAAGCGCACATATTCGTACGCCTTAACAATGGATTGCGGCGAAAACGCACCATTAAGCTGAGCGACGGTAATCGGAAACGCGGGCGAAGTTTGAGTAGCAGTATGCATGGCAGTAAACAAGGGACACCTGGATAAAACACTAACAAATAGGATTAATGCTACTGACTTATGTTTTCAAATACCAGAAATTACCGCGGATTTAGTGGTAGACGCACAAAACACCAGCTAAAACACCAACAGTAACAGGCAGATTGACTGCATTAACCAAAATACCACGCCGAAAGGTCTAATAAATCATCGTAATTGTTGAGCTTAAAATGGTCACAATTGATTGGCTTAGCATTTCATGGATTTTAAGAGAATTTTATGGCGGCAGTAAAACTCACACCATCTAAGTCTTTTTCAGATAACAAAGGTTCAGCCACTAACGGCCACTCAATCTTTACCTCTGGGTCATTCCACACAATACACTGCTCAGATTGCGGATGGTAATAGTCAGTGCACTTATACACGCATTCTGCCTGCGGGCTAAGAACATAGAAGCCATGGGCAAACCCTGGTGGGATCCACAGCTGGCGGCCATTGTCAGCTGAAATAATAACGCCAACCCACAGGCCAAAAGTGGGGGATGATTGGCGTAAATCGACAGCAACATCAAACACTTCACCCGCAATCACTCTGACTAACTTGCCTTGGCTGTGCTCTGTTTGATAATGCAATCCCCGAAGAACACCTTGGCACGAGCGCGAGTGATTATCTTGCACAAAGTGACAAGGCTTACCTGTCACGGCTTGTTCAAACTTAGCTTGATTCCATGTTTCCATAAAAAAACCACGATCATCACTGAACACCTTAGGCTCAATGATTTTCACCTCTGGAATGCGGGTATTAATAATCTTCATCGTTAATCGTATTTCATCATTAAGGGCTCTTTGCACACACACTTGCCATGCCAATTATTGTTCACACATAGCGCTCTAGGCTTTGCAACGCCACCAGCCAATCACTAGGCTCAATGCCGAAGTGAGTGCGTATGTTAGTGCTATCTAATCGTGAGTTCTTAGGCCGCTGCGCTAATGTCGGGTATTGTGCGCTGTTAAGGCGCTCAAGATGAGGCTTTACTGTGATAACCCCTTGAGCATAGGCGGCATCAAGCACTATTGCGGCAAATTCGTACCAGCTTACATAGGGCATACCTGAATAATGATACACCCCATATTCGACGGCATCACCTTTGGCTATCCGCATGGCCATGCTAATTAGCACCTGAGCAATATCCCCCGCATACGTGGGGCCACCAAACTGATCATCAACAATACTTACGCTGTCTCGACTGGCGCCTAGCCGCAGCATGGTTTTAACAAAATTATGGCCATAAATTCCAAACGCCCAAGACGTTCGCAGAATGATATGTTTAGTGCAGGCTTGCGCGACTGCCTGCTCTCCGGCCAGTTTACTGGCACCATAGACACTTAGTGGCATGGTGACATCAGTGTCGAGATATTCACCATCCTTACTGCCATCAAACACATAATCCGTTGAAATGTGTAGGATTGCCGCACCGACCTGCTGCGCGGCTTCAGCTAGGAATTTGGCACCATCGCGATTCACCGCATAAGCCAACTCACGCTCAACTTCAGCTTGATCAACCGCTGTATAGGCCGCCGCATTAATAATGATGATCGGCCTAAACTCAGCCACCACAGCGTTGACCGCACCTCTATCCGTAATATCAAGGTCATTGCGAGCCAGCGCAAATACCGTATGGTTGTGACTGGATTTCAGTTGCTCGGTGAGGTAACAACCGATTTGCCCCTGACATCCAGTGATTAATACACGCATCAATTCACAACCTTTATTTATGCTCATGCACTAAGCGCGTTAAATACTGACCGTATTCATTCTTCAGCATCGGCTGCGCGAGTGTTAGCACTTGCTCATCCGTCAACCAGCCATTGCGCCAAGCGATTTCTTCAAGGCAAGCCACTTTTAATCCTTGAACGCTTTCTATGGTTTGCACAAAACTGGAAGCTTGATGCAGGCTTTGATGAGTGCCAGTATCGAGCCAAGCAAACCCTCGACCTAACAGTTCGACTGTTAGACTGTTATCATGCAAATACAACTGATTTAGCTCTGTAATTTCAAGCTCATTCCTTGCTGATGGGGTGAGTGACTTAGCGAAATCAATGGCGCGACTATCAAAAAAGTAGAGCCCGGTAACCGCATAATTGGATTGGGGAACGGCCGGTTTTTCTTCAATGGATAGCGCGTTCATATTGAGATCAAATTGCACCACCCCAAATCGCTCAGGATCTTTCACTTGATAACCAAATATGGTCGCCCCGTGGCGTTTATTAACGGCGTTACGAAGGGTGACACTAAATGATTGACCGAAGAAAATATTATCCCCCAAAATTAAACACACATTGTCTTGGCCAATAAAATCTTCAGCAATAATCAAGGCTTGTGCAATTCCATCCGGACTTGGCTGCACAGCATACTCAAGACGGATCCCAAACTCGCTACCATCGCCTAATAATCGTTGGAAACTGGCATTATCTTCAGGAGTGGTGATGACTAAAATGTCACGAATACCCGCCAACATTAATGTTGATAATGGGTAATAAATCATCGGTTTATCATAGACGGGCAACAGCTGTTTAGAGACCCCCCGAGTTAATGGGTAAAGGCGCGTTCCTGAGCCACCAGCTAAGACAATACCTTTCATAGATTACTCAATTCAAAATTACTCGATTTTAGTGTTAAATTTTAGGTTTTAGTTTTTAAGTGTTAGGTTCTAAGCTCGAAGCATTTGCCGCAAAGGTGCCTTAAATGTCAGGCCCTAAAGCTTGCTGTTAGACAAAAACCATTAGTTAGCGCCACCAGGCTGTCGAGAGTATGAGCCATCTAATACTCGCGAGCACCATTGATGGTTACTGAGATACCATTCAACGGTTTTACGAATACCGCTATCAAAGCTTTCTACTGGCTTCCAGCCTAACTCACGTTCAATCTTAGATGCATCAATCGCATAGCGAACATCATGCCCGGGGCGATCGCCCACATAAGTGATGAGGTCAAGATACTGGTTAAAACCGGCGGGTTTGGTCGGTGCCAACTCTTCGAGCAAGCGACAAATGGTTTGCACCACCTCAATGTTAGCTTTCTCATTATGGCCGCCAATATTATAGGTTTCGCCCACAACCCCTTCGGTGGCGACTTTATACAGTGCCCGCGCATGATCGTCGACAAATAACCAGTCACGAATTTGATCACCTTTACCATAAATAGGTAACGGCTTACCTGCGAGCGCATTCAATATCACCACAGGGATGAGCTTCTCAGGAAAATGATAAGGGCCATAGTTATTAGAGCAGTTGCTGACGATTGTCGGTAAACCATAAGTGCGTTGCCAAGCCCGCACTAAGTGATCACTCGCGGCTTTAGATGCAGAATATGGGCTGCTGGGTGCGTAAGACGTGGTTTCAGTAAAGAGCGGCAGCTCAGTGGCCGAGTCGTTAGGATGAGGCAGATCCCCATACACTTCATCGGTCGAAATATGATGGAAACGAAACATAGCTTGGCGTTTAACGTCAAGCTCTCGCCAATAGTGGCGCGCGGCTTCTAATAACGTGTAAGTGCCAACTATATTTGTCTGAATGAAATCATTAGGGCCGCTAATGGAGCGATCAACATGCGACTCTGCTGCCAAATGCATTACGACATCAGGTTGATGCAGGGTAAACACCCTATCTAGCTCAGCTCGGTTAGCAATATCAACCTGCTCAAACGCGTACCGGGGATTGTTATCAACACTGATTAGCGATTCAAGATTGCCAGCATACGTCAGTTTATCAAGATTAATGACGCTATCTTGGGTATTGTGGATAATATGCCTAACGACGGCAGAGCCAATAAACCCCGCGCCACCGGTGACCAAAAATTTCATAGTTAACCTGACAATAAAATGCGAACGCAGGATATCAAGGGAGCATGTCGCGACAGTTTATCATTTGCTATGTCACAGTAACACCTCGCCGTCATCCGAGTGGCTGACTCACGACCTATGGTAAATCTGATATGAAGGCTTATAAGGATAAGCGCGCCGTATTAGCCCCTAGCCCCCACGCCAATGGCCACAGAGTGCACTGAGTGAATGGTTAATTAATCCAGATCCATGCGGGCGCCACTGGCTAGCATAATCTTTAACCACTGTGCCGCGATAACCACCCGAGCCCCTGCTCTGCAAAAACAAATAGTTTATCGCTATAACCTTGAGCTATGACACTGCGGATTATTTCAGGGTCGATATTTAAATAATCATGAACGAGTGCATTACGAAGTCCTATCACTTTACGCCAACCATTCAATTCATCAGGCGGTTGTGCCCCTCGTTGACACAAGATCTCAAATGCTTGATAGGCATCCTGCGGACTATGTCCAGCAAGTGCCTTAGCCCAATGTTTCGCAATACCGATACAGGCTTCAATTGATACCTGTAACGTCCGCTCTGCAGCACGATATTCAAGATTAGATAAAGCACGCTGACTAAGTAATTGACGCAATTCTTCAAGCTCAGCTTGATAGCAGCTAAGGCTTAAACGCAATGAGGTAATATAGGCATTATCCGGCATAATACAACCGTCCCCTTATTGGCTTTGGGCGGAATAATCGAGTTCCATTTGCGACATAATGCGAGACTCTTCTTGCATTCTTCGACCATCATCTCGACTAAAGATAAGTGTGTTTGCATTAATGATCCCGAAGGCAAGAGGGATAGGAGCAAGATTGATATCGACCACTGACAGCTTGCCTTCTGCGAGCCCCAGTGCCCTTTGCCAATCCATAGCGAGCAACTCAGGTCTAATACGAGTATCAAGCACACTGTCTGCTTTCACCGGATCGAAAGCAACGGCTAAATCCCAATCGCTATGTTCGCTAGCATTTCCTTTCGCCTGCGAACCATACAGCCATAATACTGCCACCTCTGACTGGTTTACGGCTAAGGCTTTTAGTTGTTGGAAGTGCTGGCTCTGTTCGATAGTCATGGGTTAGGCTTTAGCGTGGAGATGTCGTAAGTGTACCAATCCTGAGTCGGACTTAACAGGGTAGATTAAATACGCTTTATTGCATTCTTAAATACTTCATTACGCTCCCGCTTACCCACAGATACAACTGATACAATAATTTGCTCATCTCTAACTTCATAAACTAAGCGATAACCAGCACTACGCAGCTTGATTTTGTAGCAATTTTGCATTCCACTTAGCTTGGATGATGGCACATGTGGATTATCAAGCCTCTCTAATACTCTTTTTTTAAACTTTACTTTGATTGTTGGGTCTAGCTTTTTCCACTCTTTCTCGGCTTCAACCTTAAATACCAGCTTATAAGTCATTCAAAGAAACCTCGACCTCATCTGAATGCTGACGCTCGCGAACCAACTGAGCTAATTCAATATCTTCCAGCTTGTCCATTAACAGCTCATATGCCTCGGCAGGGACGCAATAAAAAGCTGGCTGATTTCTATTCAAAACAGCAACAGGAAAACCATCGGCACCCTCGACTACCGCCATTGGATTTTTCTTTAGCTCGCTGATGCTCGTTGCATTATCTGCAAGAATTGGACGTATCATCATAACACCTCAAACAATGACCATTTAATTGACCTATTGTAGATCACCAAAAAAAAGACCGCAATAAAGCCCTTTTAACCAGTCATTATTGCTATTGCTTATTTGCAATCGTAGTGAAAACTGTTGTAAGCGTCTAGCCAAAGACACCTAGCAATTTATCTTTGTTTGATATTCCACGGCAGTAATGAATCAACCTCACTTGGATTGCATGCCAAACTTTGCAAGCACTTGGCAATATATTCGTGCACGATAAGGTCGTTGGTTTTTGCGGTTTCGATTAGACTGTAAAGAATTGCACTGGCGCGGGCTCCCCGTGGCGTATTTGAAAATAGCCACGCCTTGCGACCTATCACAAAGGGTTTTATTGCTCTTTCAGCACGATTGTTATCTATGCTAAGGCGGCCGTCATCTAAGTAACGCCTGAATTTTTCAAATTGATTCAGTCCGTATTGGATAGCTTTACCCAACGCCATTTTCGGTGGGATTTTATCTTGACGCTGTAACAGCCATTGATGAAGTTCATTTATGATGATTTTGGATTTTTGCTGACGTATCACATATTTCTCGCCAGCAGATTTACCTTTAATTTGTTGCTCAATACCGTAAAGTTTACCGATAAGGTTCAGTGCCACATCTGCTTTGCCTGCTTTCTTATTATTCCCTTTAGCCTCGATAAACTTTCGACGAATATGCGCCAAACACGCGACCAGTGTTGCATCAGTTTGAGCATACGCTTGATAGCAGTCCATTTGCAGAAAACCTGAGAATCCCTCAAGAAAGTCAACGGCACATTGGCCTGCACGGCTGTTATGATAGTCATATAGCACAATGTTGGTGTTGCCCTTGGGGGAATCGTCACCGCAGCAGTATAGCCACATGTAGCTAGTCAGTTTATCTGCTTTCAATACCTTAAGCGGGGTCTCATCAGCATGGATAATGTCTTGCTCCAGTAAACTGACTTTCAGCCTTTGATACAAAGGCTCAAGCAAATCGGCGCAACGTACCATCCAACTCGACATGGTCTTACGATTGAGCGCAACACCTATTTCCGCAAACAAGGTTTCTTGACGATATAAAGGCAGTCCAAACTGATACTTACAGGTGATGATATGGCTGAGTAAAATCGGCGTGGCCATACTTTTGGGGATAGGCGTCGCTGGCATCGGAGCGTTTTTAATTACCGTTTCGATACCTTGCTGCTCACATTGGCGGCAAGCATATTTTGGCCGAAGGGTTTTAATGACGTTAATGTGGGCGGGAACGAATTCCAGTGTTTCACTTTCACTTTGCCCCATTTGATGTAATGGGTCTTGGCAACAGTCGCAGTATTTGTTGGCATCATCAATATCGACTGGCATTGTAGCTAACTCGGCTTCAACCTCATTAAAGACTTCTCCCGCGCCTGGCAGCTTTTCTGATTTTTTGGCAAACTCTCTCGCCAACCTCGCGTTGTATTGGGCTAATAACTCATGGATTTGCGCACTTTGCTCAGCAATCAGGGCTTCTTTTTCTGCCAATGCTTGCTGCAACTCAAGCAGCATTTGCTTGAGTTGTGCGGGGTCGTCAGGTAATTCATGAGGTAAGGTTTTCATGCCTGCAATCTATCAGAAATAGCAAGCCGAATAAGGGGTTAACGACTAATCTGTGTCACGTTTGCTGTCAACGATCCTTCACTGTAAAAAGATCGTATTGATTTAACGAAAAGACTGATAGTGTAGTGACTCATGTCCAATCACATCAAAGCCTGATAACAACCATGAGAGCTCCTGCTCAGTTAAGCAGTAAGCTTGATGGTCAACGTTACAGGGCCATTTAAATCTTTGCTTTTCTAGCCGTTTATACCAAAGAGCAAACCCCGTTTTATCCCAATACAGCAATTTGAGCTTATTTTTAGCTTTATTACAAAACACAAATAGTGCGCCAGTATAGGCATCATGTGCTAATTCAGCTTCAACAATGGTCACGAGGCCATCGATGGATTTACGAAAATCCACAGCATCACGATGCAAATAAATGGCAGGCGGTTCGATAAACATTTTCATGAGGAGAGTTCTCGCAATAATTGTGCGAGAAAACTCGGCGAGGTTGAGTGAGGTAAATGCAGTTGGGTCACTTTATGGTCGGTGACTTTGCGTTGTGAAATGTTGGCACACAGAAACGCGCTCTCAGTCGGTGCAAAGCGCTTTTTGTAAGCATAAAAGCTAGATGTCGATAATTTGTGTTTACGCCAATAAGTGCTGATATTTAAGCCACTTTGTTGCTGCGCAAGAATGAGCTCTTGCCACTGCAGCTGATCACGAAAGGTTTTCATTATGTGTCTCCAAATAAAACTTGGGAACAACATAAATCAGTCGCAGGGTGAAAGGTATGTGCCTTTGCCTAGACGCTTACGCTGAGATGGCCAGAAGCCCTAGTCAAATTGGACAGATTTGCAGTGTTAATCTTAGACGATCTAGGCTACGTGCAAAAAAGTACAGAAGAAACTAGCGTCTTGTTCGAGCTTATCGCGCATCGTTATGAAAGATATAGCCTAATAATAACCTCAAACCAATCATTCGAAGATTGGGATAAGTTATTCAGTAACACAGTGATGACCGTAGGGGCAATCGATAGGCTGATCCACCACGCGAAAATTTTGCAATGCAAAGGAGAAAGCTACAGGCGAAAAGAAGCCCAAAACAAACTAAATTAAACCGAGTCTCAACCGGCCAAGCTAATTGACGCGCTATAGGAAGCACACTACTCTCCGATTACGAATTCTTCTAACGCTCGGTTAAGGGGCAGCCAACGCCACTACCAAGCTTCCGCATAACACCGTAATCACAAAAACCAACGCATAGTAAAAATGCAACGCGTTGGCTGCCCCTCTTGAACCGTTTTTATATTCGTAGCCTATTGATTAAAAAGCTGTTCTACCGTTTTCATTGGTAAGAACATACGAATACGCCCATTATGTTCGCATAACACTTCAAAGCCGAACTTCGTATAGAACGCTTGAGCGGAATCTGTCAGACAGTCCACAACAATTGCGTATACCCTCATGTGATGATTCACTTCCCACAAGTACTTCAGCGCGCGAATTAGACTAACTTTTCCGAGCCCAGAGCCATGAAACTCTTTGTGCACAGCTAATTGAGCCAAAAGAAAAACAGGTATTGGATACCTAGGAAGTTTTTTTACTCGTTGTGTCGGCAAAGTTTCTCGACTGATTGAACTTGGTGCAACACTATAAAATGCACAAATAGCGAATTTTTTATTTAGCAGTGGTTGAGCACTAGGTAAAACCATTGTTCGGCTAATACCTGCTTGCATGTGCTTTGCAGCTTGAATTTTAATAAATGTGTTTAGCCCTTGCTCACCACAGTCAAATGAGTCGCGGTCATGCTTTGATTTACTAAATTCTACAAACTCTTTGCCCCAACTCACTTGATACCGCTCTTTTCTGTAAATTTAACAGCTTCAAGCAAAGCTTGATTCGGTGCTTTTACTTTATTACACGCAACCATAAACTCGTCAAAAAGACTGTCTTTAACCATAAGACTTTCATGCTCCTCAATAACATGAGTCGCATTTTCATCCATAAGTCTCACCACATATTCAGTGAGACTTTTTAAACCAAGTAAAGCCGATGCTTTTTCGGCTTTTGCCTTGATTTCTTCATCAAGGCGGATATCTAAACGTGCCGTTGCCATAACCCCTCCTGCGTACGGATACATTCCGCAAACTGAGAGATTATAGTCCAAACTTAAAGCACATTCAATTGTACGGAAAGTTTACGGAACGAGTGAGAATATAACGCCGCCATAAACGTAAGGGAGCACCGTATCCGGCAAGGATTAGTGGAGCAGAACCGCAGTCTGGCGGATATGAAAAAGAAGCCAACTCAGAAGCCGACCGCCCGCTGGATCTTTTTGCGCTTTGGTGGGGTGCACGAGTACCAGTTGGGAGAGGCTCCACCTAAGGTGACAGGGCTAACGGCCGACCAGCAGGTCATTTTGGAGGTATTGGGTGAGCGCTACCAGCAAATTTATTCCTAAATCAGGTGCGGAATGTCGAATCAATGACAATTTTCAGATGTTAAAATCCGCATCTTCAAGTTGATTGGGTATAAAGCGTGATTGAGTGGCGTTAGACGTTTGCTCAGGCACGCTTGGCTGGTACTGTTGCACGCGCTATTTGTAGTGCCGAAATTCATCAAGAATTTCGTCATTAAACATAGCAAGATCAAAAAAGTCGTTGAAACTCCCCAGTTGGTTACGTTGGTTCAATTCCTTTTGTATCGCTTGTACTGTTTTAATCTTAGTGACTTTTGCAAGTAACTCTGTAGTTTCAATCGTAAGCAATTCACCATAATGTGCTAACTCCTTAGCACGTGACGCTTTTGAACCACTACCAAAACGTTGCCAAATAGTACTTTTTATATCATTGCCACTCCGCATTGATTGATAATCTTGGTTTAATATATCAATTTTAACCTGCAAAGCAGCCTCAATACGTTTCATCATATCGGGATCGGCCTCAAGTTTATACTCTGGCAGATATTCAAGAGCCAACATCAGCAAGGCTACAGCATCCTTGCTTTTCTTGGCTTGAGACAGTTGCTGCATCAACTCTTTTTTCAGCGCCCTTTTAGAGGGATCAAGCTCTTTATCAGGATGAAATTGATTCGCCAATTGTCGATACAATTTGGTCATGGTTTTATCGCCAAATAGCTCAAGGCTTAATGCTTGCTCTGGTTGAGTAGATTGAAAGATAAAATCATCATCCTCATCATGTTCAAACGCATTCTCAGTGCCGTCATCATCAGAAGCTTTATTGTACTGCTCAGCCAATTTTCGCTCAAAAAATGCCTGAAACTTCGCCGGTTCATCAATAAATTCATACAGCTGCGCATTGTCTATATCTAAATCAAAGCCAAGCATAGATTCTAACTCTTCACGAAAAGCATCAAGCTCGTGCTGACCTATCTCTTGCTTAGGCAACGTGGTTTGAAAAGCAATAAGCAAGCTAGTTAAGTTATTGCGTATTTCGTTAGTATTGATAGGGTTAAACGGATTCGATTCAATAATTCTTAATTCTTCTTCGATCCATTCTAGCAACACCTCTCTTTGACGACCCTTAATAGATTTACGCGGCACAAAAGTCAATAAATGACACACCCATTTGGCTGAGGCATCACATACTAGCTGCTCTTTTTCAAGTAATTTCGAGGTGAACTCGTGGTAAAAAAGCTCTAATTTGGTTCGATATCGTTTATTCCTTAATTGTTTTTTTTCGAAGTCTTGCCACAATTTTCCTAGTTTTTCCCTACGGTTACATGATTTACTTGGAACCGAAGGATTGATAATGTTCATTAATGACATAAATATTTTCTTCTGATGAAATGTTTACAACCCAAAATGCATAAACTCGCCAAACTTGCTAAAAATGTAGACGGTTGACGGCACGTTCAATAACAGCTTTTACACTCTTGCAAATTAAAGCAATCTACCTTCAGCATCGTACGTCCCTTGCACAGAGGAAACCCTGACGATTTACCAATAAATTACCAAATTAGGGTGGAAGCACATCTTGTTGCATGAGCAAATGGTTTCGCCAAAAACTACACTTGGATAACAAGATGCGCCAAGCTAATATCCTACAACATTCTTTACACCAATTCTGCCCAGACCTTCACCTTTACTTAATCGATTTGAAAATGCGGATTTTAACATCTGAAAATTGTTGTCATTGATCCGCGAAATCCCCCTGTTTTCGGCAGTCTTTCTTTAAAAAATTGAGTCAGAGCAGCCCTAAAGTCGCGCTTAGTTTTAAAATAAACACTATTTCTGGCATGCTCATTCATCACCTTCCACGGCCTCTCTATCGGGTTCAGATTTGGGCTGTAAGGCAGAAAATGACGCAGCGCTATCATAAGCAACGCAGCCATTTCTTTGACCTTCGTTGAGCGGTGATATCCTGCGCCATCTAAATAATCGAGTTAATTCTTAAGCTCCTGTCTATGACCCCCCTCCCTCAAGTCCATGAAGTATTACAAGCAAGGTGTAATTCGCTAGTCTCTTACGGAACAAGTGTTCGGAACAAGCAGAATACGCAACGATAATATCTCGATGTGATCGCGACCTCTATGTTACATCTAGATGAATGTGCGCTGACTAACAAAAACAAATTAAATTAAACCATACCAATCAATTACATAGGCAGAGATCACCATTGACACCAGATTAATTATTCCATATATTAATCATCAGCTAAAATTGCTGACACATTGAAAAAGGCAAACCAGTTGAAAGGCTGGGACGCAAAACCACCGGTCTAAGGGGCGTTTGTACCTATGATAGCGGGGATGCCATTGGTATCAGACTTGTCGCCTTGTGCGGCAAGTCTAGTAATGCGTGTTGCCTTATTGAATTTCTATGCTCAATAAGGAAGATATATGTTTAAAACTCGTTTCTCCCCTCTCGCCTTAGTGATAGCTAGTGCATTGGTGCCGTTAGCGGCGCAGGCCGAAGTCACTATGCAGCAAGCTGCCGAACAAACGTTTAGCGTCATTAAAGCCATGAAACAGCGCGGTGAAGCTAATGATGGCGTGATTGTTGATGGTAACAAACGCTTTATTGTCTATAACGACTATCGTTTTGAACTGCATGATGATAATTACCCTAAATTTCCTTTCCCTTATGGCGGCGAAGAAGCCCTAGCCCCTTATTATGCCGCGTTCCCATTTTTAAATGATAAATGGGACATAGTGATGAATAATAACTACGGTTTTTATTTCATTCATGATGATTTTGGCAGCATGAGTAGCGACACTCAGGGTTGTTTTGTCGAATATTTTCCAGAACCCAGTTTCAGCGAAGATAAGATAATGCGCTTTGAAAAGACTGAGTGTATCAGCGCGCCTATGATTACTGACTTTGCCCTGTCTGGCATATTTGATATTGGTGCCACTGCCACTTGGCAAGGCCATGTGGAAGGTAATCACTATCAGCTGAGTTTAAGTTCACCGTCAACTAAAACGCAAATGTTTAACGCCACCGCCCCTGAGTTCTACCTAGGTAATCTGTCACCAAACACTGATTATCAATTAGCCCTGGAAGCTTGTAATACCACAGGGTGTGTAGCCGTAGAACCGATTACACTCACCACCAAAACCAGTCAAGCGGGTTTTCATGATGGTATTCGCCACTTAAATCACCTTGATGGTGAAATTGCCGCCCATGTGTCCTTGATGCAAAGTCACAGCTTAACCGCCCCCTTTGGCAATGATGAGTTAAATGCGCCGGATGTCGTGATCAACCGTGCTGCCATGCTGCTAGTGACGCCAGAGCTTAACGACATTAACCAGTTATGGGTTGAGGTGTATTTTGAAGGCGAGCTTATCGCGCGCGAAATCATGCAGTCGCCCGCCAATCAGCCCAAAACTGACCAATACGCCGTTGACGGTCGGCCAATGGTCATTTTTGGCCATGATGTCTGGAGCTTGCCGCTTCAATGGAATTGGATGACCCCAGGCTTATCCCTTAAGTTTATCGATAATCATGGCCGCAGTTCAGAATTGGCGCAGCACAGTATTACCTTTGGCGGCGCGCCTGAGTTAGTCATCCAAAACATCGACATGGGCATGTTAACTAAGCCACGTGGCCGCAATACCATGGCTAACAATACTGCTGAACATGCCAGTGATTATTTTCAAAAAATCCCAGTATCTAAATTAGTGATGGGCCAATATGCCCCTGCCCATTTTGAAACTGTCACTATGCCTAATGGCAAAGTGTACACTGAACGCAGTGACACTGATGGTGGCTGGCATAGCGGTGATATGCGCGAAGCCATTGGTAAAGCGTTAATTTCAACGGGTATTAATAATGCTAACGTCGGCATTACTACCTCAGGGGGGTATTCACAGGCCTACAATCGCCGTTTTAACCAACTGACAGCGCACACTAATGTCGGCGTTTACACCCATCCAGACAATGGCTCAAACAAAACCGTAGTGCATGGCGGTAGCGGTGGTGGTGGCATTTTAACCTTGGAAGCAACCACAGGTAATGAATGGTCTCATGAAGTGGGACATAACTTTGGCAGAAGCCACTATCCGAGCATGGCCTCAGTGCATGATATGCAAAGCGGTTGGGGCTGGGATCAGGTATTTAACCGCTTTATCGGCAATATCGATTGGCGCGGTGCGCCAGCGATATCAAGTGCGGGCGGCGAAACCTCATTACCATATTTAGAGACATTCCGCTTTTTGCATGACGCCCAAGCCGGTGGTGAAAAGCAAAAAATTGGTTTAGTCAGTAACTTTACCCTTGAACACCCAACTCAAGCACGCCGCACGCAAGCTTGGTTAAATAGTGGCTTTAACCAAACACCTGACGGTAATTATCACTATGCCACATGGGATCAAGCGCAACAAACCTATGTAGAAGCCAACACTACAGCACCAGCACCAGTAAAAACCGGCATACCTGTGACAACCTTAGTGGGTATTTACGATCCTACGGGTGTGAACCCAAGTCAGATTTATCCAGTACTTTACGGCAACTACGGAAATGTGTTTGATTTACCACCCGCAACCGATTATGAAGCACCTGACTCAGGTCCAAGCATCAAAGGCGGCTGGAATGAATATCGCGACCTAACGCCAGAACAGTTATCCTTATCTAGCTGGAAAACCATTATCGATAATGGCAGCCATAAACGTTTGTGCCAATTTAGCTTTACCACGACTACAGCAGAAACGGTTAATTTAGTTGGTCATGTCGAACCCGCCACCAATACTTGTCGTGCGAGTGATGATATGCGTTGGAACCTTGCTGGCACATGGCAGGATATGGCATCTTTAGCTGGTGATTATTCAGTACTCTACCCTTATGGCCGTGGCAATGTTGTCTATACACCGACACCTGATATCGGTGAAGTGAAACTATGCTTACTTACTGATATCAACACTCCTAGCCATAATGGCGCGGGTTTTATTCAGGGCAACAAATGTGTTCAAATACCTGGAATAACCCATAGTAACCGCAATGCGTGGAGTTATAGCCTCAGCCAGAACCGGATTGAACAGCCACAATACACTTATGTTAATGTGTGCCGACTTGATGTGATCAGTAAAAATGGTCAGAGCATGAATTATGACTTAGCCGGCAACCGCTTAGGGGCAAATGAAAGTAATAAGTTCCACATCAACTTGCCACAGCAAGAACTCAGTAATGTAACGCTAAGTTGCCAAGACGCTGAGGGTGTCACCATCCTCGATAGCTTAACGCCATCATTAACCACTGGGATTGAAGACTTACCAGAAGCAGTGATCATAGGTCAGGAACACGGCTATCAAGTATTAGATTCAGCTATTGGTAAAGGCTGGTTTGATCACTCCGATGCCATGGACTTAGATAGCTTATCAATCCGCGATAAAAATGTATTGGCCACCATGAGAGTGCGCGACCAACAACTGCCTTTATGTCGCTTTGATCTTACCATCAATGGCAAGGTAGAAACTGTGCACGGTTATGTCGAGCGACTAGTGACTAACGAGTACCGTTGTACTGGCGGCGATGATATTAGTGTGGTACAAGCGGGTAAAGAGCAGCGCCTTGAGTCCACTGTTAACCAATTCCAGTGGTTATCTTTGTGGAATCCAGAGCATACAGGTGAGCGCGTACCTGCCAAAAACAGTCATGAAAATCTATGCAGTGTGATAAGTGATAGTTTTTACGGTGCAGGCTTTATCAATGCCGGTAATCAATGCGTGCAAGTGAAAGGCATTAAATGGTCAAACGGCAATGATTGGATATTTAGTAGTAAGCATGGCCAATACTCTTATAAGTAGCCACAGATAATGCGCTCACTACGAATGTAGTAGCCAAAACTAAAGTATCATCAACGATAAACAGCCAGTGAGTAATACCACTGGCTGTTTTTTTTGCCTGCTAGGAATTGTGGCGTATTTGAAAATAGCCACGCCTTGCGACCTATCACAAAGGGGTTTATTGCTCTTTCAGCACGATTGTTATCTATGCTAAGGCGGCCGTCATCTAAGTAACGCCTGAATTTTTCAAATTGATTCAGTCCGTATTGGATAGCTTTACCCAACGCCATTTTCGGTGGGATTTTATCTTGACGCTGTAACAGCCATTGATGAAGTTCATTTATGATGATTTTGGATTTTTGCTGACGTATCACATATTTCTCGCCAGCAGATTTACCTTTAATTTGTTGCTCAATACCGTAAAGTTTACCGATAAGGTTCAGTGCCACATCTGCTTTGCCTGCTTTCTTATGATAGCCGTCCACTTGCAGAAAACCAGAGAATTCCTCAAGAAAGTCAACGGCACATTGGCCTGCACGGCTGTTATGATAGTCATATAGCACAATGTTGGTGTTGCCCTTGGTGTGGGGCGGTAATAAAGTTTCATACTGAGCTATCCAGTAGCACTTTATTTTAGGAAGCCCAAAACGCCACTAAATAATAAAGTATCATGCTGAAACGAAAAAAAGCTCCGAAGTCAATTACGTCGCCCCTAAAGGGGTGAGCTTGTAAAAGCTAAGTTGACAAGTGATTACCCATCAAACTGTATAAAAAATCGCTACCGCAAAAAAGCAAATTCCTATAGCATTATTCATACCCATTTACACGGATGTGGCAGCGGCCAAGTCCAACAAGCGATTTATGCCCAGCAAACAGCGCAGCGCATAAATACTAAGACGTTAGGCATTATGAGAAAACAGTACCACCTCAGAAACAGCAACAAAGGGCTTCAGGCCTGGGATGTTGATAATCTAATTTGCCTCACAAAAGACCTAGAGGTTACTGAGCATTTACTAAATGACATACGTGAATTAGATGAGCCCTACTGGTATAGCTTGGAAGGTGAGAAACCAACCTGCAAATCCATTGCAGATCACATCCGTCTAATTGAAGCTACTGACCTTTCCTATCCAATAATTCTCTGCCCTGACGGGCGAGTTATGGACGGTATGCACAGAGTGGTAAAAGCTTTTTTAGAGGGGCGTAAATTCTTACTTGCATATCGTCTGCCAGTTTTGCCAGAACCAGATTATGTGGGGGTTGATCCAGATGACCTGCCTTATGAATAAGCTTAACAAATGGTTCAAATCGTTCGCTTCGCTCACTGGGACGGACTAAAGCCCGCGCCTTAACCAAATGTTATCTCCATAGAAATTTTAATCCGAAACTGACAAGTTAGAGCAAAGGAGCTATCACGCTTTTGTCCAAAAATGAGCCAGTGAATCACTCTACACCAGACTGATTCAACTGTAGAAGCGATTCTGTGTGGTTGCGAATATTTCGAATGTTGACATTTTTCGAATATTGCGGATAATGACGGTTGGAACAAATTTTTCCAATATTTGAGAGATTAATTATGAACATGACTACTTTACCGAACGCAGAACAAATCGCAATGGCTCGGTTGGGCAGCCAGGAGTTATCTGCTGTTATTGAAAGTAACGGTGAGGCTCAACAAATAAGTGTAATTGATAAACAAGGTCAATCACATGATGTCATTTTACCTTCTAGCGTATTGAAAATGATGATTGAAATGTTGACGCAATTGGGACAGGGTAATTCTGTTAACATCACTCCCATACATGCCGAAATGACCACACAACAAGGCGCTGATTTTTTGAATATGTCACGACCAACATTTATCAAGTTATTAGATTCACGTGAAATATCATTTACTCGAGTCGGTAATCGAAGAAAAGTGCCATTTTCTGCGGTGATAAAATATAAGCAGCAACTGGAAATTCAACGTTTGTCAACACTTGATGAGCTTTCCAGATTAGATCAGGAATTGGGTATGGGTTACTAATGGCTTCGTATACTGTTGTTTTTGATGCGTGTGTCATGTATCCCGCGCCACTTCGTAGTTATTTGATGTATTTAGCAAATGCGGGCTTATTTAGGGCTCGCTGGACTGAGCAAATCCATGATGAATGGATGCGTAATGTATTGCTGAATAATCCACGCATCACAGAAGCAATGTTAGAACGAACGAAACAACTGATTAATGAAAATGTACCTGATTGCCTTATTGAAGGGTATGAGCCGTTAATTAAAGGATTAACACTGCCTGATATGAATGATAGGCATGTGGTTGCTGCGGCTTTAAAAGGGCACGCAGAGGCCATCATAACGTTTAATCTTAAGGATTTTCCTGAGTCAGAACTCAATATACTTGAACTATCAGCTATCCATCCTGATGAGTTTTTGTGCGACATGTTTGAGTTAGATCCAAGCTCTTGTATCAAAGCTGCTCAACAGCAAAGAAGTAGCTTAAAGAATCCCGCGATGACAGTATCAGAGTTTTTAAATTGCTTACAAAAGCAAAAATTACCGGTTTTTGTTTCGAAGCTGAGACCATTTGAATTAATGCTATGAACCTTACCCTTCGATGAATCAGACTTACCTAGTCTGATTCACGCACCAAATACTAAGATTTTGTGCAGCCTTCTTGCTAACCAATTTTTGCCCATTTCCGAGTTAACAAAATGATATGTTTTATCGCCCGAAAGAGCATTGAAATTAGCTCGGCAGATACTCAGTTAGATGCAGAATAACCTTATGCTATACCGAAAACTAGTCTCGCCGAAGGCGGTTTTGTTCCCAAAAATTAGAAAAAAATAACTAATTTATAATTACTGGGAAACAGTTTTAATATTGAACCTTCCTTCTATTTTAGGCTTTTATTATTGTGGCAATTTCTACAGGACACCCTGCTTTTCTGCACACGCCCTCATCACAAAAGCGGCAAATACGTCTGGCTTCAACAACATTGTCTGTCATTGATGAAAGGATCTTTTCTAATATAGGAACAATCGTTTCTTTTTCGTTCTCACCAAGAATATCAAGAATACTACTTGTTATTTTTTCACGTGCTAAAAGTATTTTATTTGCACGATCTCGTCCTGCATCAGTAACGCATAAAACAACAGCTCTAGCATCTATTTTACTTCGATGTCGATCTACAAACCCATCATGTACTAGATTATTCACAAGGCGAACAGATCCTGAATGAGTCAGCCCAAGCACTTTACTTAGCATCTCTATACCATCATTGGGATGATTATTAATGGCAACTAAAGCGGCTTCATGGCTTAGGCTACGCCCATCGAGCTCTGCTACTTCCATTTCTATATTAGAAGCTATTGTTGTTGCACATGCACCAAGTAGGTTCTTTAAATAATTATTATCAGTCATAGAAGTATTGTATATGACTGAGTCATAAAAAACGATAGACAAAATACAAATAGTCTGCAATACTTCCAAAAAATACATGAGTCACTCACACATTTTCGTGTGTGTTAATGATTATCTAAGAGCTATTAACTTTATTTTTATTGATAACGAGCTAATAATGAAAATTGATACTGAAGTCCTACATTATGAAAAAAAATTCAAAACCATTCTTGGTAAAAAAATGGCTTATATTGAACACGGAGTTGGTGATCCAATCGTATTTTTACATGGTAATCCAACATCTATATTTTTATGGCGAAATATTATTCCGTACCTTGAAGGCGGTGTTTTTCAAGATAGTTGTCACTCTTTGCTTAAATATTAAGCTGCATTTATTACGCCTTCTATTGGTGCTTTATCTGGGTTTAGGGTCACGGCTCCAACCGCCTCACAATTTCTCACGTCTTTAGACCAGCGAGTCGGTCTTCTTGCCTTTGCCGCTTCAAGCACTTCCTTACGCTTGGCTAAAATCGCGTTATCTAGCTGAGCATGACGTTGTCCTGGTGAGACAAAATTGAGCTGGCTGTGTTTATGCTCATCGTTGTACCACTTCACAAACTTCTCAACCCATTCTCTTGCGCCAGCTAAACTGCTAAAACCCGATTTTGGCCACTGTGGTCGGTATTTTAAGGTTTTAAATAACGACTCTGAAAAGGGGTTGTCGTTACTCACCCGCGGCCGACTTAATGATGCCGTAATACCGAGTTCTTCTAGCTTGGCTTTCATGGCCAGTGACTTCATCGGCGCCCCATTATCAGAGTGCAGCACTAATGGCGTATTAAAACATTGCTCGCGTAACATGCAGCGTTGGATTAGCGCGGCGGCGTACTCACCGCATTCTTGTTCGTGAACTTCGTAACCCACTATTTTTCTACTGTAAATATCTTCAAACATGTACAGATAATAAAACTGGCCTTTGACGGTTGAAGCCAAATAAGTGATGTCCCACGACCACACTTGATTGGGCCCATCAGCCCGATAACTTAACGGTTTACTTCGATTAACAGCAGCCTGAGTGCGACCACGATGGTTAAGTTGACCATGAGCATTTAACACTCTGTAAAAGCTTGATTCTGAGGCGATATAAATTCCGCTATCTAATAATGTCGGCACAATTTGCGACGGTGGTAAGCTGGCATATTCCTCTTGATTACACACACTTAATATCTGTTGTCGCTCATGTGCTTCGAGTTTATTTGTCGGTTCTGGTCGAGCCGCTATTGGTCTTAAATCGGCTTGCACTTGGCCTGCTCGATACCAACGTCGATAAGTGCGTTTACTGAGTCCAGTTTCAGCACAAGCCTTGTAAAGGCGAGCACCATTGGTATACGCCTCTTGAATTAAGGCAATCAATTCTATGCGCTCAGGCAAGGGAGTTAGCTCTCCTCGCTGTCGTCCCCCCAGAGCGCATTGAGCTTTTTTCTGAGCACCAGTAACGCAGCAGCTTCAGCCAGCGCTTTCTCCTTGTAGCGCAATTCTCGTTGCAATGATTTGATTTCGGCTCTGTCAGCCTTGGCCTGCTGTTTAATGGTTTTGGTTTGTACTTCTGAGGTTTGAAAACCAGCTAAACAATCCTGTTTCCACTGCTGTACTTGTTCGCGGAACAAGCCTTTTTCACGGCAATACTGACTTAACTCGGCTTCCGATAGCGGGGCTGTTTCAATGAGTACCGCAAACTTAGCTTCAGCTGACCAGTCATCAGTTGTTAATGTTTTACCTGGCACGGGGCGACCTTCTTTTCTGACAATATCTCGCCAATGATACAAGGTTTGCACCGCAATGCCTTCTTCCCGAGCAACCTCTGCGACCGTTAAATTGTGAGGCGGTAATAATTTTTTAAGGATCGCCTCTTTACGTTCTGGTGAATACCGAGCCATATCGTTCTCTTTTGCCGCACCCTGTCTTTAAAAATAATGATTATTTAAGGGTGACAACAATCCTGACACAGGGGGAAGGTCAAGGACGTTTAATTGCTATTGATATGATTGGAATGGGGGATTCAGACAAGCTTGATAACACCGAAGATGGCAGTTATTCTTTAAAAGAAAATACACGCTACACTTCAGCGTTATTGAAAGAATTAGGAGCTGTCTCTTCTACACAAATTATTAGCAAAAAATGGAACTTTCTTGACTGGCGATGATCAGATCATGCAAATTCACTCACTTCATCTTTTTTAATGTCAATTTTTAACCCGAACAAATGGGCATATGATCACTTTCATCATGCTGAGCTAGGTGATAAACGACGAGCGGCAAGGTTAACCGTCGTCGCTGAATACATGGCGGTTGGCAGCGGTAAATCGGTTGCCAGATCTTGTAATGGTGAAGATGCCAAACTCGAAGGAGCCTATCGATTGATCCGCAATGATAATGTTAGCCCATCTATGATCAGAGCCGCCGGTTTTGCTCGCACCGCCCAAGCGATTGAAAATATAAATGAAATACTTGCTCTCGAAGACACGACAGCCCTGAGTTATAAGCACAGTGTGGCGTCTGAATTAGGGAAATTAGGCAAACCTACCGATAAGTCTCGTGGTTGGTGGGTTCATTCTGTCTTGCTACTGGATAGCCATACTTCTCGGACCTTGGGCTTGATCCACCAAGATTGGTGGTGTCGACCTGATAATCCCAACGAGGCCGATGAAAAAGAGAGCGGTAAATGGGCCGATGCATCCTATTTTACGCGGCAACGCTTGCAGGCTCACATGTCGCGAGTGATCTCAGTGTGTGATAGAGAAGCGGATATCATGCATTATTTATCGGATAAACAATCACATAGTGAACGGTTTGTGGTGCGGGCAAAACATGCAAGAAACCTAGTAGAATACGAGGCTAAGCTGTTTGAGCACATGGATAGTCATCCCGTTACCGGCGGATACACCATCGCCATCCCACAAAAAGGCATAAAGGAAGCCAGTGGGAAAAGCAAGAATCGTCCCTCGCGAACAGCCAAACTCACCCTCAAAGCCAGTACGGTTAACATCAAACATAATCGTCAGCAGCATGCGATTAATGTGGTGTACGCACAAGAGCTCAATCCTCCCCAAGGTGAAGATGGACTATCTTGGATGCTACTGACCAGTGAGCCGATTGACACGTTGGCGCAGCAACTTCATGTGATTGATATTTATACCACTAGATGGCGCATTGAGGACTTTCATAAGGCGTGGAAAACCGGCGCGGGGGTTGAAAGGTTACGCATGACATCGCCAGACAACCTTGAGCGAGCGGCCTCGATACTTTGCTTTATTGGTGTGCGGCTACTGCAACTTCGGGAAGTGATGAGCCTGCCAATTTATCTGAGAAAAAGAGGGCAAATCGAAGCAGCGCAAAGCATGGAAAATCAAAGCTGCAGCAATGTCTTAGAGAATGATGAATGGCGAGTACTGATGCAGCTCTACAAGCCAAGGGGACATAAAGGCAAAGAAGCCCCAAATATGAAGTGGGCTTATCAATCCTTGGCCAAACTAGGAGGCTTTAATGATAGCAAGCGCACGGGAATGGCCAGCTGGTCCACGATTTGGGAGGGATGGGATGATCTTCAGGCTCAGGTAAAGGGGTATCGCTTAGCCAAAGCCCTATTTGAAGCCGGAGAAACGCTATGAGATCTGATCAAGAGACAGTCCTAAAGGAGGCCG
The DNA here is from genome assembly GCF_006494715.1 of Shewanella sp. SNU WT4. Lineage (NCBI taxonomy): Bacteria > Pseudomonadati > Pseudomonadota > Gammaproteobacteria > Alteromonadales > Shewanellaceae > Shewanella > Shewanella sp. SNU WT4. The sequence goes on from NZ_CP041151.1 coordinate 3,080,663, forward strand.
CTGTGTGATAAGGCCTGATACTTGTAGACACTTAAGTTAGGCTGCAGAGTTAACAAAGTATTTAAGGTTTCAAAATACTTTTTCTAATCTGATAGAAATGAGCCGGTGAATCAGTCTGCCTCAGACTGATTCACGCCAGGCACAACAGCGCCCGATTTCACCCCGTTTTTCCTTCCAGCGGGGCGTTTTTTGCCTTACCATGAATCAAATCTCAAGAGAACTGATTTACACCTCGGTTAAAGACGCTTTTCTGCTGTTGAATACACTGCTAATCGTTCACGCTTGCCTACAGCGACTACAAACACGGTAATGCGTTCATCTTGCACTTGATATACCAAGCGATAACCTGATGTGCGCAATTTGATTTTGTAACAGTCAGGGAGATCTCTAAGTTTGTTGGCCTCGATATGAGGATGTTGTAGGATCTCGGCCAGTTTCTTTTTTAATTGCTGTCTAATGGGATCTCCGAGCTTCTTCCATTCCTTTAGTGCGCGGGGATCAAACTCTAACTTATAGATCATCGAGCGACACTTCAATCCCCCTTAGAGGGTTTGCTAAACGTTCTTTAACTAAAGCAATCAAGGCTTCATCTTCTGCGGTTAGCAGCACAGACTTGAATGGCAAAGTTTCCCTTGTGGCGACATATTCAAGCATTTGACGCAACGCCTCAGAAGGTGTGATGCCTAGTTTATCCAACGCAGCATAAGAACGCTCTTTAAGCTCATCATCTATACGAATACTAATTGTTCCCATACCAACCTCAATATGTAATGGCGTTTGTACACACATTGTAGTAAATCGGTACACTAAAGACAATAAAGTGTCAGCTTGTAACTGAACGGCCATTCTAATTGTCGCGCTATAGTAAAGGCAAAAAACGTTTACCCTCACGTGAGCCAGAGCCACTAGCCGTTCCTGTAAAGGCAAATGAATGCTGGTCAATGGATTTTATGAGCGATAACTTGTTTTCAGGAAAGTCGTTCAGAACTTTTAATGTGATTGATGACTACCATCGTGAAGCTTTAGCGATAGAAGTGGACTTAAGCTTACCAGCGCAACGGGTCATACGAGTGCTGGATAGAATCGCAGCCTATCGTGGTTACCCAAAGCGCTTAAGACAAGATAATGGGCCAGAGTTTATCTCACATGCACTTGAGATGTGGGCCGAACAACACGGTATCAAGTTAGACTTTATTAAGCCTGGTAAGCCAACTCAAAATGCATTTATTGAACGATTTAACCGGACTTATCGAAATGAAGTATTAGACTGCTATTTGTTCAATAGCTTGACTGAAGTTAGGGAAATCACAGATAGTTGGCTTGAAGAATATAATTATGATCGGCCACATGAATCACTGAACGATCTACCGCCCAAGATGTATGAGCGATTAAATGAGGAAAACTCTCTTAAAATATGATCTATATAAGGGATGGTTACAATGGATTTATATTCACGCCGGATTGTGGGGTGGCACATAGACAAACGCATGACCACGGATTTGATATCTAAGGCATTAATGAAAGCTTACAACCTGCGCCGACCGGTAAGAGGGTTGGTATTTCACAGTGACCGAGGCTCGCAATATACCAGTAAGCAATTCGGTAGGCTGCTCTCGAGTTATGGTATCCGAGCCAGCATGGGTGATGTTGGCGCGTGTTGGGATAATGCCGTTGTTGAGCGTTTCTTTGGTAGCTTAAAACACGATTGGATTTTTAAGGTTAGTCAACCAACAAATGAGTTTATGAAGTCGGATGTGGCCGCTTATATGAGGTATTACAACTTAGATCGCCTTCATTCAGCTAATAATGATTTATCACCAGTAGAGTTTGAAAATTCTCAACTAAAAGTGTCCAGTTTGAGTTGACCAGTACAAGACCAGCCCAGTGCAACAAAAACATCTGCGATCTAACCAAAAAATCCCCGCAGCTAATCATAAACTAACGGGGATGAAATTATCTAAAGAGTAGTATACAACTCTGATATTTGTTCTTACCGATTAGAAATAGCCTAAATATTGCCAATGGTGATTACTAACATCTACACCAGGACTAGAACTAGGGTGAGGAAAGTAGCTATACCACTCTGTTTTTAAGCGATAATAGTGGGTTTTTCCTCCATAATTATAATCGTAAATATCTCCGACGGTGCCGTACTTACCGTTACTGCCCCATTGGCCGAATTCATTTTGGCGGTACCAATCTAAGACATCTTGTTCAAAGGTTTGTTGATCTTTCCAAGAAGCTAATTTTGCAGTTAGTGAACTATCTGTCGCTAAGAAATACCAATCCGTATTGGACTCTTCACTAGTGGGAAATTCGCCTCCTTGACCTGCTACTTTTTGCATAAAGTATGCATGGTTACCATCCGAAAGTGTATCAACAAAAATAGCGAAAGGTTGCAAGGTCATCATACGTTGATCCCAGCTAAATAATGAATCAACACCGTAATAGCGTTTGATACGCGTAGCATGATCATTCACCTCGCGATCAAGCAAAATTGGGTTCAATTCCAAATTTACATACGTCTCAGCTGAACCTAAGTATTTCCAATCTTCGTTACTCATTTGCGCTCTTGGCAGTGCACCTGCATTCACATGCTTCATAAGAAAGTAATCACGCGAATCGGTATCAAGATTCCATTGGCTATACAAAGCGCCTACAAACCGAGCTTTTGCATGAATTCCGTCATTAATACGGTAGTTACCAGCAAACAACTGATATACCTCTAACGATAATAATCTACGCTCAAATTCATCTATCGAGGCGAAATCGCTATTTCTTAACTCAGGCACTAGATCGAACGTAGGAGAGTTTTCAACTCCTATATCGTAACCCTGTCCTTTACCAAAGGTGACGGCTCGTGCTGGATATTCATTATTCGCAGTAAAGGTTCTTGTTGCCAGTTTAACCTGTCCTAACATATCGTGACCTGGTTTTTGCTCTGACACATATTCCTCAACAAATGCATCAATATATCCGACAAATGTCCAGTCTTTATTAGACCCACCTACATCAGGGAAGTACCAATAACTGCTTCTTTCCAGACGAAACAGTTCAATACGACCATTACGATGATAAGAAAAGATGTCACCGACTGTACCCTGGCGATCATTCTCACCCCAGTCAAAGAAACGGTCTTGGTTAAAGTTCTCAAGTAACTGCTCAATGACCATATCTTGTAAAGCACGTTCAGGACAGTGGATAGACATAGATTGTGGCTTTGCAGCGCGGGCTAGGTTAATATGGAATTTATTACTGGTTCCATCATAACGCGTACCATGCAGAGCAATTTTCTGCTCTTTGCCATCAATATACGTCACAGATGCCCAACATTGACCGATTTTTGGAGACGGCAAATCATAAACTTGCCCCGAACTTCCATACATTGGCGGATAAATGTGACTCGTGTTACTATTTTGTGGATCGTAGTAACCCACCATTGTCATAACATCCACACCCTGTAGCACAGGCTTTAGCTTGGTCGTAGTTGACACTGGAGATAGCGTTTGCTGCTCAGCATCCCAACTGACGTATCCACTTGGGCTATCCATATCCAAAAAGTCATAACCTGTTAAATAATCTTGCATCACTTTAGAGGTGTAGCCGGTGAACAAAGGATAATGATTTACGCGTGAGTCAGAATCTCCTCCCGCCATTGGGTCTTTTCCAAAGCCAACAATATTAGCAAAATTTCTTTCACCCGATCCATTGTCATACCACACAACGTTATCGGTCATGCGCCCCCGATAAGCATCATAGCCCCAGCCACTTTTGGTACTATGGTAATAGACATCTGGACCACCAGGCCAATGCCACAAACTGAACGCATGACCAATTTCATGCGTAACTTCATTGCCAATTGAATCAACCAATAATGCCATGCCGTTGCCACCCGATAAACCGTGAGTGATATTTTCAATAGCACCATCCTTATTCATATAGCGACCAATAGAATGCCCGATCACGACAGAAGGATAATTTGCCGGATGCCATTGTTGCGTGCCAGCGGTACTGGTAATACCATAGTTAGCATTATTGATCCCAGTTTGGATTAATGATTTAGTGATCTCTTCACGTAGATCACCTGAGTAAACATCTGGATGTTCATAGTAACTGTATTCTTCTTCGACCTCACCGCGTGCGGTAACAACTTTGTCGAGTTGCACGGGTAAATACTGACTGATTGTCAGGGTTGAAAAAGGAAAACGTTGGAATAGTTCAGCTCCATAATTACCAACATGCGTTTCCAGTGGTTTCGACGCAGGGGGTTCTGTTAACATGCCAATACGGATCATTGGCATATCAACATGGATTGGCGCACCAAACTCTATTGAATCTGCTGATAGTTCCCCTTCGCGACCATCATAGGTCATAAAAGTAAAACTCAGCCCTTGCTCAACCCAGTGCCAGGGTAAAACGCTTGAATAAGAGCGCTTAGAAAATTGAATATCAGGACGATCATCCTGACCTACCCGGTCGGTTTTCATCAACTGAGTTGGATTAGTCAAAACACGTTTTTCAACCAACATCCCCTCTTTATATACCCGCATCACAACCGTCTTCTCATCGAGGCTGTCTTTTTCAGGGGTCAGAACAAGCAATGCTTCACGATGTGTTACTAACTTTTGCTGTGATTTATCGGCATTGCTCGTCGGTTCTGAGGTTTGATTTTGAATGAAGCGAACCTGAGCAGCAAAATTACCTACCAAATGATTTTCTACTGGTAATTCATCAATAAATCCTAAGGCATCTATCGTTCTTTTATCAATAGGCAAACAGTCTTCATTTTCAGTAAAAATTAATTGATTTGAATGGGTCGCAGCAAGATAGCGAATGTTACATTTCTTATTGTCATCGAGTGGCGTGTAGCCAAATTGGTCATGGAAAATAAATACCCCATCCCACTCATTAATCAGCCTCCATGGAGCTTTGACAAAATCAAACATGGCAGCGGCAGAATTATCGGCATATTCATCTCCAGCGATGAACGGAAAGAACATGGGATTACCATTAGGCTGTATTTCATAGCGGTATTCACCGTATTTAAGGCGTTTTTTGCCATCAACAATTTCGATATTAGTCGGATCGGCAGCCAGAGCTTTTACCTCATTTATACGCGCTTGGACTTGATCTTGCATCTGCTGCATTAGCAACTGACTGGAAGGAGAACTGGTATTAGCAATTGTACTCGCCGACATGCTCATCAGCAAACTGCTAATAGCAAGAGTTAATGGTTTTATTTTCATTGATATTCCTTAATGAGTTTAAAAACTGTCAATAAGGCAAACAAAGCGATTACAAATATCTAGTCAAGCAAAAGTCCGAAAATAAAGACACGAAGTATAAATCTAAATCTAAATCTAAACAAATATTTGCTATTTAATTATTCTGCAACTCCGCTATCTTAGGTAATCCCCTTAGACCGGAAGCTTTGCGTCTCAGTATTTCTACTGGTTTGCCATTAATTTAATTATATCTTAACTTGGAATTAAAACGCCATTTTAAATTGATCCACCCCACGCCGGTTGGTAATCCTTGTTCTGGTCTAATTCCATCGGACACTTAATTTTGAGACAGTATGGTCAATAAATTAAGAGGTCGATATGCTGTCTCTTCTACACAAATTATTAGCAAAACATGGAACTTTCTTGACTGGCGATGATCAGATCATGCAAATTCACTCACTTCATCATTTTTAATGTCAATTTTTAACCCGAACAAATGGGCATATGATCACTTTCATCATGCTGAGCTAGGTGATAAACGACGAGCGGCAAGGTTAACCGTCGTCGCTGAACACATGGCGGTTGGCAGCGGTAAATCGGTTGCCAGATCTTGTAATGGTGAAGATGCCAAACTCGAAGGAGCCTATCGATTGATCCGCAATGATAATGTTAGCCCATCTATGATCAGAGCCGCCGGTTTTGCTCGCACTGCCCAAGCGATTGAAAATATAAATGAAATACTTGCTCTCGAAGACACGACAGCCCTGAGTTATAAGCACAGTGTGGCGTCTGAATTAGGGAAATTAGGCAAACCTACCGATAAGTCTCGTGGTTGGTGGGTTCATTCTGTCTTGCTACTGGATAGCCATACTTCTCGGACCTTGGGCTTGATCCACCAAGATTGGTGGTGTCGACCTGATAATCCCAACGAGGCCGATGAAAAAGAGAGCGGTAAATGGGCCGATGCATCCTATTTTACGCGGCAACGCTTGCAGGCTCACATGTCGCGAGTGATCTCAGTGTGTGATAGAGAAGCGGATATCATGCATTATTTATCGGATAAACAATCACATAGTGAACGGTTTGTGGTGCGGGCAAAACATGCAAGAAACCTAGTAGAATACGAGGCTAAGCTGTTTGAGCACATGGATAGTCATCCCGTTACCGGCGGATACACCATCGCCATCCCACAAAAAGGCATAAAGGAAGCCAGTGGGAAAAGCAAGAATCGTCCCTCGCGAACAGCCAAACTCACCCTCAAAGCCAGTGCGGTTAACATCAAACATAATCATCAGCAGCATGCGATTAATGTGGTGTACGCACAAGAGCTCAATCCTCCCCAAGGTGAAGATGGACTATCTTGGATGCTACTGACCAGTGAGCCGATTGACACGTTGGCGCAGCAACTTCATGTGATTGATATTTATACCACTAGATGGCGCATTGAGGACTTTCATAAGGCGTGGAAAACCGGCGCGGGGGTTGAAAGGTTACGCATGACATCGCCAGACAACCTTGAGCGAGCGGCCTCGATACTTTGCTTTATTGGTGTGCGGCTACTGCAACTTCGGGAAGTGATGAGCCTGCCAATTTATCTGAGAAAAAGAGGGCAAATCGAAGCAGCGCAAAGCATGGAAAATCAAAGCTGCAGCAATGTCTTAGAGAATGATGAATGGCGAGTACTGATGCAGCTCTACAAGCCAAGGGGACATAAAGGCAAAGAAGCCCCAAATATGAAGTGGGCTTATCAATCCTTGGCCAAACTAGGAGGCTTTAATGATAGCAAGCGCACGGGAATGGCCAGCTGGTCCACGATTTGGGAGGGATGGGATGATCTTCAGGCTCAGGTAAAGGGGTATCGCTTAGCCAAAGCCCTATTTGAAGCCGGAGAAACGCTATGAGATCTGATCAAGAGACAGGTCGATATGAGTTTAAAAAAATCACATAAAAGTTATCCGCAGACATTCAAAGACGAAGCCGTCTTAATGGTGCTAGAACAGGGCTATAGTATTGCTGAGGCAGCAAAGTCTCTTGGGATTAGCACAAGCCTGCTTTATAACTGGAAGGAAAAACACCAAGCATTGCAACAGGGTATCGCCCTACAAGAATCTGAACGTGATGAGTTAAAGAGATTACGTAGAGAAAACAAAGAACTACGCATGGAGAAAGAAATTCTAAAAAAGGCAAGCGCCTTCTTTGCGAGAGAAATGAAGTAAAATTTCGCTTCATTAAACAGTTATCTAACCAGTTTCCTACTGCGCTGTTATGCCGAGTAATGAGTGTCAGTAAGTCAGGCTATTACGATTGGCATAAACGCCCTGCAAACGTGATAAGTCTTGAAACACTGAAGCTTTATCGCCTTGTTCGAAAGCTATTTAAGCAAAGTCGAGGCAGCTTAGGTAATCGTGAAATGGTGAAGAAATTGCGCAAGGAAGGCTACCAGGTTGGTCGCTATCTCGTTCGTAAAATGGTTCTGTCGCAAACTGAGATCTTGCTGTTATATTTTAAGGGCGCAGGATCTCTCAGATACAATTATGCAGCTAAAGAATAAAATTGTTCCCATGGTGTCATCTTTTCGGTGGTGTTCATTTGCCCTTGCTTAATCATGGACCAAAGTTCAACGCCAGCAAGCGTTGATTCGGCACCTTCCCAAGACTTCCAACCCAAACATTGATGCATTTTACCTTTCACTTTCCGGTGGCTTTGCTCAACAATATTATTCAGATATTTTATGGCTAAAACCTCAATCATAAACAACATGCAACCAGACAGCCAAAGACGAATATTAATGGACTCTAATGCCGCAGCATTCGCCCCACTTTGATCAATGACGACCTTTTCAGGTAAGCCATGTTGGTTGATAGCTTTATTGAAAAACACCCGAGCAGCAGGTTCATCACGGGTCTCACTCAAATAAAAATCAATAATAGTGCCGTATTTATCCACAGCGCGATAATAGTAAACCCAGCGACCTTTAATCTTTATGTAGGTTTCGTCCATTCGCCACGCCCCTGATACTCGACGCTTTCTCTTCCTGAATACGGCTTCGAGTTGCGGCGCATATTTGATAACCCAACGGTTCAGTGTTGAGTGGTCAAAATGGATATTACGTTCAGCGAACATCTCCTCAATTTCACGGTAACTTAGTTTATAGGCCTGGTAATATCGTAGGGCTTGCATGATGATATCTGTTGGGAAATGGCGTCCAGAAAAGTTTAGTGACATTGATGATGTTAGTTAAGAGAGTATCGCTCATGATAAACCTGTTCCTCAGTTTGCGACAGAACCCAAAATAGACCCCTGAGCTCAACCACGACGGATGTTAACAACATTGCCAGCGCCATTATAAGTGTGCCAATTACTTGACGATCGATGACTCTTGGCCACCAAAATAAGAGCAACTTGCAGACAAATGAATATCGCCACCAACACTCAATAACAATAAAACCCACGCCCCCCTCACAATTCACCCCTTTAGATATAAGAAGGCAGCAATGTTGTATATGACAACAACAGATGAGTAGCGAGATAATAGTATAGATTCGACACTAAATGATGATTAAATATACCAACAACAATTTTCATAATATAAATTGTTAATTATAACAACTGTATATTTACAACTAATATTTGCCACACTTGATACTAATTATTTATTAATTAGCAATTACCTTGATTAATTTAACTTAACCTTCTATCATGCCGCGCTTGATTAGCAATTCATGAACAACAATGTGTATACAAAGAATAGTAGCAGGGTTAATCGTATTGCTTAGCTTACATGTAAATGCACACAGCCAATACCCTAGTGAAATTAAACAAAATGTATTGAGTGAAATTACACAAGTAGAGAATACATTAACCAATATGTACGACAAGCCCATGTGCTACGTCAAATTACAGAATAACCAACCCACACCTGAGCGTTACTGTTTAAAAGCCCATGAATCAGTGAAACTTAAAACCTTAGTACGCAACTTAAAAGATAAGGTTGCGATCAATGAAATTTGTACTTTATCTGACAACCTTACCAATACTGTGAGAACGCAAGTTTGTACTACTGTAAAAACATATTATCCCTACTCATACTTGCAGCAAGCTTTAGCACCGCAGCCTACGACCGAGTAAGAACCGCTTCTGGCGCTGAATGTCAAAGTAATAGTAAAGGCCACATCAATCTGACCGCCGATGTCTATTCAGAAGAAAGTAATCGTTACTACGGTAATTTACCAGTTGAAGATAAAGGCGCCAAAGTCGGTATTAGCATTAACTTTGGCGGCAGTAAAAGGCTTGATTGTTCAGCCATGTATAACAATGAAGTTGAGTTTCAAAAGCTAGAACTTCAACGATTAAAAGAAGAACTCGCAATATTAAAACAACAACAAAACTTGCGTAGCTTAAATATTCCAAACCCACTCAACATCCATTAATTAGAGTAATTATCATGACTAAATCAATGCTTGCTATGCTGATCATTGCAGCCTCTTTTAACGCTGCCGCCATTAACGATACCGCGCCAGGGGCAGCCAAACCAATTGGCTCTCTAACGGTTAAACACGAAGTTCCAGAATTGTGTGGTTTTACCATGCCAGATAGCACGGCTGCATTTGTTTTCGGCAAAAACACCGCTGAAGATACTTTAGCTATCACTGCAACATCGAATTTCAATACTAATTTTAAGATCACCGTGTCAAACTCTGGCAAGGGTGCGCAAATTGAACAACAAAAAACAGTTTGGGTGGCCAACGTTAGCCAGATCACCACAGCTATCGGCGCTGACGGCATGCCAGGCTCTAACGAGGCATCCTCCGAGAAGGTCATTTTGCAAGATTCAGTAGAAGCCACCGTTGGTGGTAGTGGTGAAATTACTGGCTTAGAAATGACGTTATATCCCCATGCGCCACATGTTCTCAATGGCGCATTGATCACTGCGGGTAATTACGACATGACATCAACATTTACCATGAAGTGTGTTGGATCATCAGCCCGATAATCACCACAGTGAAGGTCGGTATTCACTGACCTTCAGTTTCCGCACTGATTAAGTGCACTGAATGGGTTGAGCATATTCGTCCTAAATATGCTTGCCGCCACTGTGATAAATCCCCTCCCCCATTAAACAGGCCCTCATGCCCGCCACGCCAATTAATAAAAGCATGAACACGGCGAGCTTGTTAGGTAATCCCCCTAAAAATAATCGCTCCTAAAAGTAGAATTTTCTCGTAAGTTAAACGCAGGAGATTCTGCCATGAAAAAATCACGATATACGGATAGCCAGATTATAACGATCCTTAAGCAATCAGAAGCTGGTACGCCTGTGCCTGAGCTTTGTCGAGAGCACGGTATCAGTAGCGCCACCTTTTATAAGTGGCGTGCTAAATACGGCGGTATGGATGCATCATTAATGGCTCGAATGAAAGAGTGATCTGATCCAATACTTTTGGACACCACGCTAAGTGAGTAAAATGACTTAACGAGGTGAATATGACAATCAAAAAACCCCGCAAGACCCACACTGCTGAATTTAAAACTGAAGCCCTGAAACTAGCCGAACGTGTCGGTGTTGCTGAAGCTGCTAGGCAGCTCAAAATCTACGAATCACAACGTTATAACTGCCGCTCTGCCATTGAGAAGAAATCGACAACTAGCCAGCGCGAAGCCGAGCTTGCTGCTGAAGTTGCCAAGTTAAAACGCCTGTTAGCCGACCAAGCTGAGGATTTAGCCATCCTAAAAAAGGCGGCCACCTACTTCGCGAAGAATCAAAAGTAGAACGATTCGAATTTATGCTCGAACACCAGCACCAGTTTCGCCTAAAGCCAATGGCGACAGTGCTTGGCGTGACGCGAAGTGGGTATTATGCCTAGCGAAAATCAAGCAAAGTGCCGAGTACACGCTTGCTCAAACAGTACAGCCGTGATGAGCAAATCAAAGCTATTTTTGTCCAGAGCAAGGAACGCTCTGGCGCTCGGCGTATTCAAGTCGACCTCGCGGAAGATTACGAGCGCGCTAATTTGAAAACCATAATGAACAGCATGACAAGACAGAATTTAGTGGCTAAAGCAGCCCGTAAATTCAAAACAACCACTGACAGCGATCACCAGCTTTCGGTAGCGCCAAATCTGCTCGAGCAGAACTTCGATGCCAGCGGCCCGAACCCAAAATGGGTCGGTGATATCACGTATCTGATGACAAGCGAAGGCTGGCTATATCTGGCGGTGATTATCGATTTGTACTCGCGCGCCGTGATTGGCTGGTCGATGAGTAATCGCATGACGGCTAAGCTGGCTTGTGACGCGCTGACAATGGCACTGTTTCGTCGTGGGTTTCCAAAAAAAGTGATTGTTCATAGTGACCGAGGCAGCCAATATTGTTCACATGCGTATCGAGATCTGATTGAAAAAAATCAGCTTATCCAAAGCATGAGCCGCAAAGCCTGCTGCTGGGACAACGCCTGTGCAGAGAGCTTCTTCCATTCATTGAAGGTTGAGGCCATTCAGTACGAGCCGATCATGGACCGGGAAACCATGAAGCACACAGTGTTTGAGTGCATAGAAGTTGATTACAACAAAACCAGAAGGTATAGTTCACTTGGCTATTTAAGCCCTGAGAATTTTGAATTGAAAATAGTGCTTAGTTAAGTGTCCAGAGTTAGCGGATCAGATCACTCCTCTTGATTACACACACTTAATATCTGTTGTCGCTCATGTGTTTCGAGTTTATTTGCCGGTTCTGGTCGAGCCGCTATTGGTCTTAAATCGGCTTGCACTTGGCCTGCTCGATACCAACGTCGATAAGTGCGTTTACTGAGTCCAGTTTCAGCACAAGCCTTGTAAAGGCGAGCACCATTGATATACGCCTCTTGAATTAAGGCAATCAATTCTATGCGCTCAGGCAAGGGAGTTAGCTCTCCTCGCTGTCGTCCCCCCAGAGCGCATTGAGCTTTTTTCTGAGCACCAGTAACGCAGCAGCTTCAGCCAGCGCTTTCTCCTTGTAGCGCAATTCTCGTTGCAATGATTTGATTTCGGCTCTGTCAGCCTTGGCCTGCTGTTTAATGGTTTTGGTTTGTACTTCTGAGGTTTGAAAACCAGCTAAACAATCCTGTTTCCACTGCTGTACTTGTTCGCGGAACAAGCCTTTTTCACGGCAATACTGACTTAACTCGGCTTCCGATAGCGGGGCTGTTTCAATGAGTACCGCAAACTTAGCTTCAGCTGACCAGTCATCAGTTGTTAATGTTTTACCTGGCACGGGTCGACCTTCTTTTCTGACAATATCTCGCCAATGATACAAGGTTTGCACCGCAATGCCTTCTTCCCGAGCAACCTCTGCGACCGTTAAATTCTGAGGCGGTTGCATGCTTCGGATGAATCCGAACACTCATTTCGGTCTAATCCGATCACTCATTTCGGTTTAATCCGATCACCTGTTTCGGTTTTATCCGATCATTTTTAGCTATTTTCCGAAATCGCTGTTCGGTTTGCCGGAACCGGTGATCGGAATGCCGAAATGCCGTTCTTTTTATAACCAAATCAACTGGTAAGCTCGTCCTAATTTTAATGTACTTAGGAAAAGCTAACCATGGCTAGAAAGAGAACAGATATGAGCAAAATTAAAGATATTTTGAGACTTCGCTTTGATGCAGGGCTCAGCTTAAGAGACATCAGTAAGTGTTGCGCTATTGGCCCCGCCACGGTCAGCGAAATCCTCTCACGCTTTGCCGCCAGCGGTTTAGGTTGGCCGTTACCCAATGACACCAGTAACACCGAACTCGAACAAGCGGTCTATAAAGGCAAAAATTCCTCTAGGCATAAGCGCCAACCTGACTACACGTTGATGCACCAGGAACTAAAGCGTAAAGGTATGACCAAACTGCTGTTATGGCAGGAATATCGGGATGTGGATACTGCCACAGCTTATGGCTATACGCAGTATTGTGAACACTATCAAACTTGGATAAAAAGTCTGAAGCGTAGTATGCGGCAGCTTCACATTGCCGGTGATAAGTTATTTATTGATTACTGTGGCCCTACTGTCGCCATTCTTAATCCTGATACTGGCGAAGTCAGATATTATGCGCAAATCTTCGTTGCTACCTTAGGGGCTTCTAATTACACCTATGTTGAGGCTGGACGCTCTCAGCAACTTGAAGACTGGATCATGGCTCACGTCCGTGCATTCGAGTTCTTGGGGGGCATTCCGCGTTTACTCGTGCCAGATAATCTGCGTTCTGCGGTAACCAAAGCACATCGTTACATGCCGGTTATCAATGAGAATTATGCCCGCATGGCTCGTCATTACAGTACCGCTATCATGCCAGCCAGGCCTTATAAACCAAAGGACAAATCAAAGGCTGAAAATGCGGTATTAATTGTTGAGCGCTGGATCCTAATGCGTTTACGCCATGAACACTTTTACACGCTTAGCAGTTTAAATCAGCGGATCCGTGAACTGTTACATGATCTTAATCATCGTCAACAACGGGTGCACCCTGGTTCTCGTTACGAGCTCTACAGCCAATTTGATAAGCCTGCCTTGATGCCGTTACCTGCTTACCCTTACGAGTACATCGATAGTAAACAAGCCCGTGTCGGGCCGGATTATCACATAGTTTATGCGAAACACGCGTACTCGGTTCCCCATAATCTAGTGAGCCATACCGTTACCATTGAGGCTACCACGCAAATCATCTGTGTGTACTACCAAGGGAATATCGTGGCACAGCACCCCAGAAAACATCAGGACGGAGGCTTCACCACCGTTAAAGAGCATATGCCTGATGCGCACACCAAACAGCGCTGGAGTAGTGAAAGGTTACTGGGTTGGGCTGACAGCATTGGTAGCGGCGTCAGAGCGGTTATCGCCTTCCAGCTTGAGCATCGTCAACATCCGGAGCAGGCAGTTAAAAGCTGCTTGGCTATCTTGAGTCTGGCCAAAAAGTACAGTAACGAACGACTCGAAGCCGCGAGCCAGATGTCGCTGCTACTGGAGCAGCCGTACCTGAAAGTGATAACAAATCTGCTTATGAATAACAAAGAGCAATGCTCAGTCGCAAGTGTTACAGATGAACAGCCTGCACTGACCCACCATAACATCCGCGGCCAACATTATTACCAATAAGGAACCCCATATGAGTTTAGCGACATTACATGAGCAACTACGCGCATTACGGCTTGGCCACTTCACCCAGGCGTTGCAGCAGCAACAATCACAACCCGATACGTACATGGATATGAGCTTTGAAGAGCGACTGAGTTTGTTGGCAACACATGAACTGCTTTGCCGTGATAACACTAAAGTACAACGGTTAACAAGGCAGGCTAAATTACGTATTGATGCACGAGCCAACCACATAGACTACCGTGCCAATCGAGGGCTGCGTAAAGATAAAATTGCCGCCTTACTCAATGGCCAATATCTGCACTACAACCAAAACATAATCCTAACAGGGGCAACTGGCTGCGGTAAAACCTATCTTGCCTGCGCACTAGCCACGCAAGCTTGTAACCAACACCAGAGCGTACGTTACTATCGGCTCGGAGAGTTATTGGATGAGCTACAACTCGGTCGGGTCGACGGTTCATACCGCCAGCAGCTTAACGCCTTGGCTAAACGCAAATTGCTAATACTGGACGACTGGGGCATGGAAGCATTAACGGCACGTCAGGCCAATGATTTATTGGACGTAATGGAAATACGTTACCAGCAATCAAGTACCATCATAGCAAGCCAAATACCGGCCAGTGAGTGGTACAAACTGATCCCGAGTCCAACTATTGCAGATGCACTATTAGATCGGTTATTACATAACAGCCACAGAATTGAATTAACAGGAGAGTCGATGAGAAAACTAGACCAATCCGATCACTTAGCGTAAAAATACAGTTATAAAAAAGACGGTTTATAGGTGATCGGATAACTCCGGAATCACTGTTCGGAATCACCGAAATACGCAGCGGTAATAATTTTTTAAGGATCGCCTCTTTACGTTCTGTTGAATACCGAGCCATATCGTTCTCTTTTGCCGCACCCTGTCTTTAAAAATAATGATTATTTAAGGGTGACAACAATCCTGACACAGGGGGGCTTGCTGCCGTTGTTATATGAAAAGCTGAAGCAGGTCGTGAAGGATGTCGTGCCACCAAGTTATGCGGCGATACTAAAGAGCTACGTAAATGTAGACCCATACGAATGTATTTTATGCGGAGGCCGCATGGTATTTAGCCGATTTGAGGCAGGAGTGAAGCTCCACAGGTTAATTTTAGGGTTGGGAGCGTTGGCAAAATTAAAACGGGTGGAAGCTTAGTAGGATAATTGCGCCTAGAATTTGAGGTTTAGAGCAAATATCACCCAATTGGTAAATGCGGATAGTTAATTGATAGCACATTATTAACTGCCGTAAGGCAAATCTAAGAAGGCTGGAGGTGGTGCCCAGGGAAAAGCTGATTATCGAAAACTTTCAAATTCTTTACCGTTGAAAAACTGCCGTTTGGCTTTGAAATAGCCCTGTTGCAATACTGAATAGGCTGCCACAGAAAACGTTCGGGTATTGTCGAGTAGTTCGCGCTCTTTAACGCTTAAGTCAAAATACAATCGACGATCGTCATCTGAGAAATGAGGTAATCTAAAAAGTTCATCTATTTCATCGGTTGACAAGATAGATAGCCGCCAAGCATTATTTTTCATGGTAACCCCCTTATTTCACGGCATCAGATAATTTCACGCTCCGCGAGATGAGCAAGTGGAACCATGCTTTTATGTAAGACCCCAAATACAACGAATTTATGCTCATGTTGGATGTAGTAGATGACATAGCTTGAATAAGGGAAACTAAATACATTCATGCGCACCTCGGATCTATTTTTCCCAAGGGTTGGTGTTTCAGCCAGCAGCTGAATCGTTTGTCTAAGTCCTGATAAATAGGTCTTCGACTGAGTCGTTCCCCATTGGGCTAACGTAAAGCGGTGAATACCTATCAGATCAGATTGTGCATCGGGCGTTAAATGATAAGTTACCGGCATTAGTCATACTGCCCTGCGGCCAGCTCATCAAAAAAGGTATTACCATCAACCAAATTGCCCATGTTGATGTCAGCCATAGCTTTCACCGCTTTGGATTGAAGCAAATGTAATTTTAGTGTCTCGATACTTTGGTACGCATCAGCTGAAATAACAACGGCCACAGGCTTGCCATTTTTATTAATTTGGATTGGAGCTTGTTGAGCTTTGAGCAACAAATCTCCAAAGTGAATTTTTGCTTCATTGGCTGAAAGAGTGTTCATTTGTCACCTTTAAACGAATCGTTCGATTTACTCAGTTTAAACCAGTTGAGAGATAAAAGTCAAAATCGCATCTCATCGAAATGTACACTATTTGACAGCGATGGATATTATCTATCAAAACTACTATCATAAATGAATTATCAAAACATTTAACGAGAAATGATAATTTATGTCCAGAGTTGGTTATGCCAGGGTAAGCTCCAGAGGTCAAAGCTTAGAGGTGCAACTCAGCAAGTTACACCAAGCTGAGTGCAACAAGATATATCAAGAAAAACGCAGTGGTAGGACAACTGAACGGTCGGAATTTCAATCTTGCATGAGTTATTTGCGTGAAGGGGATACCTTGGTGGTAACTCGACTAGATCGCCTTGCTCGCTCAGTTGTTCACTTAGCTCAGATGGCTTCGCGTTTCCAAAATGAAGGTATCGATTTACTCGTTATTGACCAGAATATTGATACCAGCACCTCAACAGGGCGACTCATGTTCAATATGTTGGCTGCGATTGCAGAGTTTGAAAATGACTTACGAACAGAAAGGCAGGCTGAAGGCATAGCAAAAGCCCATGAAAATGGTGTCAAATTTGGTAGACCTGTAAAACTCACAAACATCTTAAAACAAGCAATTTATGATAAAAGAGCTGAAGGGGCGACCATTGGCCAACTTGCCAAGGAGTATCAGCTCGGCGAAGCATCTATTTATCGCGCCATTAATTCTGTGAAGAAGACGATAACATAGCCTTCCGAAACATGTTGATATCGGTATAACTCTTTGAATACAAACCAAACACAACAAAAGGTCTTACATTGAACTCACGTGATTTTGTTGTCATTGAAGATAATGGCTCATTTAAAGCAACGAAAAATAATAATTACTGGATTGTAGAAAAAGGGGCGATGTTAGTGACCGGTACTTTTGAAGGACGTGAGTTACTTGAGTTCACATCCCGACCGATACAAACGAAATCAGCCCTGGTTGATTGGATTTTACGAGTCTATTTTTAAGATAAAACATCCCATGACGAAAAAACGCACAACAATAGAAGATGATCTGATCCGCTAACTCTGGACACTTAACTAAGCACTATTTTCAATTCAAAATTCTCAGGGCTTAAATAGCCAAGTGAACTATGCCTTCTGGTTTTGTTGTAATCAACTTCTATGCACTCAAACACGGTGTGCTTCATGGTTTCCCGGTCCATGATCGGCTCGTACTGAATGGCCTCAACCTTCAATGAATGGAAGAAGCTCTCTGCACAGGCGTTGTCCCAGCAGCAGGCTTTGCGGCTCATGCTTTGGATAAGCTGATTTTTTTCAATCAGATCTCGATACGCATGTGAACAATATTGGCTGCCTCGGTCACTATGAACAATCACTTTTTTTGGAAAACCACGACGAAACAGCGCCATTGTCAGCGCGTCACAAGCCAGCTTAGCCGTCATGCGATTACTCATCGACCAGCCAATCACGGCGCGCGAGTACAAATCGATAATCACCGCCAGATATAGCCAGCCTTCGCTTGTCATCAGATACGTGATATCACCGACCCATTTTTGGTTCGGGCCGCTGGCATCGAAGTTCTGCTCCAGCAGATTTGGCGCTACCGAAAGCTGGTGATCGCTGTCAGTGGTTGTTTTGAATTTACGGGCTGCTTTAGCCACTAAATTCTGTCTTGTCATGCTGTTCATTATGGTTTTCAAATTAGCGCGCTCGTAATCTTCCGCGAGGTCGACTTGAATACGCCGAGCGCCAGAGCGTTCCTTGCTCTGGACAAAAATAGCTTTGATTTGCTCATCACGGCTGTGCTGTTTGAGCAAGCGTGTACTCGGCTCTTTGCTTGATTTTCGCCAGGCATAATACCCACTTCGCGTCACGCCAAGCACTGTCGCCATTGGCTTTAGACGAAACTGGTGCTGGTGTTCGAGCATAAATTCGAATCGTTCTACTTTTGATTCTTCGCGAAGTAGGTGGCCGCCTTTTTTAAGATGGCTAAATCCTCAGCTTGGTCGGCTAACAGGCGTTTTAACTTGGCAACTTCAGCAGCAAGCTCGGCTTCGCGCTGGCTAGTTGTCGATTTCTTCTCAATGGCAGAGCGCCAGTTATAACGTTGTGATCCGTAGATTTTGAGCTGCCTAGCAGCTTCAGCAACACCGACACGTTCGGCTAGTTTCAGGGCTTCAGTTTTAAATTCAGCAGTGTGGGTCTTGCGGGGTTTTTTGATTGTCATATTCACCTCGTTAAGTCATTTTACTCACTTAGCGTGGTGTCCAAAAGTATTGGATCAGATCACATTGGCTTGCCGCACGTTTATGCTCAGTGAAACGTGCTTTCGCTATCAAGCGCAGTGCTGTAATGACAATGCTCTGATAGCGAATTGGCTTATTAAGCTGACCGACGATGAAAACGATTGGGGCTTCGGTCTATGCTTTGATTATTTACGTAACGTTAAAGGTAAACCATGGGATCATAAGCGGGTATACCGGATTTACTGCGAACAGGCATTGAACCTACGTATTAGCCCAGGGCAGGATTGAAGTGGTCACGAGGCCATCGATGGATTTACGAAAATCCACAGCATCACGATGCAAATAAATGGCAGGTGGTTCGATAAACATTTTAATGAGGAGAGTTCTCACAATAATTGTGCGAGAAAACTCGGCGAGGTTGAGTGAGGAAAATGCAACTTGGCATTAGCAAACTCTAACGCGATAGTTGTTTGTGGTTGCATGAGTTCGAGTTGGGTCACTTTATGCTCGGTGACTTTGCGTTGTGAAATGTTGGCACACAAACGCGCTCTGAGTCGATGCAAAGCGCTTTTTGTAAGCATAAAAGCTAGATGTCGATAATTTGTGTTTACGGCAATAAGTGCTGATATTTAAGCCACTTTGTTGCTGCGCAAGAATGAGCTCTTGCCACTGCAGCTGATCACGAAAGGTTTTCATTATGTGTCTCCAAATAAAACTTGGGAACAACATAAATCAGTCGCAGGGTGAAAGGTATGTGCCTTTGCCTAGACGCTTACAACTAACCAAGTCATTTTAATCCCCCCAGAAGTCAAGTTGACAAATTTGACACTTTTTGGTGTCATTATTGTATACTTGCACCCCGCAAAGATTAAGTCTACATTTATGACATGTTTAAGTGTCATCCTTGACAACTAGAGGCGTATTGTGAAAAAGGCTGAGGCAATTAAAAAGCTCTTAGAATATGACAAGCGTGGTCGCTGTGTTTTTACTAATTCAGATCTGGCGAAAATCTTTCATCAAGATAATGAACGAGCATTGCGTGCGGGAATTAAACGTTTGCAAGACGATGGCTTACTCACCCGAATCATTAATGGTGTGTACTTATACAATTTAGCGCAGTCGAAAGGCAGCGATACGTTGGAGCAAATTGCTAAAACCATTCGACGTGGAGAATATAACTACATTAGCCTAGAGTCTGCACTTTCTGATTTTGGAGTTATTTCGCAAATTCCAGTAGATCGCTTAACTGTTATGACAACGGGACGTTCCGGTGAATTCAAAACACCTTTGGGTACAATTGAATTTACGCATACGAAACGAGATCCAATGGATATTATAGAAAATACCAGTTTAGTCGGCAGACCACTTAGGTTAGCAACGAAACAAACTGCATACAGAGACTTAAAACGAGTTGGCAGAAATACACATTTAGTAAGCAAGGATGGGCTATATGAAAATTGATCAAGAAAATTTCGCGCAATTGGTAAATAAAGTAATGCAGGTTGAAAATGTATCTCATATGCGTTCAGTGATAGAGAAAGAGCTCTTACACTACGATATTTTATTTGCGCTAGAGAAAGGTGGACTTCTAGACAAACTAACTTTTCAAGGTGGCACGTCGTTACGACTTTGTTATGGAGGCAATCGTTTCAGCGAAGATCTGGATTTTGCTGGCGGGAAGGATTTCAGCTCAGTAATGTTGGCAGACATGAAACATTGTATAGAAAAGTACATTGGCGAACGCTACGGGCTTGAAGTGACAGTAAAAGAACCAAAGGATCTAAAGCAAGATCCTAAATATTCTGAATTGAGCATTGATAAGTGGCAAATAGCGGTAGTGACTTCTCCTGAGAGAAAAGATCTGCCAAAACAAAAAATCAAAGTAGAAGTGGCAAACATTCCAGCCTATACAAGAGAGCCCCAACCTCTTCAAATAAACTATGATTTTTTGCCTGATGGATACAGTGATATGCTAATTTTGACAGAAAGCTTGGATGAAGTCATGGCGGATAAAATCATTTCCTTGCCTGCCACGACAAAGTATGTCCGCCACCGAGATATATGGGATTTAGCTTGGTTACAGCAACAAGGCGCGACACTCAATATGGACTTAGTTAAAAACAAGGTGTCAGATTATAAACTTGAGCACTTCAACAACATGTTGGATAACTTTCTCGACCGACTTCCTGGTATTATATCGAGTGAAGCGTTCATTGCAGAAATGAAACGTTTCTTACCAACAGATGTATTTGATAGAACCCTAGCTCAGGATAAGTTTCAAGTTTACCTGCAAAATACTTTGGCGAAACTATTTAACACTGTGAGTAACGAATTACTAGGCAACGTTACTCATAATGAATTTAGAATGTAAAAAATTAGGTCCACAAAGCAGTGACTTTGTAGACCCAAACCTTTTAAAGGTCTTTATTCAGTTAATCAAGTGCCCTCTAACACGGCGCTAATTGCTGGAACAGTTGTACCAATAACTTCTTGAGTGCTGGCAACGACAGACATAACACTTTCAACGACTGTTGGCGTGTTGTAGAGACCCATACCGCCACCAATGCCCAAGGCAAAAACCATCAAGCTTTGGCGAGCGATACCGCCCACAATGCCCACCAGAACCATGGCTCCCGCTACGATCCGTCCCACAGTACCTTGGGTCCAATCGTTTAGGGTATCCCACACATCGGTGAAAGCATCACCACCGGTGCCCGCAAATCAGGGCTCCGAAATCATTAACACCATCAACCCAAGCGCACCACTGGTCATTAGGCGCTGAGTTTGAATGGTGAGGCCTATTAGGCAGCTGCCAACAAATGCCAGAATTTCCTTTTATATTTAAGGGTTTTCTGCGCCTGTCTTCGTTGGTATGAGACTGTAAATAGCCAATATTCGTGCCTGTGAGACAGAATTGTCTGCGATGAAAAAGTGACCATTGACAATGCTTAGCGTCGTCTATTGACTGTCCGCCGTGTGGTTATCCCCCCCAAAAAATAATCACGGGTAAACGTAGTCAAGCTCTGTGAGCGAAGATAAGTTGCTCGCTGGCGGTTGCTAAACGACAGCCGTATTCGTCAGTTATCACTGGCACTGGAAGCCCAACACCCCACTAATATCAGTTACATCTGAAAATCTGGTTCATTATCGTTAGCGTTAACGAGCCCTTTCTTCACCTCAAGCAAGATACCAATCATTACCGATCCATTCCCGTGTGCACTTGGAGCACAGCTCACGGCTACGCGCAGCCTATCCTTATTTGTTGGGCGTATGCTCGGCGTAAATTTATCGTAAGCGAAAAAACAGCAAGAAAAAACAGCAAGAAAAAACAAAACAGGCAAGGCAGATACGGTATTGTTCCTCATCCATGAACTGTATGCATTTAAATATTCAATAGTTGTTACCCGCACACTTTGAGAATCAAGCCATGGGCTGTATATTACACCCCAACACAATTCGTTAAACAAGAAAGCTGTTATCCAAGGTTTTCCTAATACAGCTGAAATAATAAATATCTCTTATTCGACGATATTTCCATCCGAAGGCTTGTCGATTAAATAACCCGTGAGACTATGACTGTAGTGAAATTAATGAGAATAAATAAAATGAATATCAGTAAACTTTTAAGTGTTGCCATTATTGCTGCGGCCATGACAGGCTGTGTATCTCGTGAAGTTGTATCAGTCGAGAGCTTTGAAAACCCTATCATGGCCGACGACTCTATTGCCCTGACACTAGCCAAGTTGTCTCGAAACAATCCGAAATACAAAGATTACGAGGTAGACGAAGAAGTTATACAGGGTGGCTATGGTCTGGGAGATGGGGTATTTGACTTGGCCACTGGCGCGTTGGGTGTTGGGTTATCCAATGGCATTGGATTTAGTGGCGGCTTGACCTCATTGGGTATGGGGTTATTAATGTCAAACCCTCAAGCGCCTTCTGAATATGTTGGGTTGATGGTTTTTTTGGAGGACACCCCCGACGCATCGAAACGCTACATCGATGAGTACCTGACGCCTATTTTTTCAAAGGTATTTGAGATAGGCGATATAAAGATTGAAGGTCACAAGGTCACTTTGAAGTATTTCGACAAAGACCCAGAAACTTATTGCCACAAGTCAAAGAAAGAGGACATGTGTAACTATCCTATGCGATTGATACCTAAAGTCAGAGTTTCAGGCGCACAGTTGAATTACTACTTGAAAACCGAAAAATTTGACGAAAACAAAATGTACATCAACATAGTCATTGAAGGTAGAGATGCTGCCAAAGCAAACATGATTGGCTTGAAAAACGCATACCTCTACCTACCAACCAAAAGAGGCTCTAGCCCTGTTGCCACCGAGAGCAATATGTACCGATACCAACGCGACGACCTACCGTTGTATATCGACCTTGAGAGCGGCAAAGCTTACTTACCGCTCAAGGCAAAAAAGAAGTAGCTACCAAACGCGCAATAAAAAGGGCTGAATCACTCAGCCCTTTTTTGTTGTTACTCGGAAACTATGGATTACTTGGCGAATTCAAGTCCGAAGTGCAACGCTAGGCCGCCTTTCTTAGCTCTGCAAACACCACCGAAGGTTATCTGAACCCTAGGCACTTGCTGGCCTGCTGTTCAGTGCTAACAGCTTTTCAAGTTTAGCAATACGCTGTTTAAGGGCGAGTTCATTTTTCATAGCGCCTATGTTAAGGCACAACGACAGGCTTTCCCGTGCTAACTGAACATCCTTTGATTATCATCAATTGATCGCAAATATTAACGTAGTTGCTTACCCATCACATCAATTGTGCTGTGGCCAATGACATCATAACCCCCTAATAACCCATGTAATTGCTGCTCGGTTAATGTCATGGTGGGTGACATGAGTTTGAGCCATTTGAACTTATGCTTGTCTAATCGCTTATACCACAGCGCAAAGCCGGTGTTATCCCAATAAAGTCATTTGAGTTTGTCACGGCCGTTATTGCAAAACACAAATAGTGCACCATTAAGGACGGGCAGCTCTAGCTCTGCTTCGACTTAAGCCGCCAAACCGTTAATTGATTTACGAAAATCGACAGCATCGGCACATAAATAGACGGAAGGCACATCAACAAACATCTTCATGCCATTAGCCCCTTAATGATGGTAACGATATTCATTGTTGCTAAATCAGCGGTAAGAGTGGGTTGGCCGGTTCGCGTATCAAACAGCACAGGATGTTGATGCGTTTGCGTGCAGACTTCAGTCGTGGTTTGTTTTAGTTGTATAAAGCGTGATTGAGTAGCGTTAGACGTTTGCTCTGCCACGCTTGGCTGGAACTGTTGCTTACCCAGTTAAGCGCGCTGTTTATAATAAGTGGTAATCGAGACATTATGTTGCCCCCTTAAGATATAAACACACCTTTAGCGCATAACTATATATGCGACCACATTAGATTTATTTGGGTGAATTTCGAATGATTGGATACGCTAATTTGTTCAATGAAACCTATAATGGGGCAAAACCGAGTTAGCTGAAGTATGTTCGATCTGCAATCACAAAGTCCAAAAATGGTTACTTTATCGCGGAAGAAACGCATTAAAGTAACCAAAATGGAACATTATTGGCAAAGCTATTTTAGAAGGATACGCTCAATTATTCCCCGAAATTTCTTCCGTCGCCTCCTGGCGTAATTTCTGGGCATCCATTCCGTTTAGTCGTTCAATGGCTCTATCTGCGGCACTTTGACGGTTTCCATCCACGTTTAGGGTACTTCCTGAGCGAGTGAGGCTTTCCAGATCCAGTGACGGTATTTCAGGTAGGTTGCCTGTTAACGACCTGATGGTTTTATGCTTTAGCATAATTGCCATCCCTACCCGGTATTTTGGACTGACAAGCCAATACTTTAGAGACGAGCGTGAGTGTATATTGACGATTTTCAAGACATTCATTGCCAGGATTATTCAATGTTGGCATGTAAACTATAAAAAAATCATCGACATTGCCAAAACCTCGACTACGTTATATAGAGGAGAGCTTTGTAATATGGTTTTTCTTGAGTAAAAGCTCAGATGATTTAACTATGCACTGTTGGCTTTTTATCCTGAACTCAGGATAAGTCATCATCAAGGCTAAGATATCCCTAACCAAGGAAAGAGGGGGACGCTTTATTTGGTAAACAGAAACACTAAAGAGAGGCCGCGATCTCTCCTATTACCCTTATGTGACAAGGGCGCCATAGCCTGCATGCAAACCATGCCGCTCATTGGCTCCGCGTTGATCATTTAAGCGTAAAGGAGAATACATTTGACGTCATTTAATCAGTTAGCCCAACAAAATCGTCAAAAAAACTCGGGAGGACGCTATCCCGATGCACTTGCTCACACCATCACGCTGGCAATCATGCTACGCAAAATTGCTCAAGAACCAGCTAATGAGCGGGCGGCGATGTTAATTGTGGCTCTATTTCTTTGGCTAACTCAATCTTGGAACAATATCAAAAAAGTCAGCGATATTCCGGATTTTATCAGGATTTCAGGGACAACCAAATGCCAAGAAAATGCCTTTCGAACCTATTGCGATGGTGCAAACTCTTCAGCTGAATATGCACATAATTATGGGAATGACCAAAAAAAGATTTATTTATGGCAGCCAATACCTAAGTATTTTAACGACTTTTTTCAAAACTTTATCAGTAACCAAAATTATCATACCCCTTTTCTTAATCCCAAAACAAAGAAACGCCTGCTTAACATTATGCGAAAAAAATGGAGGATGCCCCCGCCGCTAAAACTTAAGCCACGAGTTCGAAAGGACGTCTTTCATCAGTACCTGATCGATTGCGCACTAGCTGATAACACACTGACAGCGTTAATTCGGAATCAGATAGTCTCCCACAATCGAAAACATCACAAACTAGCCGACCATTACCAGAACAGCGATAGCGACCGAATGCGATATCAACTGTACAATGCATATAATCGTTATTTGTCTCGACTCATAAAAGAGGCTCGAACTGCCAACTTATACCAACACTTTGATCTCATTAATGCTAGTTTGTCCACGAACCTCATCAATGAACATTCCAAAGTCGCCAGCTACCTCATGCAAAAAGGACACATCACACAAACTGTGTTTGAAACAAGCAATGGTAGCAAACAAAGGATCTGTAGTTTACCACTGAAAATTGGGAGTAAACGTTGTTTAGATGAAGCTGCTGTCGTTCACTTTTTTTCCAAATTAGTTGACCTAGTAGGCTCAAAACCCAAACGCTCTGATGATAAAATGCTGTGGTTCTCCTACTATTGCACGGCAACCTATCGACTCGCCTTACTATTCATTTTGCTCACGGGTTGTCGCCCAACACATAGTCTTAGTATTTTAAAGTCCTATTATTGGGGTGATGACATTTTGTTTATCAAGGACAAAGGTCTGCTTAGGCAAGTGATTGTTTGTGACTATCTTCAGACTGAAATCCGCCATTATAAAAAACTGCAGTCCTCAGTCTTCGACTTGTTCGGCGTTAACGCAACTCTTGATGAACTGTGGTTTGGCATCGATGACCATGGCCAACCTTTCCGATTGTCGAATCGAATACTACGTCAATTTATGCATCAACATTGGCCAGGCGTCGTTCCTTACCAACTACGCCACTTCTTTGCGCAAAGCGCAGTCACACAAATTTCCGCGGCTCGATTATTAGATCAGGACATAGATCGCCTGATGGGACACGCGAGTATGGGTGAACACCTAGGAAGCGATCAGATGCTACCTAACACCTTTAAACTCATAAAAACTTATCTCAATGAGTATGCTGTTCGGCTAAGGTTGAAGGAGTTTACCTATGACTAGCCCTAGTACTCAAATACTGGCACATTCAGTTCAAACTCACTTTGAATCGTTAGGCTTAGAATGCGCGACTATTGAGGATCTCAATTGGGTTCTCAAACGATGGCCACTGTCAAAAGATCAAAAAAGATACATAGATATGTCTGACATTCAGCCAATTGAAAAACTAATTACAACGATATCAACTGGCAAGAAACGACTCTACCAAAGCGCACTTAACAATCTACTATATTATCTCCAAGATGCACTTCAGTGGATTATCCCCGAAGCGAAACAAACAACTCTTCGTGATACTAATTACGAATGGTTTACATCCATGGCGAGCGGGAGTCAGCATGCGAAACAATTGTTTGAACTATATCAGAGCCAAAAAGCGCACTATTTGTCTAAACGGGGGACACCTTCTCCAATATTGATAACACTGATGATCGGTTTTGAGATTGCACCACTCTCTTTAGGCCACATCAGCCAAATATTGAATAATTCAGACTCGATCCGCACAGACATGCCAAGTCTATGTCTTCGTGTACATCATCTAACCCCATCAAAGGATGGAACTCCGGTACCATTTACCCACTATCACTTACCATTGTTAGCTTATCGTCTGTTAAACGATTATTACGCGCAATCAGCCTCTAAATTGAGCACAGTAGATCTTTACCAACTGCTAAAAAATTGGTTAAACACCCATAAACTCCCCGCCATTACCCAATCGACATGGTCACTAAGGTTTCAGCTGAGTTGGTATGTCCGTCACCGCTTACCTCCTATCTTCATCAAAGATCTTGCTATTGCGGAACGCCATGTCAGCTTACCCACTGAATATAAAGCATCTTGTATCAAACAAGATGAGATTTATAAAATTGACTGGGATTTAAAATGGTTTGCACAACTGACACAATCAACCACTAACACCGATTGGCCTCATCGCAATTTAATCTCTTCTCATTATTCGTCAAAAATTAAGCCTACGGCACCGGAGGTTAATCTTAACAATCTATTACCGCGTCTTTTGTATGAATATACCGAACAGCTGCTTACTTCAGGCGGGGTAAAAAAGAACCGTTTAGCATCCAGTACTATCAAAAAATATACCAGCCTTGAAAATGAACTAGGCTCCCATCCGCTGTCGCATGCGGATGCCAGTAACGTAGATGATGCTAATCGATGGGCACAAGCTATCTATGACAGCATCACTGTTGATGCAACACGGCAAACCTTTATATATTTTTTACGTTTTCTGAATGTTCATGAGCTAACAGACGGCATTGATCTGTCTTTATTCTCCTCACCAACTATTCCTCCATCGGTCAGTCCTGGAAGGTTAGATTTGGGTCAATTGGATAAGCTCATAAATACGCTAATCACAAGCAACTCGACAAATCCTTTTCGCAGTTTATTTGCCGTTATTGCAACACTATTAGGTTTCTTTGGCATGCTAAGGCGTGGTGAAGTACTGCGACTACGACGTCGAGATCTTGAGTTTTCTCCGACAACAGGTTTACTGTCATTAACCATAATGAATACGGCCGAAGGGCGGACTAAAAACGGGCAGTCACGTTGTGTTTACACCACTATTCCTCAGTCATATCGCGAACTATTTGAGGTGTTCTTAGAAATCAAAGCAAATGCTGAAAATGATGCACCATTACTTGGTTTTGAAGGTGAAAAATATCATTCAAGACAACTCTATTATCTCTTGCCCATCACACGAGCTCTTAGAATGCATTTCGGCACACACATAAATTTCCATCACTTACGTCACAGTGGTGTCCATCTCCTGATGGTCCAAGCGTTGCATTTTTTTAGTGATACGCCACCTGATTTACGTGGTGAAAGTCCTATTGAGCTGGAAGTTATGTCTAACGAGGCTATTGCTACCCGATTTGACTACTGGTTGGAACAACGAAAGCCTAAAGACGTTAACGTAGGTATTCTCATTGATGAAATCTGTGGCCAAATTGGACATACGCATTATGCCACCACACGATGGTCTTACCTTCACGACATTGATTGGTTACTTCCTATCATCAGCACCGCACACCAAGGTTTTATCAAGAGACACTATACTCATGCTGAGTTGTGTTACTTATTTAATTTATCACCCAAATCGAATGATCTATCAAGACGACTTAAAGCATTAAGCTCTGACTACGCTCAAAAATCTCTGGGCGAAAAACGGAATCAACTAATAACGTTGACCGATACTGAACTCCGAGTCGAGATCCTAAAAAAATCAGCAAAGATAATATCGTCGACCCCTTTCAAGCATTATATCAATTGGAAAAACTCGATTAACACCAGCAGAGAAACCATACTCGGGTTTCTATTTCAATCGATGCTCGACCAAAAAACTCTGGATTTTACCGAGCTCAGTCAAATTTGGAGCCTTGGATGTCAACATGACTTTCATCCCATAAACAAAACACAACAAACGGCGCTACGCAATCTGCCAAAGATTTGCTTATCCGATCAAAAGGATTGTCTTCAGTTCAATATTGCGTGCAATTCGAAGAATGCTGACAATTTTAGAAATGCGTTTAGACACAAACAGTGGGAATGGCTCAATGTTGACTTTGTGCTAAATGCTAATAATAAACTCGACCATACCCGTCAAATGTTGATAATCAAAAATAATTACCTCGAGAATAAAGAAAACGTGGATATCAAAAAGCACCCAAAGGGTGAAACATCACTCACAATTAAATTAACGCCAAAATATCCACTGTCAAAGCAAACACTTAATTTTATTTTACAATTTGTCAATTCACTTCAGTCCATTAAGGATATCGCTTCATGAAGATCATTATTCCAGCGAATAAACGTGCCTTATTAGACGCAGTATTAAAGCGAATCAATACGAAATACCAGAATAATGCCGTCACTGTCATTATTAACAAAATCAACGGTACGATCCAGTTCATCTCTGGTCAATTCCCCTTATGTAGTGAATGCAGTTTTCCCATCAGTCAACATCTTAGCGAACTGAAAGATGTCAAACTTTCTATAGATGGCAGTTTTGCAAAACAAATAACTCATTATTTTTCGGAAGGCCAAGATATCGAACTGAAGTTTAAAAACATAGGTTCAGATCCAGTGTTCGTTGAACTTGTCGACACTACATCTATTGCTAATGATCTGGCTATTCGTAGCTGTAAATGCCAAACCGCGCAAGATATGCACATTACTTACGTCACTGATCCCCACAACCCACCTTGTATGACAGTCACCAAAACTGATGTGGAACAAATTGTTAATGCGGCAGCAAAGAACCTACCATTTGAGTTCATTGAATTTAATAAAGAAAAGAAATACATAAGAATACAAAGACAAGACACTGTCGAAGACAAACTATTGCCAGAAGAAATAACACTGCCAGGCACCTTAGTTTTTACCGCTACAATTAAGGAGCAAGTGGAGCAACTCTGCCAAATCACAAGTAGTAACCAGATTGAGATTACTCAAGAAAATGAAAATATGATTTTTAAGACACCAGAGTACTCATTAACCTGCTCACTAGCTGGTGTCCAAGAGTTCTACCGAAAAACGCCAGTCACATCCAAGATCATCAAATCTGTAGCTTTAAACTTATTCACCCTTAAAGAAGAACTCAAGCATTGCGTCGATTTATATCCACAGATCAAAACACACAATACTGTCTTATTCTATTTGAATGAGGATAACGCCGCTATTGTGGTACTGACAGATTATTACGAGTTTATACATCCTATGTATGTGTTCAAAGTAATCAATGAAGAAAAAGATTCTGGCTCATTGTTTACTTTCTCTCCGCGTGATTTTAAGGACATTCAAATTGAGAATTCGAATGAACCTCAAAAATCACGACTAGAAATATTAAAAGACTCTCACGGTAAACTGAGCCTAAGGATTTGCTGTTGGTTCAAAAAAACTCATCGTTATTACACCCTTGCTATCGAAAATGATGAACGGGAACTAGATAAAGTGAAGACTATGCTTAACGATATCAAACAAAAACAAGTACAAAAAAAATTACAAAAACAAGCAAATACAACGTCTCAAGCGCAAAAACGACAAGGCGAGCTCTTTGATTTTGGAATTTAAAACTACCTTACTTACAAATTACCCCGTCGAGATTGGCCTAGGTCAACACTAAGTTTATTAAAGGAGCAGACTATCAAAATAAACGAAATACTGGACAAATACACAGTGGTCACTATAGTGATAGGTAGTAGTTAACCAATAGTGCAGTGTTGTGGAGTATTGGTATTTAAGTAAGACGAATAGAAACTAGCAGAAAGAGGAAGTAGTGAGAAAAGCTAAACAGGTTAACTTACGCGATTAACAAGCGCTTGGTAACCACTAGGATGACAAAAAAAGCAGTTGGGGCAGAGTGGCGGCAACCACCCTACCCCGTACCGGCTGCGACGACTATTAACCCAACCCAGCCGATGAGAAATTCTAACGAATTCCATTGGTAAGGGACAGATCTATTTAATGCCCTGCAATCAATGGAGGCCGCTATGGCTCATATTCGTGTCCGTCCCAATGGACGTATTCAGTTTGACTTACACCTCTATGGCTGCCGTTTTCGTGAAGGCACCAAAATGATAGCCACACCTAAAAACCTAGCGAGCGCCAAAGCCACGCTAAAACAAATGAATGCTGAAATTGATTTAGGCAGCTTTCAATATCGAGATTATTTCCCGAAAAGTAAGAAAGTCGCCAAGTTTGAACAACTGCAGCGAGACAAATACCCCGACCGCCAATATCCATTTTTTGATACTTTTGCTAATCAATGGTTTGAGCGGCAAAAATCTAAATGGAAAAATAGTTACCGTGATACCGTGCGTCTGACACTTGATAAATACTTAATCCCGAATTTCGGTAATACCTTGGTCAATGAACTGACGCTCACACACGTTGATTTTTTCCGGCAAGGATTAGTCGAGGGGGAGAAAAGTGATGGCACGCGGCTGCTATCCAATCGACGTATCAACAATATTCTATGGCCGTTGGTCGCGATTGTGAGTCTAGCTGCAGAAGAGTGTAAGTTTGAATATCCATTGCGGCGCTACCGCTCGCTCAAAGAAGAAAAAGCGGAATCGCACCCAATGACGATTAATGAGGTACGTCAATTTCTATTGCACGTTCCCAAAGAGTGGAAGGATTATTTTATTGTCCGCTTTTGGACTGGGATGAGAAGCTGTGAAGTGCATGGATTAGAATGGCAACATATTGATTTTGACCACAGACTCATTCGTATAAGACAAAATTGGGTCAATGGCGAAACCTGCGATGTTAAAACACCAAAATCACGGCGTGAACTTAAGATGTGTGATACCGTCTTTGCGGCTTTTAAGCGGATGAAAGATGCAGGACTAGCAGAGTCGAATTTCGTGTTTAATGGCCCCTCTGGCACGCCTTTAGAAACCCACTTTGTCAGTAGGAAACTATGGTATCCAACCCTTAGAAAGGCAAAGTTAGCATTAAGACGTCCCTATGAGACACGCCATACTGCGGCGGTATTGCATATTGCCGCGCATGAAAACCCGCTATATGTGTCACAAATGCTAGGCCACAGTGATACTCGGCTACTGTTTGAGGTATATGCGCCTTATGTCGCCAATGCTTCTAGGACTGATGGTCAGGCGTTTGATTCATTGATGCAAAGTGAAGGATTGGCCTAATAAGCTAATTACGTAAGTAAATCTGTAACGCTGTTGTTAATCAGGAACAAAAACCTAAAAAAAAGCCCGATAGAAGCTATCGGGCTTTTGAGTGAAGTAACTACTTATCAAGCAATCTAAGAATGTAACTGTTGGTTCTTAATCCATCATTTAGCTTAAGATTGCAGACATCAAGCATAGTTAAATCATTGGCGTTATTGGCGTTATTGGGTTACCAGGTTTACACCTGTACTAACTTAGCCACAGCAGTTTTAAAGTCTTCTGCAAATTGTGGATGACGCAGACCATACTCAACAAACGCCGTCATATAACCAAGCTTGTCGCCACAATCATGAGATTTACCAGTCATATGGAAAGCTTCAACTGTTTCGCTCGCAATCAACATATCAATTGCATCTGTCAGTTGGATTTCATCGCCAGCACCTAAAGGTGTTTTTTCTAGCAAAGGCCAAATACTTTCAGATAATACATAGCGACCAACTACGGCTAGATTAGATGGCGCTTCATCAACCTTAGGTTTTTCAACCATGCGATGAATTTTTACTGACTCGCCACCACATAAGCCTTCGCCTTGGCAATCAGCGATACCGTATTTATTGACGTCTTGTGGAGCAACTGGTGCCACCATAATTTGACTAGCATTGGTACGCTTAAATCTTGCCAGCATTGCCGCTAAGTTTTCACTTGACTGGTTGGCTGTGTATTCATCTAAAATCACATCGGGTAACACGACGGCAAATGGCTCATTACCAATCACAGGGCGGGCACACAAAACCGCATGTCCTAACCCCTTAGCCTCACCTTGACGAACATGAATAACGGTGACGCCTTTAGGGCAAATATTTTGTACTGCATCAAGTAACTGACGCTTAACCCGCTTTTCCAACTGCGCTTCTAATTCATAAGAAGTATCAAAGTGGTTTTCAATCGAATTTTTACTGGCATGAGTTACCAATACTATTTCTTTGATCCCTGCTCGTGCACATTCATCCACTATGTATTGAATTAATGGCTTATCAACTAAAGGTAACATTTCTTTAGGTATAGCTTTGGTGGCAGGCAACATACGAGTACCAAGACCTGCAACGGGAATAACTACTTTCATTTTATATCCATTAAAATCAAAATTAACCAATGATATTGATTGACTAAGAAACCAAATTAACTACTTTAGCTATGGTTTTTTCATAGTTAAGTTTCTGTTTCCATACAAGGTCGCAGATTCCATCGGTGGGATTAAAGCCTGTAGGTGCTGCAAGTAAGATCTCACGGATTTGCTCGTGATCAAATTCATGACAAGCTGTATCAAGTTTACTTAAAATGCGTTCAAGATCAGCCCAAACTAAAAATGATTCATTAGCTGTCATGATACGTTCATGCTCTGTACCTGTGACATCATCACCGATGAGTAACTCTTCATACAGTTTTTCACCTGGTCGTAAGCCACTAAACTGGATTTCAATATCTCCCTCAGGAAAATCACTGTCACGTACAGAAAAGCCGCTGAGGCGGATCATCTTAGCGGCTAAATCGACAATCTTTACCGATTTACCCATATCAAGCACAAACACGTCCCCACCTTTGCCCATAGCACCAGCTTGGATAACAAGCTGTGAGGCTTCAGGGATCGTCATAAAGAAACGAGTGATTTCAGGATGAGTGACGGTAACAGGACCAGCATTAGCAATTTGTGCCCGAAATAATGGCACAACCGAGCCCGATGAACCGAGCACATTTCCAAAGCGAACCATACAAAAACGGGTATTAGACTGAGTTTTAGATAAAGCTTGTAATACTAGTTCAGCCATTCGCTTTGTCGTGCCCATGACATTGGTCGGTCTAACTGCTTTATCGGTAGAAATTAATACAAATGTTTCGACTTTAGCTGCGATGGCTGATTTAGCAGTATATAAAGTACCAAATATATTGTTACGTACCCCTTCAACGACATTATGCTCAACTAAAGGTACGTGTTTATACGCTGCGGCATGATAAACGGTTTGCACCTTAAAGGCTTTCATGACTGCCAACACTCGATGCTCACGCTGTACTGAGCCCAACATAGGAAATATTTCAACGTTAAGCCCTAAATCACGGGCCGTCGCAATAAGTTCCCGCTCAATGGAGTACAAAGCAAACTCTGATAGTTCAAACAACACTAATTTTTTAGGTGATTGTTTTAAAATCTGCCTACATAACTCAGAGCCAATAGAGCCCCCAGCGCCAGTTACCATCACCACTTTATCGGTAATATTGGCAGCTAACAAATCTTGTCTTGGGACTACGCTATCACGCCCCAGAAGATCTTCAATATCAACTTCTTTGACATCACTAAATAACTTATCGCCACTAACGAGATCAGCCATTGCAGGTAACGTCATAACTTTAACCATTAGTGGCTCAAGCTGATTAATAATATCTTGTCTGCGTGATCGCGATGCACTCGGGATAGCTAACAAGACACGAGATGCTGCTTTTTGCTTAATTAGTCTACATAACTCTTGTGGGGCATGGACATGCAGGCCTTGAATAACCGTTTTTTGCAAGTTTTCATCATCATCAACGAAAGCAATAGGATGATACTCATGACTTTGAGCCAGTGCGTTAGCTGTTTGACGGCCACTTACGCCAGCGCCATAAATTATCACTGGCTCTCCCTGACGGTTCATCCCTTCAACGACTAATGAACGCATAATAATTCTGGGGCCACCAACTAAAACCAAGGCGAAAGCAGCATAAATAATTGGTACCGTACGAGGTAAGTCAATGTTTCCATAATAAGCAAACAGAACTAATGCTATCGTTGAAATTCCAACCCCAGTAAGAATAGCCAAGAAAGCTTGCGAGCCCATGTAACGTAGCACAGCACGATAAAGGCCAACTCTTATAAAGGCTGCAATGCTCACTGGAATGGTTAACGCAATAAGTACCCAATATTGAACATGGACTAATACATCGAATGAGTCGACTCGTACCACTAGAGCGAAAACAAAAGCAAGCACTAAGAACGCTGAATCAATGACGACACTAACTGCGCGCTTTTGGGACCGTGTTAACGAAAATAAGAACTGCAAACATTCCATCACTTACTCCAAAGACAATTCACGAGCATTTAACCAACTAGGCGACCTAAATCTCATCACTCCGCGATAAGGATTTAAGTTACAACACTACTGCACAGCCTGATAGTTTAACACCCATGCATATTATTCATTTCTAAAAAAATTCAAATTTTGCGTTAGCAGAGTAAAATTATGTAATTACAAATTACACTAGAATAGGATATATCCCGTTATCCCAACAAGATGGCCTCCTATTACGCAGCTTAACACATACGCCCATGACCACCTTGAAAACATAGAGTACGACAACTGAAGGCTATCAAGATTCAAGAGGAGTGAACACATACTGACAGTCACGTAACTCACCAGACGCAATGCTATCATCCACGCTTGCTAAACAAAGAGATCCACACTAGAACTTTACAGTCACACTCGACAAATACGCGCGATATTATGCTTAATAAAGTTCAGAAAGCGTGCTGCACAAAAAAACAGCGAGACAGATTTTTTTGCCATTTCGGAAATTTGAGACATAAACGAAAAAACGCTAAGCGTTGCAAAACAAACGCCTAGCGTCACACTTCGAATAGATAAGCTTAAAGGGGCTACTTTTGAGCAGACTGAAGCACTGAACGAATAACATCACAGCTTTTTTGCATTTCTGGTGCAGTTAATGTGGGATGAACAAGGAACATTAAACTGGTTTCACCGAGCTGCACAGCATTGGGTAAGCGCTCAGCAGGGCGCCACGGCGTGTTATCAAATGCTTTTTCAAGATAAATTTCTGAACAACTGCCTTGATAAGCTGGCACGCCCGTTGCGTTGATTTCCTCAACGATGCGATCACGGCTCCAACCTTCTTTAAGTTGGTCAGGGTTGACGAATAGATAATGCTTGTACTCTGCGTGTTCTATATAATCCGCGACTTCCACACAACGCACAATGGCTAAATCCACTACCGTTTGATCAATCAGTTTACCATTATGTTGTCGTTTTGCAGTCCACTCAGACATACGCTTAAGCTGTATACGGCCTAACACACCTTGAAGCTCTGTCATACGCCAATTAGTACCAAAGCTTTCATGCAGCCATCGAAAACCACTGGGATAATGACGGTTATAAATAGCATCATAACTTTTACCATGATCTTTATAGGACCACATGCTAGACCACAGGTCATGATCATTAGTGGTAACTAAGCCACCTTCGCCACCAGTAGTCATAATTTTATCTTGGCAAAAAGACCAAGCCCCGATATGCCCAATAGTACCAACACTGCGGCCTTTGTATTTGGCACCATGTGCTTGTGCGCAGTCTTCAATAACATAAAAACCACGCTCATTGGCCAATGACATAATTGCATCCATTTCCGCCGGCATACCAGCAAGATGCACAACTATCACAGCTTTAGTTTTTTTTGTGATAACTTTGGAGATAGTTTCAGCCGTGATGTTCTGACTATTAAGATCAACATCTGCAAACACTGGATTAGCACCTGCTGTAACGATTGATGAAGCAGAGGCTAAAAATGTACGCGGAGTAGTGATAACTTCATCACCAGTACCGATATTAAGGGCTTTTAACGCAACATCAAGTGCAAGTGTGCCATTACCCAAAGCGATGGCATATTCACAATTGACCCAAGCGGCAAACTCTTTTTCAAATTCCCGGCACTCGTTACCAGTCCAGTAATTAACTTTATTTGACAGCAGTACGCGACTAACTGCATCGGCCTCTTCTTGAGTAAAACTCGGCCACGGAGAAAAAGGTGTATTTAGCACAATTATAATTCCTTACGGTTGATTGGCTTAGCAGGAATACCAATAACCGTCTGATTATTTAATACATCATTAATTACTGTTGCTCCTGCTGCAACAATAGAGTTTGAACCAATTCGTATAAGCTGTTTAATTTGGCTGCCAATACCAATCCAACAACATTCTGCAACTTGAACAGCACCAGCTAAATGTGCACCAGGACTAATGTGAACACCATCAGCGATCATGCAATCATGATCGACTGAAGCAACAGTATTAATAATACATCCCTTACCAATGTAACTGAATGAATTAACGACTGCACCAGCCATCACAACCGTGCCATCACCAAGTTGAGCGTAATTGCTTACTACTGCACTAGGGTGAACTAAAGGCAAACAACAAGCTCCGTGCTCAAAGAGAAGTCTATACTTTTTTAACCGAGTAGCATTGTCACCAATGGCAACTACTATATTTGTATAATCATGAATTCGCTTTATGAGGATATCGCTATTACCATATACGGGCCAATGCTCTATCCGAGCTAACTCTGGCCATCTGTCATCGTAAAAATGAATTTCAGTGAAACCATTGAGCTCAGCAATTTCGGCAATCACTTTGCCATGGCCACTAGCACCAAGAATAGCGCATGATCCAGATGAGGAATTACTCATCTCCATTGCCTTGCTGCGTTTGCCCTGTGAAAGGCTCAATTGTCACATGACCTTCAGCAGAGATTCCTTCTTTGATAAAGACTTTTTTGACTGTTGACAGCAAAATCTTAATATCTAGGAGGAAAGTTCTGTTATCTACATACCAGACATCAAGCTTAAACTTCTCTTCCCAACTAATGGCATTTCGACCATTAATTTGCGCCCAGCCAGTAACGCCTGGGCGAACTTCATGGCGACGTTCTTGCTCATCACTGTAAAGTGGCAAATATTGCATCAATAATGGACGTGGACCAACTAAGCTCATTTCACCTTTAACAACATTCCAAAGCTCCGGTAACTCATCTAAGCTTGAATTTCTCAATTTATTACCGAATGAAGTCATCCGTTCTGTATCTGGCAATGGATTGCCATCAATATCCAACACATCTTTCATTGTACGAAACTTAATCATATTGAAAGGTTTTCCATTTTTTCCAGGACGTGTTTGCCGGAAAATCACAGGGGAGCCGAGATTCTCTTTAATTTTCCAAGCAACAAATAAAATAATTGGAGACAGTAAAAAAAGTGCTAAAATTGATAATATTAAATCAAATATCCGTTTCATTTTATATCCTCGAATACAGAAATAAACTTATTAACTCCTCGTTCAAGAGATAAATGGTCATGATAAAAATTACTAGCATTTAGAGCCATTTGATATCTTTCCTCAATGCTCAAGTCAGTTAATTGATGAATAGCTAAAGCTAAAGATTCAGATGAGTTCGCTTTACAGCAAACACCAGCTTGAGCCATTTGAATTAATTGACTAGCGTCACCATCAACCCCCATTACGATGGGTTTACCAACAGCTAAGTAAGCTTGCGTACGAGATGGTATCGTAATTGAAAATAATGGGTCATCTGTCAAATGAACTAATAGAATATCTGCAGCATTTAAAATTCCCCCAACCTCTTGCATCGGAACTCGCGGCAAAAAGAACATATTATCAAGCTGCAATTCATCAACTTTTTTCTGTGCTGATAATTTTGCAACTCCATCACCAACTAATACTATATTAACAGGAGTATTTCGCTCACTGAGCAATTTGGCGGCATCCACAATCGCAGGTAATCCCTGAGC
This sequence comes from Shewanella sp. SNU WT4, assembly GCF_006494715.1. Classification (NCBI taxonomy): domain Bacteria; kingdom Pseudomonadati; phylum Pseudomonadota; class Gammaproteobacteria; order Alteromonadales; family Shewanellaceae; genus Shewanella; species Shewanella sp. SNU WT4. The sequence continues at coordinate 3,119,500 of NZ_CP041151.1, forward strand.
AAAACCAAGATTACCTGCAAAAACAACGTTTAATTTATTGTTTAATGGCAAAGAAACTTTTGTTTCAGTTGAGTTTGCTAAAGCAACTTCATCACACCAATTATAAATAACTTCAATTTTGGATTCTGGAATACCTTTAGCAATCAATTTATTCTTAAAACCTGGCGACAACACAACTATTTTTGCAGCACGTTTATATACAAAATTACAAACGACATCTACAACTGAAAGCGCTTTTTTGTTGGAAAGCATCCTTGTCGCAGCAAGTGTTTCTGGCCATAAATCCTGGATGTCAGTAATAAAAGGGACACACCTGAACATGCCGATAAACAATGCAGATAAAGATGTGGTTAGTGGGGGGTGATAACTATAAATTACATCAGGCCTATTAGCTTTTAATAAACCACAAATTAACGAACTGCAAGCAAAGGAAATATAATTAAAAACTCTTTTTATCGCGGAACTATTGTGACTCGGGTACAAAGGTACTCTATGAACAACTACATCATTGATAACATCTTTCTTATATAATGAAATTTTATAACCGTCATATACTTTACCGCCTGGATAATTAGGAAAGCCGGTAATGACCTCTACTTGATGTCCCTTTTTTACCAATTCTTGAGCAAAAAGAAGTCCTTTAAACGTTGGTTCTGGATCAAACCATTGCGTGACAATTAAAATTTTCAAAATATTTTCAACTTGTAAGTTATACGATAGTCTGTATAAGGAGGTAATTACTCCTTATACAAGTAATAATTAATACTGTTTCCAAACAGTACGCATAACATAATCACGATAGCTATGAATTATGCGTACAACTTTAACAGAAACATTAGGCATGCTGTAATCTGCAACCAAACGTAAATCACGTAATTCACCACGACTTTGAGTATCTAAAATAGATAAAGCTTGAATCACTCTTTCGACGTCTAAACCAACCATCATTACTGAAGCTTCTTCCATACCCTCTGGTCGTTCATGCGCCTCACGTAAATTAACAGCTGGGAAATTCATAATAGATGATTCTTCATTAATAGTACCACTATCAGAAAGTACTGCCTTTGCATTTTTCTGTAGATGATTGTAATCATGAAAACCTAGAGGTTTTAATAATTGAATATTAGGGTGAAACTCTATCCCCTGTGCCTCTATTCGGTTACGGGTACGTGGGTGAGTAGAAACAATAACAGGTAAATTATAAAGCTCTGCAACAGTATTTAAAGTTTCTGCTAACTTAGTTAACTGCTTAGGAGAATCAACGTTTTCTTCACGGTGAGCACTTACAACAAAGAATTGCCCTTTCTGTAATCTCAAGCGCGAAAGTACATCTGAACCATCAATTTGCGGCATATAATGATTGAGCACTTCAAACATTGGGCTCCCTGTTTTAATCACACGATCAGCCGGTAAACCTTCAGCCAATAGATAATCACGAGCAATCGTACTATAGGTTAAATTAATATCTGCGGTGTGATCTACAATACGACGATTAGTCTCTTCGGGCACACGTTGATCGAAGCAACGGTTACCCGCTTCCATATGGAAAATAGGCACTTTACGTCGCTTAGCTGGAATTGCTGACAAACAAGAATTAGTGTCACCGAGCACTAACATAGCTTCAGGCTGTACTTCTTCTAATACTTGGTCGACTTTAATTATCACTTGACCAATAGTTTCTGCTGCATTTTTACCCGCAGCATTCAAAAAATAATCTGGCTTTCGTACACCTAAATCATTAAAAAAAACTTCATTAAGTTCGAAGTCATAATTTTGACCAGTGTGCACCAAAATATGTTCGCAGTGTTCATCTAATTCAGAAAGTACACGGGATAAACGGATAATCTCTGGACGGGTACCAACAACAGACATGACTTTTAATTTTTTCATTCTACTTACTCAAAATCATTATAAAGGACAAGCAAAAGTATCTGGTGCTTCACGATCAAAAATTTCGTTAGCCCACAGCAAGACAATCATTTCTTCATCACCAGTATTGGTAATATCATGTGACCAACCAGGAACAGTCTCAACAATACGAGGAAAGCTACTATCTGTTTCTAATTCATAACGCTCACCAGTAGCTATATGTTCAAACTTAAATAATGCTTTTCCCTTTACAACAAGAAACTTCTCGTTTTTTGTATGATGGTAATGACCACCACGGGTAATACCAGGATAAGCAGTAAAGAAAGAAAACTGTCCAGCGTCTTTAGTTTTTAGCATTTCACTAAAAACCCCACGCTCATCTCCATAACTTGGAATTGAATAACTAAATTGTGCAGGAGATAAATAGCTAAGATAAGTAGAATAAAGCGCTCTAGAAAGTCCAGCCCCAACATTTTCAGTGATTAAATTATCACGACTATGTTTGAATGATCTTAATAATGTAGCAACGTCCCCTACTGTAGTATGATATTCTGGTTTAACACTCTTAAAGCCAATGCTTTTGGAACCATCTAAGAGCGATATCAAACCATGACATACGTCGTCGATATAAACTAGATTCACGGGGGCCAATGGATCATTGATAGTGACATCTAAATCATTAATAATATTGTGACAAAAAGTTGCTACAAAGGAGTTATAATTAGGACGACACCATTTACCAAAGACATTAGGAAAACGATAAATATAATATGGAGAGTTAGTGCTTTTGCCATATTCCTCAACAGATATTTCTGCCAAACTCTTGCTACGCCCATACGGATTGTCTAGCTCTGCTTGAATCGAAGAACTAATTACTAATGGTACTGATTTTCCAGACATTTCTAACTGGTTTGTAATGAAAGTTGTTAGATCAGTATTTCCTTCAAGGAATTCAGCATCATTATCAGGGCGATTAACACCAGCTAAGTGATAAACAAAATCTGCATCGAGGAGTAATTTGGCAAGAACATCAAGAGATGTCTCGCGATCTATTTCAACAACATCATTATAACCATTCTCATTTAGCATTAAACACAAGTTTTTGCCAATAAAACCTTTGGCGCCAGTAACAATAATTCTCATTTAGACACCCTCTGGAACAACTAGACTGCCAGCCTCAATATCTGCAATAAAATCCAACTTATGAAGCAACTTGACCATACCATCTACATCTAAACGCTCGGTATTGTGTGAATTGTAATCTTCAATAACGGATAGATCTTGTTCACCTTCTTCATGGAACTTAGAGTAATTTAGGTCGCGGTTGTCTGACGGAATACGGTAATAACCGCCTTGATCTTCAGCAACAAACATCTCCTCACGGCTACACAAAGCCTCATAAAGTTTCTCACCATGACGAGTACCAATAACATTCACTTGATGATCAGGCTTGGCGGTTATTTTAAGTAAAGCTTTTACAAGTACATCGATTGTAGCAGCAGGAGCTTTCTGAACAAAAATATCACCATTCGATCCATGTTCAAAGGCGTGTAGGACAAGGTCTACTGCATCATCTAAAGTCATCATAAAACGAGTCATATTAGGATCTGTAACAGTAATTGCTTGATCGTTAATAATTTGACGTAAAAATAATGGAATAACGGAACCACGAGATGCCATTACATTCCCGTAACGGGTTGCACTAATCACTGTTTTGGCTGGATCTAAATTGCGTGATTTAGCGACAATCACCTTTTCCATCATAGCCTTAGATATACCCATGGCATTGATGGGATAAACAGCTTTATCTGTACTTAAGCATACAATTCGCTTAACTTCATTTTGAATCGCTGCCTCAAGTACATTTTCAGTGCCAATGACATTAGTCTTAACCGCTTCCATCGGATAAAACTCACAACTTGGAACCTGCTTTAATGCTGCTGCATGATAAATGAAATCAACACCACGACTAGCATTTAATATACTGTTATAATCTCTTACGTCGCCTATATAAAACTTAATCTTAGGATGATTATATTTCTTACGCATATCATCTTGTTTTTTCTCATCGCGAGAAAAAATACGAATTTCTTTAATATCAGTATTTAAAAAACGATTAAGAACAGCATTACCAAATGAACCAGTACCACCAGTAATTAAAAGTACTTTATTATTAAACATTCAATTATCACCTTTGTAATTGCAAAATAAACGTAAATGTCCATCATCTATAAGATTACTATCTATAAATTCATTTTGTCTAAATTTGACACTATATAAATATAATGATGGAAAAATCGACATGATTTTCAATACTACTAGCTTTAAAGATACCTTAATCACTTCCTTTCTAATGACGCCATTACGAATACTTTTAAAGAGTTTAGTTTGTGTTTTTATCACCGACAATCTTGACTTCACGGCATCAATTGTCTTAAATATGTTAACTTCCCTATCTTCAAAATATATAAATAGATATTCTTTACAATAGAAACCTTTATATTTTGTTTGTAAAAAAAGCATTATATTTAAGTCTTCACCTGTTCGCATTGAAACAGGATAATTTAAATCATCAGAAATAGATTTATTAAAGGCCAGTGTAGCATGAACAAATTCAGCATCTAACTTATTTATACCAATAGAAAAATGTCTAGCGCCCTTTAATTTAAATCTCATATCTGAAATCAACGCATAAGAACAAAAAAAATCATAGCCACTTTTGAAAGCATTTGCAATTTTATCAAGTCTAGTTTCATGGTACAAATCGTCAACATCCCAAACTACTATATAATTGGTAGAAGCATTTTCAATACCAAAATTTCTAGCAAAACCTCTGCCCATATTATCAGTATACGTAAAAAACCTTACCCTACTATCGAAACTGGAAATTTCCCGAATTATATTAGCGGTATTGTCAGTAGAACCATCATCTACAAAAATCCATTCCCAATCATCATGTGTCTGACTGAGTAAATTTAAGTACGAACGCTTAACATAACTGTCACACTGATAAGATGGTGTCAATATTGACAGTTTCATAGTTTAATACCACCTAGTTTATTTAATTTATAAAGGCCAAAAGTAATCAATACTAAATAGTTAGTCATCGCATTAGAAGTCAATCCGACTCCTTTAAAATAAAAAACAAAAAGAGAAGAAATCAAGCAAAATAATACCAAACTACCAAACTTTCTACTAATATAAGAAAACGTTCTAAAATGTAGCGTAAAGAACAGAACAAAAACAAGCAAAACATTAAACAAGCCCATAAGAAATATATCATTAACATAACCAATATCGCTATTTAGTAAAGACATAGCATTCTTATTGTCGAATACATCCATACCGGTGCCAAACCAAAAACTAAATCGATCATTTGGAAAAAAATGCATATTCTCTAAAACCTGAAATGTTCCAACTTTATTTCCATTAATAAGAGAGAAAACCTCATCAACCATATCAAGCAGACGCCCAAATGCCTTTTCATCATAAAAATCAGTATAACTGAAAATAAGGAATATTGTGGCAGCAAAAAAACCACCAACAGCTAATCTAAATACAGAAATCAAATTAAATATAAATAAAAATACGATTAACAATAATAGAAATAATGGTGGAAAAAGACCAACTCTAGCATTAATTACTGCACCGATAGCGAACAGCAATCCTAATAAAAAAAATTTTTTAGAGAAATTTTGAGATTTAAGAGAAATGGATATGCACAGCATGGAAAAAATTCCTAATACCATACCAAGATCAGATGTATAGCCAGAAGCAAGACCAAAAGAACGCATCCCTCCATGAGAATTTGAAATTGAAATCAGTAAATCTGCATCACGACTTGTCTGTAGAATTAAATCTCGAACTCCAGGTACGGTTATAGAAATTATGACTATCAAAATTTGCAGTAAGCTTATATTAAGCAAAAAACGTAAAAAATATCTTTCATTAAAATCAACATTATCACTTATAACACTCACAATAAAAAAAGCACAAACTGGAGTTTCTATGAATAAAATAAAATATACATAAATCTTGTAAGCATTGACATCATTCCCTATAAAGTGATGCATCAAAAAGACAAGCAAAAGATATAAAAATATAAAAACTGAAAGAAGACAATATTTTGATGATAAAAACATCATCATTTTCTTTGGAAATCTAATTAAGTAAATAAGAGCAACAAAAAAAAGTAAATGCAATATATGAAATGGACTAAAATTTGTCGGTGTAAAGATATATAAAAAAGAATATATGTATATTAGAAATATGTATATTGATGATTTCTTAATAGTCATAAATGAGTCAACAGAGTATTTTGTAAAACATCTTTTGAAAAGTGTTCCTTTGCATACTTATATCCTGAGTTTACAAAAAAACAATATGTTTCCTGTGAAGAAACGACATCGTATATAAGCTGTTTATTTACAGAATCAGATGATGAACTATTTAAAAATAATCCAACATGATTGGTACTGATTAACTCCATAGACGCTAATTCTGGAGGTCCAAAAGCTAAAAGACATCTTTTTGACGAGAGACATTCTGATATTTTAGTTGATATGGATAAATATGTTTTTGATTTGTACTTAGGAATGGCACTCTCTACATGAAGTAAAAAATGCGCAGTATTATAAACGCCTTTCATTTCTTTTGCAGACATAAAACCATTAACAATTATGTTAACACCAACAATACTCTTTAATTCTGTCATTAAATCAAGTGATAAGCAGTTAGCGCTACAAATTATAATTTGAAAGTCAAAGGAATCATCCATCAGACCAACAGAACCGATCAACTTGCATAAATCAACTAATGCGCGGTCTCTTCCAAGTGTTAAACCACCTGCATAAATAAACTTGATCTGTGAATCCTGCAAACTAACTTTAGTTAATCGATTGCTATTGAAATCAACTGCATTATTTAAGATGTAGAAATCTCTAGAAAATTCACTTTTATATTTTACTGCCATTTTGTCACTAATACAAAAACAAGATTTCGCATTTAAAACTGATTCCTTCACCTTATTAAAGAATAATTTATTTAATACATTAAACCTTGATGTTCTTGTATTAAATATATAATCATCAGTAAAAAAAATATGTAAAGGGATATTCTTTTTAATTGAAAGCTTTAAGGCAATATCAAATAAGAATCTAGATTCTCCACCTAATACAAAAATGGCAGTGGGCTTAAAGTCATCAATCCATACATTTAATCTTTCTCCATCATAAATTTTCAATGAATAAATAAACTCTCTAATCAAATTTTTTATGGAAGATAACTTTTTAAAATGACGAATAATAGTAGAATGCTTGCCATACACATCTCTAGGCTCATTGGAATTTAAGTTGTATGTTTTCCCTCCAAAATCAAAGTTTAATTTAAAGAAATTTTTTATAATATCTAAATCAGTAATTCTGAAAAATAAATTAAATTTATACGAGTCTGGAATCTCTGTTTGAAAATATAACTGAGCGATTGCATCACTAGGAAAACAATCAAAAATAGAATGTAGAGTTTTGCCATTATTAGCTGTGCTAGAAAGACTATTATGACTAATTATCAAGATTTTTTCTTTGGATAACTTTTTTTCATAACTCATAATTTATGCAACCTGAAAATTACTGTAGTAACAACTTTAAATTTTATTTTCATTCATTAGCAACTTATTAACCAAATCAATAAAAACACTGCCCCTACAAGAAAAACCTGCACTATCTACTCAAACGTCCCTTTATCAAACTTACAAGTTGAACACAAAAGAAATTTATTGTAGAAACAAGACTAACAGATGTCGATTTAAACAAATAGCTAATAGCATTTCTATAATCTTTCAGTTGCAAAGATACAAGAAACAAAGAAAATAAATATTCAATTTTCTTATTTTTTATAGCCAATTTAGCTTCATTATCTAACGAATACATATCATTTAATTTTAATATACAATCATAAGATCTGTTTTTTAAAACGATAAATTTATTTTTATCCATGAGACTACTTAGACTTCCAACTGCACTTAATCGATACACTACTGTTTTTTCAGGAAGATATATACAACCATTAGGGTATGAACAAAATAGGTGAACATAATAATCACATACAGGAGCGTTATAGAACCAACTTGGAATATGATTTAAAGCACTTTTTCTAAAAAAGAATGACGCTGTTGGATAAAAATCTTTTCTCGGCCCTAGAATACAGTTTGCAAATGGTATTAATAATTTTTCTTGTCCAATGTTACAAAAATCATTATAAGAACCATCATTAGATAATCCTACAGCAGATGAAATAACAATGTTGTAACCTTTATTGTCTTCAAGTTCTTTTATTTGTTTTTGTAGTTTGTCATTCGTATACCAAAAATCATCACCTTCACACAAAGCTATATATTCCCCTTGTGCAATATCTAGGCAATGTTTAAAAGGCATATTAATATTTATCGAGAACTGATTATCTATTTGCGTTATAACTTTTATCAGAGATGGATATTTG